>NZ_JBFAYF010000058.1:47065-57932 GCF_040681165.1 Actinoplanes sp. NPDC051851 | reverse complement strand
GGGGGTCGGCCCTCTGGCCACCCCCCCACCCCCGCCCCGGGCGCCGCCCCGCCGCCGCGCCCCCGCCGCCGCGCCCCCGCGCCGTGCCGCGCCGCGCCGCCGCGCCGTGCCGCGCCGCCCCGCCGCCCGCGTCGTCGTGCCGGGTGGCGGGGCAGCTGACAACGCGCTGATCCGGAGAGGTTGCCCGGCCACCGTCATCGTGCAGAGGTTTCGATTGGTGGCCTGAGGTGGTAGCCGTCCACTATTGAGACAGGAGGCCCGCGTTCGTTGATCCTGTGTAGAGCTCCATCATTCTCGAATGCCGGGAGTGCTCCACGCTGGCTCCCGCAGTGTATTTTTTGCGATGTCCGTTCTGATTTCCCGTTCGATATTCCGTATGCAATTTTGTGCGCTGCTTCGTGTGGCCCCTCATTTTCGGTCAGATGAGAATGTTCGTCACGGGCGTTGGCCTCGCGTCCTGCGCTCTGTTCGGTTCCGGCCCTCGCGGCCTCGGCGCCCTGGGATATGGCGTTCCGGAGTTCAGATGGCTTGTGCTCGACGGGCTTGTACTCGGATGCCTCGGGTCCGGGCTTGTGCTCTGCGGAGTCGGGCTCGGGCTTTGCGGGCTCGGGCTTTGCGGGCTCGGGCTCTGCGGACTTGGGCCCGGCCTGGGCGGGTTCGGGCCCGGGCTGGGCGGGTTCGGGCTTGTGCTCGACTGGCTTGTGCTCGACTGGCTGGGGCTGGGGCTGGGGCTGGGGCTGGGGCTCGGCTGGCCTGGGTTCGGCTGGCTTGTGCGACTTTTCGGGCGCGGGCGTCTTGTTCGTGCGCGTTGCGGAGTGGCGCTCGTGCCAGGCTGCCATCAGTTCCGCATCGTCTGGGACGTGGCCGTGTAGACGTTGCAGCTTTCGGGTGTGTCGTTGCGTCAGACCCCACGAGCGATGCCGGGCATGCTCGCGACGAAAGTCTTCCGCCTCGGGCGAATAGTTGCGACGTTTCGTTCGGTCTCGCATATCGGCGACCTGGGCCCGGGAGAACAATTGAAGCTGTCGCATGAGGAAATTCTCCTGCGGGTCGCGCCGTCCCGCCAATGATTGATCTTCCTGGAATTTCTGTGGATGAGAATTCTCGACCGCAAGATCTGCAATCTTCTCAGGACTTGCGGTCGATCGATGAATGTGGAAATGACCGCGATCGGAGGCCTGCGCATTCGTCATTTCCTGAGCACTGCTGCGGTGCGGTGCAACGGCGGTGGTGGTGCGGCGGGCGGCGCGGCGGTGGTGGTGCGGCGGGCGGCGCGGTGGTGGTGCGGCGGGCGGCGCGGTGGTGGTGGTGCGGCGGGCGGCGCGGTGGGTGCGGCGGAGGTGGTGCGGCGGCGGCGCGGTGGTGGTGTGGTGCGGCGGTGGTGCGGCGGCGGCGGTGGTGGTGGTGGTGCGGTGCGGTGGTGTGGTGTTACGGCAGGTAGCCCAGGTCTCGCCAGATGGTCTCGGCGTGGGGGTGGAGCGGGACGTCGAGTGGGGTGCTCGGGGAGTCGCGGACCATTCGGTCGAGGGGGAGTGAGGGCTGGGAGACCGGGCCGAGGTCCCAGACCAGGTGGTTGCGGGCCGAGTGGAGGCCGCGGCAGAACTGGTCGATCACCAGGTCGGGGGTGTCGGAGCGGCAGAAGATGGGCCAGCCGCTGTAGTCGACTGTCGGGACGTCGGACGGGAGGGACGGGTAGCGGGACTTCTCGATCAGGGCGCGCCGGAAGCCCTGGGACTCCAGGGTGGCCAGGTGGGGCTCGTCGATCGGGAGGAGGGTCGCGCCGGCCCCGGTGACCGCGTCGGCCCAGAGGACCGTGCCCTCCTCGAAGATCGCGTCGATCTCGCCGGACGCCAGGCGGCCGATCCGGTCGGTGTCGCCGCGCATCGGCATCGGCTGGTCGTAGACGACCGTGCCGCCCCAGGACGCGATGTCGGCGAGGCTGAAACCGTGAGCCCTGAGCACCACGTCGACCGAGACGCTGGTCGCCGCGTCGAGCGAGCCGCGGACCGACACCCGAAGCGGGTACCGCGCGGCGGCGATGTCGCCGAGACTCCGGAATCCGAGCCGGTCGGCGACCGCGAAACCGAGCTGGTCGTCGTGTGGGAGCACCGCGATCGTCGCCACGTCCCGCGGGCTGTCGTAGGCGCCGCGGCCGAGCCGGGCCATGTTCAGCAGCGCGACCGGGTTGAGGATCGCGACGTCCAGCCGCCGGTGGTGCACCTCGTCGATCGAGCGGGGATGGTTCGCGCCGTAGAAGCTGAACCGCGCCTCCGGCTCTGTGTGGCTCTCGAAGACGACCGTGACCGCGCGCAGCGGCCAGGACTTGCTGAGCATCATCTCGTGGGCCACGTCCAGCATGAGCAGCGGCCGGATGTTGAGCGGATCGATCGGCGGCAGACCGGGAAGAATCATGTGAGGCACCTCCGTCTCTTGAGTACCCCGACGCCGCGGGGTACTCAAGAGAGGTACATCAGGAGACGAATGTGAGGTCGGGGCAGCGCGGCGACGGGCCGTCGAGAAGGTGATCGTCGTGGCCGCCAAGCAACCACCGGTCGAAGAAGGAGCCGACGACGGCCTCCTCGGCCGGGACGGCGCGGTCCGGGTCGATGGTGCCGAGGGCGCCGGTGACGAAGTCGTCGGGGAGTCCGAGCTGCCGGGCGATCTGCGGGAGCAGCGGGACGGCGTCCTTGTAGGCGTCCTCGCTCGTCGCCCCGGTGAGCCGCACGTCGCCGTGCCAGCCGCCGCTGTTGTCCCAGAGCATCGACCAGGACGGGGTCTGCCGGTGGTCGGTGGCCTCGTCGCCCATCAGCAGGAACGGCCCGTCCAGGCCGTCGCGGGCCACCGGCCAGAGCGCGATCGGGTCCGTCAGCAGCGGTGACTCGACGGCGCCGTCCATGTCGATCGCGGCCGTGATGCGCGGATCCTCGTCCATGGTCTGCAGCGCGGTCATCCCGCCCGCGGAGACGCCGAACATGCCGGTCCGCCGCAGGTCCAGGGCGCCCGCGACGCCGGTGGGGAGCGGCCGGTGCTCGGCGTCCGGGTTCGCGCCGCCGTTCAGCGCGGCGAGCTCGTCCAGCACGAAGCGGGTGTCGTCCACGCGTACGTCGAAGATCTTGCCGGCCAGGGCCTGGAACCCGGCGGGCTCCGAGATCTCCGAGAAGAGCTTCGGCAGTACGCCGCCGGCCACGCGCCCGTCCGGGAACTCCACCTCGGAGGCGTCGTAGGTGTGGTCGATGGTCACCACCACGTATCCACGGCTGGCGAGGTCCTGGACCACCGTGGTCTCCCAGGTCCGCGGGTCACCGGCGCCGGGGGAGTAGAGCACCACCGGGAACGGCTGCCGCTGCCGGGCGATCGGGGCGCCCAGGTGGCCGCCGGTCCGGGTGGTCGCGAAGTCCACGGCGCCGGCCGGGATGTCGTACAGCTGGGTGGCCGCGCCATCGGCACCGCCGAAGTGGGCGGCCGCACCGGGCGTCATGTGCGGTGCGAGCGGGAACCGGTCCACGTCGGCGGCGGGATACCAGAGGCTCACCATCAGTTCCCGGTACGCCGGGTCGGCCGTCCACGGGTCGGCGCGGGACCGGTCGACCAGATGCAGGTCGACCGTGCCCACCGGGAACGGCCCGGTCGGCGCGGGCAGGGTCAGCGCCGTGGGGGCGATCGGGGCGAGCGCGACACTGCCGGCGACCGTCAGCGCGAGCAGGGCGGTGCGGATGACCATGAGTTACTCCCCGTAGAGGCATCGAAGGACGTCCTCAACGCTAGGGACGCGGCGCGGCCCGCGTAACGGGGCTGGCCCCCGTCTTCGGCTGGGGGATAACCCGGGGGTGGGATTTTGCACTGGCCGTGCACTTGTGCGGTCCCAGCTCGGTGTTTAGCGTCGGGGGCATGCCTCGCTCATGGACGGTCGCGGTCAGCCGGGACGATCTCGGCCGGATCACGTACGCCGACGCTGACCTGCCCGTCCTGACCGAGGGTGAGGTGCTGCTGCGCGTCGACCGGGTCGGGCTGACCGCGAACAACGTCACCTACGCCGTGCTCGGCGACGCGATGCGGTACTGGGAGTTCTTCCCGCCGGAGCCGCGCGGGCTCACCCCCGACCTTGGCCTGCCGCCGCTCTGGGGGTTCGCCGAGGTGGTCGCGTCGACCGTGCCGGAGGTGGCGACCGGGCTGCGGGTCTACGGGTATCTCCCCACGGCGAGCCACCTGGTGGTCCGCCCGTCGCGGGTCGACGACTCCGGGTTCCGGGACGCCTCCCCACACCGGGCCGAGCTGCCCTCGCCGTACAACGTGTACCGGGCGACCGGCGGCGATCCGGCGTACCGGAAGGATCATGAAGATCTTTTGATCCTGTTCCGTCCGCTCTTCTTCACCTCCTTCATGCTGGCGGATCAGGTGGCCGACAACGACTTCTACGGGGCCGGCGCGCTGGTGATATCGTCGGCATCGAGCAAGACCGCCTATGCCACGGCGGCGGAGCTGCGGGGCCGCGGCGTGCGCCTGATCGGGCTGACCTCACCCGGGAACCTGGCGTTCACCCGGTCGCTGAGCTGCTACGACGACGTGGTGTCGTACCGGGAACTGGATCGTGTCGACGACGTGCCGACCGTCTATCTCGACCTGTCCGGCTCTCCGGAGGTGCGTGCCGGGCTACGCGACCGCCTCGGAGATAGGCTGGTCCGGGACATCGCGGTCGGCCTGACCGGTCAGGTGCCGAACGCGGCGGCCGCCGGTGAGGTGTTCTTCGCGCCGGTGCAGATGCGCAAGCGCCGCCTCGACTGGGGAGCCGACGGCCTCGAGGAGCGCTTCACCACGGCGTGGCGGCGCTTCGCCGAGCTGGCCGGCGGCTGGATCGACGTCCGGGTGAGCACCGGCCCGGACGAGCTGGGCCGGGTCTGGCGGGAGGTCCTCGGCGGCGCGGTGCCACCGCGGACGGGCCACGTCATCCAGCTGTGACGCCGCGGGCGGGTGATGTCATCCAGCTGTGACGCCGCGGGCGGGCCACGTGACGCCGCGGGCGGGCCACGTGACGCCGCGGGCGGGCCACGTCATCCTGCTGTGACGACGCCGTAGACCAGGCGCAGCACCGCGTCGGCGAGCGTGTCGAGGAGTTCCCCCTCGTCGAACTCGTCCGGGTTCGCGTACGCGTCGGAGAAGGTCGCGTTGCGCAGGTTCACGGCCATCTTGGCGAGCAGGTCCGGCGGGCCGCCGACGGTCAGCCCGGCCTTCGCGTCGCGCTCGATCCGCTTGCTGAACATCGTGCAGCCCTGCTGCACCAGCCGGTCCCGGATCTGCTGCACCTCGGGGCCGGGGTACGGTGCGAGGAACGCCTCGCGCAGCCACCGCCCGTCGACCTTCCACCGGGCCAGCCCGCGCGCCAGGCCTCGGCGGAGCGCGTCCCGGTCCAGCCCGTCCGAGGCGAGCCACTCGGACATCTCCATGTCCGCCTCGGCGATCCTCTGGTCGACGACCGCGGCGAGCAGCGCCTGCTTGGACTCGAAGTAGAAGTAGAAGCCCGAGCGGGTGATCCCGGCCGCCCCGGCCAGCTCGTCGATCGTGACCTGGCTGATCGGCTTCTCCCGGAAGACCATCCGTGCGGCCTCGACCAGGGACTGCTCCCGCTGGTCGCCTTTGGTGGGGGCGCGGCGGCTCTTGATGGCTGGCACGCCGCCGACTCTACAGCCCATCAAATGTAATTGACGCTGCATCTCTAGTTTTTGACGCAGTGTTGAAAACTATTGGCGGCGGGTCTAATTTCAAACCCATGCCTTTCCGTACGCGCACGGCTCTGCCCGTCGCCTGCTACGCCGTCCTGCTCGTCTCCGCGTTACAGACCCTCGTCGTCCCGGTCGTCGCCGACATCCAGGCGGATCTCGGCGTCTCGGCCGGCGCGGCCAGCTGGGTGGTGACCGCCAACCTGCTCGCCGCCGCGGTGCTCACCCCGCTCCTCGGCCGCCTCGGCGACCTGCACGGACGCCGTCCGGTGATGCTCGGCGTGCTGCTCGTGGTGCTGCTCGGCTCGGTGCTCGGCGCGACCACCTCCAGCCTTCCGCTGCTGCTCGCCGGGCGGGTCGCCCAGGCGGCCAGCTTCGGGCTCTTCCCGCTCGCCATCGGCGTACTCCGGGAGGAGTTGCCCCCGCACCGCCTGACCGGAGCGATGGCCCTGGTCAGCGGCATGCTCTCGGTCGGCGCCGGGTTCGGCCTGGTGGTCACCGGGCTGCTGATGCGCGACGGCGGCGACTACCACCGGTTGTTCTGGCTGGCCACCGCGCTGACCGTGATCGGCCTGATCGGCGTCTGGCTGCTGCCGCGCCGGGCGGGTGCCGCCACCGGCGGCCTGGACGTGCCGGGCGCCGCGCTGCTCGGGCTCGGCCTGGTGCTGCTGCTCCTGCCGCTGGAGGAGGGGAACGGCTGGGGCTGGGGCTCGGCCCGGGTGCTCGGCCTGCTGGTCGCCGCGGTCGTGGTGCTGACCGGATTCGTGTTCTTCGAGCGGCGCGCCGTGCACCCGCTGGTCAGCACCCGGATGCTCAGCCACCGGCCGATCGTGCTGGCGAACACCGCCGGTCTCTTCCTCGGCTTCGCGATGTTCGCGGTCTTCCTCGGCGTCTCCCAGCTGGTGCAGACGCCGCCCACGGTCGCCGGGTACGGGTTCGGCGCCTCGGTGCTCGTCGCCAGCCTGGTCTACCTGCTGCCCGGCACCGCCGGCGGGGTGATCAGCGCTCCGGTCGGCGGTCGCCTCGTCGCGCGCTTCGGTGCCCGGGCGACGCTGGTGATCGCGGCGCTGCTGGCCGGTGCGGGCTTCGCGATGCTCGCCGCGCTGCACACCGAGACGTGGGAGGTCATCGTCGGTGCGCTGGTGGTCAACACCGCGGTCACCTTCGGGTACGCCGCCCTCCCCGCTCTCCTGGTCGCCAACGTGACGCCCGCCGAGACCGGCATCGCGAACAGCGTGAACTCGATCGCCCGCTCGGTCGGCATGTCGCTGGGCACCGCGTTCGTGGTCACCATGATGACCCGCAACCCGATCCCCGGCCCGGTGCCGCTGCCCCGCGAGGAGCAGCTGGTCATCGTCTTTGTGACGGGCGCCGTCCTGGCCGTGGCCGCCGCCCTCGCGGTGGGCCTGCTGCTGCCCCGGACCGCGCAGCCCCGGTTCACCCCGGCCGAGGTCGAGGCCGACGACGTGCTGGGCGCCGCGGGCCTGGACATCCCGGCCTCACGCTGAGGTCAGGCGGGCCCGGGCGAGGTCGTCGATCCGGCGGTCGTCGCGGCCGTCGCCGTCCTCCGGGTCCGCGGAGCCCGTTGAAAGGCGGCTTCCCGGGTACGCAACCCGTGCTCCCCCAACGGCCCGACCCGGTATCCGCGCGCCCGGCACAGCGCCAGGATCGACGGCAGCGCGCCGAGCATCGACTCCCAGCAGCTCGGGGCGGCCGACACGTCGCTGTCGTGCAGCAGGATCGTCCCGCCGCCGGCCAGTCCCCGGCGCACCGCGTGGTAGACCGATTCCGGGGTGGCGCGCCGGGTCCAGTCGCGTCCCCAGCAGGTCCAGAGCACCGGGGCCAGGCCCAGGCGGCGGGCTCCGATCATCGCGGCGGTGCTCGCCACCCCGTAGGGCGGCCGCCACCACACCGGCTGGCGCCCGGTCACCGCCACCACGGCCGAGGTGGCCCGGCCCAGGTCGGCGAGGGTGTCCGCGGGCGTGCGCCGGAGCAGCAGGCGGTGGTCGTACCCGTGCACCGCGATCTCGTGCCCGGCCGTGGCGATCGACCGGGCCACCTCGGGGTGCTCCTCGACCATCCGCCCGACCAGGAAGAACGTCGCTCGTACGCCGTGCCGGTCCAGCATCCGGAGCAGCCGCGGGGTGGCCTGCGGGTGCGGGCCGTCGTCGAAGGTGAGCGCGACGTGCCGCGGGTCGCCGCCGATCCCGGCGAGCGCGGGGAAGAGGGCGCGGCGTACCGGGCCGATCGCGGCGACGGCCGGTGCGGCGTGGACGGCGGCGAGCGCGGGCAGGGTTTTCAAGACAGAACCTTTCCGGGTACGGGAGCGATCAGGCCACCGGCGCCCGTGCCCATCCGCGGACCGGCGACCGCGTCGAGCAGCCGGCCCCAGCTCGCCGGGGCGGTGCGCAGCTGCCGGGCGTACGCCTCGCGCAGCGCGGGACCCAGCCCGGCGGGGAGCATGTCGAGGAAGTCGTGCCGGACCACCGGGACACCCCGCCGGGACAGCTCCCGGGCGGCCCCGTCGTGCCCGGCCCCGATGCTCGCCGAGAAGATGACGACGGCACCGGGCGCCGGCGTCTGTGTGCTGATCATGGACGTCAGGGTCGGCGGCCCGGCCTTAAGGTTTGCTGAACAACTCCTCCGAGGGAGACCCGCCGTCGGCCGCGATCCGGTACCCGGCCCCGCGTACGGTCTCGATGGTGGCCCGCCCGAACGGGTGGTCGATCTTCTTCCGCAGGTACCCGATGTAGACCTCGACGATGTTCGGGTCGCCGTCGAAGTGCGCGTCCCAGACGTTCTCGATGATCGCGGTCTTCGTCATCGCCTGCCCCCGGTGCCGCATCAGGAATTCCAGCAGCGCGAACTCCCGCGGCGTCACCGAGATCGGGGTGTCCGCGCGCAGAACCCGCCGCTCCGCCGGGTCCAGCGTCAGATCGCCCGCGCGCAGCACGGACGGGCGCTCCGGGGCGCCCCGGCGGATCAGCGCGCGCAGCCGGGCGATCAGCACCACGAACGAGAAGGGCTTGATCAGGTAGTCGTCGGCACCCAGGTCGAGCGCGTCGGCCTGGTCGTACTCGCCGTCCTTCGCGGTCAGCATCAGGATCGGCGTCCACACTTCACGTTCGCGCAGCCTGCGGCAGACCTCGTACCCGCTGAGCCTGGGGAGCATGATGTCCAGCACGATGGCGTCGTACGCTCCGAAAGGGGTTTCGGTGGCGGTCCAGAGGCCCTCGTCGCCGGCGTGGGTGAGGTCGACGGTGAAACCCTCCGGGGTGAGCCCGTCACGGATCGTCTCCGCCATGCTCACCTCGTCCTCCACCACGAGAACCCGCATGTCACGCCCCTTCCCTCAAATGCGCCAGTCTCGCCGCACCGGGCTGAGAGACCGCTGAAGACGCTTTCGTGGCGGCCCGCCGTCCGGCGTGACTAGCGTGACCGGCATGCGGCCTTTGTTGAGGTTACGACGGCGGCTCGGCGTGCGGATGCGCTCCGCGCTGGCGGCCGGCATCGTGGTGTTCCTGGCTTCGGTGCTCGCCGGGGGCATCCTGCTGGTGATCGCGCGCAGCCTGCTCCTCGACGACGTGGAGACCAGCCTCGACGACCGGGCCGCCCAGGTCACCGCGGCGCTCACCGCCGGAGACGCGTCCGCGCTCGGCGCCGCGCTGCGCCCCGGCAACGGCGGCGGCCACAGCCTGGTCCAGGTGCTCGACGTGTCGGGCGACGTGGTGTACGGCTCCTCGGCGATCTCCGGGCTGGGCGCGATGTCCGGGCTGCGCCCCGAGGCCGGCAAGCAGGACGAGGAGACCCGGCTGCTCGCGATCGGCGAGGGCGACCCGTTCCGGATCCTCGCGGTCGGCGTCGACACCCCCGCCGGCGAGCGGATCGTGCTGGTCGCCGAGTCGATGGACTACGTCTCGGACGCCACCGAGGCGATCGTCACGGCCCTGCTGATCGGCCTCCCGGTACTCGCCGTGTCGGTGATCGTGGCGACCTTCCTCTTCGTGGGCCGTACCCTCAAGCCGGTCGAAGGAATGCGGCAGCGAGCCGCCACGATCACCGCGACGAACCTGCACGCCCGCCTGCCGGTGCCGTTCGCGGAGGACGAGATCGCCGCGCTGGCCCGCACGATGAACACCATGCTCGACCGGATCGAGGCGTCCGCGGCCACCCAGCGCCGCTTCGTCGCCGACGCCAGCCACGAACTCCGCAGCCCGCTGACCACCATCCACGCCAACGCCGACCTGCTCGCCGCCGCCGACCTGGACGAGAAGCCGGCCCGCTCGGTCGAGCGGATCCGCACCGAGACCGCCCGGATGGCCCGCCTGGTCGACGACCTGTTGCTGCTGGCCCGGGTCGACGACCGACAGCTGTCGCTGCGCCGCGAGGACGTCGACCTGGACGACCTGGTCTACGCCGAGCGGGAACGGGTCGCGGTGGAGCACCCGGCCCTGCGCATCGCCGGCGCGGTCGACCCGGTCCGGGTTACCGGCGACCCGGACCAGCTCAACCGGGTGCTGCGCAACCTGGTCGACAACTCGGTCCGCTACGCCGCCACCGTGGTCACGATCAGCCTGACCACGACGAACGGGTACGGCGAGATCGTGGTCGGCAACGACGGCCCGCCGATCCCCGCCGCGGAGCGGTCACGCATCTTCGATCGTTTCGTCCGCCTGGACGACAGCCGCTCCCGCCAGGGCGGCGGCACGGGCCTGGGCCTGGCCATCGCCCGCGAGATCGTCTCCGGCCACTCCGGCACCCTCACGGTCGACCCACTGGACTCCGGCGCCGCCCTCCGCGTCCGCCTCCCCACCACTCCCTGACCCCGTCTCACCGGCGGGCTTCGGGGGTAGGCGTTCTCGGTCGTCGTCCGGGGTGGGCCCTGGCTGGCCGGGTTTGATCGACTTTTCATGATCAACTGCTGGTTTGATCTTGGTGGCTGGCGTCCATGGGTGTGTCGGCGGCTTTGAGTGACCTCTGGGTGCCAGCTTTCCCGGGGTGGCTGGTGGTCAGGGGCCTCTCGGAGGGCGTGAGGCACCCCGGATCGCCAGCCGACCGGCGTGAGGCACCCCGGATCGCCAGCCGACCGGCGTGAGGCACCCCGGATCGCCAGCCGACCGGCGTGAGGCACCCCGGATCGCCAGCCGACCGGG
>NZ_JBFAYF010000058.1:0-46967 GCF_040681165.1 Actinoplanes sp. NPDC051851 | reverse complement strand
GCGTGAGGCACCCCGGATCGCCAGCCGATCGGCCGAGGCGCCCTGGGCCGCCGGCTCACCGCCCGCGGGGGTGCCGCCCGGCCGGTTCACGACCGGACCCCGACGGACATGAGCCGGCGCTCGGAGACGGAGTCAGGGTCGCATTCGGCGCGTGGATGCCAGCTGCGGAACGGGCCATCGGCGCGCTAGCGTGGCGGCGAAAACCGAGAACGCCGACCTCAGAGGGTGCCTCATGTCCGACGATCCGCACCCTCATGACGAGGAGATTCCCGGCGATCTCGTCATTCTCGGCCCCGAGGAATTCCTGGCGATGCTGAAAGAACGCCTCGACGAGGGGAGGCTGAGCCGCGCGGAATACGAGACCCTGCCGGCGGAGATCCAGAGATCCATCGGCGCCTGATCGGCGCCTGGTTCGCCGGTGTCTGTCACCATGGCGGCATGAGCCTCGCCGCGGTTCGGGAGGACGTCGCCGTCATCGACGAGCTGCTGCGGGAGATCGCCGAGCGGCCGGTCGACCTGAGTGACCCCGGCTGGCTGCCCCGGCTCCGGCGTGGCCCGGCGGCGGTGGACGAGGCCGGGGTCGCCGCCGAGGCGGGCGCCGCGCTGACCGCGCTGCTGGACGCGTACGAGAAGGAGGAGGATCGCGCGGAGGTCAGGGAGATCTTCCGGGCGCACCGGTACTTCCGATGGGCGGTGCATCTGCCGGGGGAGTGGGAATCGGCGGCCGAACTCCGCCGGCACCTGATGCACGTGTCCGCGATGGATCAGGGCGCCGATCCCCGGGACCAGCTGCTGACGATCTGAGGTCTCTGCAGGGAGGCCCGGGAGCGCGGTATCGACATCGAACCCGTGGTGCGCGAGGTCGCCGCCGTGTCGTCCGATGAGGATCACTACGACTTCGGGTCGACGCGGGCGCTGATCATGCGCGGGCTGGAGACCTGAGGATCAGCGGGGAGTCAGGCGGAGCAGGAACACCTCGCCCGTGCGGTCCGGCGGGTAGCCGCCGTACTTGCGGTCGAAGAGCGCGAGGACTCCGGCGTCCTCCTCCAGGCGGATCAGCTCGAAGTCCGGCGCGGGCTGGTCGGCGAGCTGTCCGGAGAGGCGGGGCGGCCAGGCGGCGCGGGCGCCGAACGACGCCACCCCGGCGCCGCGCAGCACCCGCTCGGCGAGGCGGTTGGCGAGCTGGCCGGTGCCGTCGACGTAGACCTCGTGGTCCGCGCCGACGTACGGCACCGCCACGGTGTCCAGGTCCTCGTCGCCCTGGGTGAGGGTGACCGTGAGCGACCAGTACCGCTCCAGTGAGTGGATGTGGTCGCTCTGTTCCCAGAGCTCGTCGAAGCGCCGGTCCACGAACTGTCCCCACGGGCTGGCCATGTCCACTTCGAGCTGGGGCACGTCGAAGGAGAGCTTGCCGATCGGGAAGAACGAGATCAGCGCCCGCCCGTCCCACTGGTACAGCTGAATGGAGGGTGACGCGTCGTAGACCCGGACCTGCAGGCGCCCGGTGTCGTCCAGCTCGGCACGGAACAGGTGCAGCTGGCGCAGGTTCTCCATGATCTGCGCGGCCACGTCGATCTGCCGCCGCTCCAGCTCGTCGGCGCGCTGCCGGGCGGCCGCCGAGTCCGGGTCGAGCAGCAGCACCCGGATGGTCGCGCCGTGGTCGAGGGCCTTGCGCATGGCGTCGAACGTCCGCAGCCGGCTGCGCCCCTCCAGCAGGATCGTCCAGGTGTCCAGGATGCGTACGTCCCGGTGGGTGTCCCGCATCTGCTCGATGAAGCTGGTCTCGTCGAACCGCGCGTGCTCCTGCACCCGGGCCTTCCGCGCCTCGTCGAAGATCGGATCGAAGATCAGGTACGACACCGCGGCGAGCACCAGACTGGACCCGAGGTTCAACATCAGATCACTGGTGAACCCCCGCGTGGACCCGGCCACCACCAGCATGGCCAGCGAGGCCAGAAAGAGGATCCCACCGACGACCAGGGTACGTCTCCGCCACCGATACACGCCCACCCCCGAATAGAAGGTCATGATCGGCGATGGTGACGCCCCTGTGCAAGCGCCCGCATATCGTCCGACTTCGATCAGCTTGCCGCGGGGGCCTTGGTGGCGTACGCCGTGGTGTAGGTCTTGGCAAGGTCCACCTGGTCCTTCTTGCCCTTGACGTTGGGGGAGAACTGGCTCAGCACCTCCAGGACGTTGGCGGCGCCGTCGGGCTTCATCACGCCGTCGGCGTTGAACATGCCGATGCTGTCCTGGATCGCCGTCGCGTAGAGGGTGGGGTCGCCGGCGGCGTACTCGGCGGGCATCGTCGCGGCGACGGCTGGCGCACGAGGGCGACCGGCCCGCGGTGCCCAAGGGGCAGTCGGCGGTGACCGTGCACCTGGTCAGCGAGGCGCTGCGGGGCTCGGGCGAGCCGCGGACGGCCGCCGAGATCGCCGACGAGCTGGGCATCTCCCGGGCGCCCCGAACACCGCTACCGCTGGCTGGTCGTGGGGCTGCGGTAGCACACCTACCGGATCTCTCTTTCACCGAATCCTCAGGTGGCGGTGCTTACCTTGATCCGCATGACCGGACTGCTGAACCGCATCTCGTCGGTGCCCGTCTGGGCGGTCCGGTACGCGCGAACCACGCGTGCCCTGGCCCAGTGACCGCCGACATGATCGCCGCGCCGGTCGTGCTCACCACCGCGGGCCCGGTCCAGGGTCTGCTGGCGCTCGACGACGGCCTGGCGATCTTCCGCGGGATCCCGTACGCGGCCCCGCCGGTCGGTGCGCGCCGCCATCAGCCGCCGGTGCCGCCGGAGCCGTGGACCGAGGTCCGCGAGGCGTTCGAGGCGGTCCCGGAGTCGCTGGTCGTCGGCGTCTGGACCCCGTCGACCGTCGGTCGCGCACCGGTCCTGGTCTACCTGCAGGGCGCCGGTCCCGCCGCCGATCCCGCGGTGCCGGCCCGGGGCGGTGTCGTGGTGGTGGTCGCCCGCTACCGGATCGGCCCGTACGGATGGCTCGACCAGCAGGCCGCGCTCCGCTGGGTTCGGGAGAACATCGCCGGATTCGGCGGAGATCCGGCCGTACTGACCTCCCGGAACATAGTCAATTAGTTGTATAGTCACGGGTCATGTACCCGACCCTGCTGAGCCCGCTGGACCTCGGCCACACCGTGCTGCGCAACCGCGTGGTGATGGGCTCGATGCACACCAAACTCGAGGACCGCGCCGGCGACCTGCCCAAGCTCGCGGCGTACTTCGCCGAGCGGGCCCGGGGCGGGGTCGCTCTGATGGTGACCGGCGGGTACGCCCCGACCTGGCGCGGCTGGCTGGCCCCGTTCGGCAGCATGATGACCAGTGGACGGCACGCCGACGCGCACCGCCTGGTCACCGACGCGGTGCACGAGCACGACGGGAAGATCGTGCTGCAGGTGCTGCACGCGGGGCGGTACTCCTACCACCCGTTCAGCCTCGGCGCGTCCGCGCGGAAGTCGCCGATCACGCCGTTCCGGCCGCGCGCCATGTCGGCGCGGCAGGTGGACCGGACCGCCTCGGCCTTCGCGCGCGCCGCGGCCCTCGCCCAGCGCGCCGGATACGACGGCGTGGAGATCATGGGCTCCGAGGGCTATCTGATCAACCAGTTCCTCGCCGCGCGCACCAATGACCGTACCGATGAATGGGGTGGAACCGCCGCGAAGCGGATGCGGTTTCCCCTGGAGATCGTCGAACGGACCCGGGAGCTCGTCGGCGCGGACTTCATCGTGCAGTACCGGATCAGCCTGCTCGACCTGGTCGACGACGCGCAGAGCTGGGACGAGACGGTCGAGCTGGCCCGTTCGCTGCAGGACGCGGGCGTGACGCTGTTCAACACCGGGATCGGCTGGCACGAGGCGCGGGTGCCGACGATCGTGACCTCGGTGCCCGCCGGCGCCTTCACCTGGGTGACCCGCAAGCTACGCGACGAGGTATCGGTTCCGGTCATCGCCTCGAACCGGATCAACCGGCCGGAGGCCGCCGAGCGGATCCTCGCCGACGGCGACGCCGACCTGGTGTCGATGGCGCGGCCGCTGCTCGCCGACCCGGAGTGGGTGGCGAAGGCGGTCCAGGGCCGGGAGCGCGAGATCATCACGTGCATCGCGTGCAACCAGGCGTGCCTGGACCACACGTTCAAGAACCAGCGGGCGACCTGCATGCTCAACCCGCGGGCGGGCTTCGAGACCGAGTTGGTCCTGCTGCCGACGCGCCGGGCCAGGAACGTCGCGGTGGTCGGCGCGGGCCCGGCGGGACTGGCGGCGGCGGTCGAGCTCGCCGGGCGCGGTCACCGGGTGACCCTCTTCGAGGCGGCGGACGAGATCGGCGGCCAGTTCCGGCTCGCCGCGCGGATCCCGGGCAAGGAGGAGTTCGCGCGCACGCTGGACTACTACCGCCACATGCTCGACATCCGCGGGGTCACGGTGACGACGGGTGCACGCGCGACCGTGGATGACCTGACCGGTTTTGATGACGTCGTCGTGGCGACCGGGGTCACGCCGCGCATCCCCGGCATCCCGGGTGTCGACCATCCGAAGGTGCTCACGTATCAGCAGGTCATCGAGGGTGCGCCGGTGGGGGAGCGGGTGGCGGTCGTCGGCGCCGGCGGGATCGGGTTCGACGTCGCCGAGTTCCTGCTGCACGCACCGGGCGAGAGCCTGGAGGACTGGATGCGGCGGTGGGGCGTGACCGATCCGGCGCGCGCGCAGGGCGGGCTGGCCACCAGGGTCAAGGCGCGGGCCAAGCGCGAGATCCACCTGCTGCAGCGTAAGGAGACCGCGCTCGGCAAGGGGCTCGGCAAGACCACCGGCTGGGTGCACCGGGCGACGCTCCAGGACGCCGGGGTGGTCATGGTCCGCGGCGCGGAGTACGTCCGGATCGACGACGAGGGCCTGCACACGGGGAAAGGCCTGATCGCCGCGGACACCATCGTCCTCTGCGCCGGCCAGGAACCGGTCCGCGACCTCGTCGCGCCGCTCCAGGAGCGGGGCGTCACCGTGCACGTCATCGGGGGCGCCGACGTCGCCGCCGAACTCGACGCCAAGCGCGCGATCAAACAGGCGACCGTTCTCGCCGCGGCAATCTGAGGGGCACACCGTGAAATACCTCGACAAGAAGATCAAAGACGGTCTCGCGTACGTCACCCTCGACCGGCCGGACAAACTGAACGCGCTCACCCTCGACACCCTCGACGAGCTGATCCGCACCGCGCGGGAGATCCGCAAGGACCGGACGATCCGCGCCGTGGTGATCTCCGGCGAGGGGCCGTCGTTCTGCGCCGGACTGGACATCGCCGGGACGCTCAAGACGCCCGGGCGGGTCGCGAAGGCGTTCCTGCCGAACCCGCTGCTCGGCACCAACACGTTCCAGGAGGCCTGCTGGGCGTGGCGGCGCGTACCGGTTCCGGTGATCGCGGCGGTCCGGGGCCACTGCTACGGCGGCGGGCTGCAGATCGCCCTCGCGGCCGACTTCCGGTACGCCACCCCCACCTCGAAGTGGTCGGTCCTCGAGGGCAAATGGGGCATCATCCCGGACATGACCGGCGTCCGGACGCTCACCGAGGTGGTCGGCGTGGACGTCGCGAAGCGCCTCACGATGACCGCCGAGACGATCGACGGCACCGAGGCGCACCGGCTCGGCCTGGTCACCGAGTTGGCCGACGATCCGCTCGGGGCCGCCACCGCGTTCGCCGCGCGGCTCGCCGAGAAGTCGCCGGACGCGGTCGCCGCCGCCAAGCGCCTGATCGACGGCGCGCTGACCGGTAGGGCCCGCCGGACGTTCGCCCGCGAGCGGTGGACCCAGATCCGGCTGCTCCGCCTGCCGAACACCGGCATCCTGCGCCGCGCCGTCCTGAGGAAGGAGGTCCCGGCGTTCCGGCCGAGGGCCACTAAGCTTCCTCCGTGGCACTGAGGAACGCGCTCCTGGCGGCGCTGATCGACCGCGAGTCGTCCGGTTACGACCTGGCGAAGCGGTTCAGCGCCTCGGTCGCCAACTTCTGGACGGCGACGCCTCAGCAACTCTATCGCGAACTCGACCGGATGGAGTCCGCGGGCCTGCTCTCGGCCCGCCTGGTCAAGCAGGAGAAACGCCCCGACAAGCGCCTCTTCTCGGTGACCGAACTCGGTCGTGCGGCATTGAAAACCTTCACTGCCCAGGACCCGAAGCCGACTACCGTACGGGACGAGCTGCTGATCCAGGTCGAGGCGCTCGCCCACGCGGACGTGCCCAGCGTCCGCGCGGCGATCCGCACCCGGATGAGGCTGAGCGCCCAGCGGGTCGAGGCCTATCAGCGTCAGCTCGCCGAGATCCTCGGCACCCGGACCCACGAGGAGTTCCTGGCCACCGGCAACCGGATCGGCCCGTACCTGACGCTGCAGCGCGGCATCAGCTTCGAGCGGGAGAACATCTCCTGGGGAGAGCTCGCGCTCGATATCCTCGCCCGCCGTTTCCCCTGATCGGTACGGTGATCAGCGGCGCCGGCCGCTCCCGGCCGCGGGCACGCTCGCCGACCCTCACGGTGATCGCCAGCGTCCTCCTGCACGGCCCGGGCACCGTCCTGCTCGCCCGCCGGCCTCAGCCCGCCGTGCCGCCTGACGCTGTACACCACGCTGATCGGCGAGGGCCGGCGCGCCGACCTGGTCCCGGCGTTCCTCGCCGCCAGGAGCGCCGACCACGGCTGAGCGCGTCCGTGGCGCTGCCGGGACGAAAACGGTCAGGACACCCGGAACGGCAGTTCGACGGTGAAGACGGCGCCTTTCCCAGGGCCGGGTGACGCGACGGTGATGGCGCCGCCGTGTGCGTGCGCGATACCCCGGGCGATGGTGAGCCCGATGCCGCTGCCGCCCGCGGGCGCCGGCCGTCCCGGACGGTTGACGCGCTCGAACCGGCTGAAGATGCGCTCCAGGTCGTCCGCCGCGATGCCGATCCCGTCGTCGGCGACCTGGATCAGGACGTGCGGCGTGGGCACGGCGGCGGCACCGACCCGGATCCGCACCCGGCAGCCGGGGTCGCAGGCGCCGAGCGCGTTGCCGAGCAGGTTGACCAGGACCTGGGTGACCCGGTCCGGGTCGCAGTCGGCGACGAGCGGGGCGGGCGCGTCGACCGCGAGGGTGACCCCCTGATCGTGGTACTGCGGGCGCAGCCGGTCGGCGACGGCCCGGGCCAGCGCGGCGACGTCGGCGTGCCGCCGGTGCAGCACCAGCGCGCCCTCCTCGGTGACCGAGAGGCTGGACAGGTCGCCGGCGAGGCGTTCGAGGCGGGCCAGGTCGTCGGTGAGCGAGGCGAACGTGGCCTCGTCCGGTGTGAAGATGCCGTCGGTGAGCCCCTCGATCTGACCGCGCAGGATGGTGATCGGGGTCTTCATCTCGTGGGCGATCTCGGACACCAGGCGGGCCCGGCGGCGTTCGGTGTCGGCGAGCGCCGCCGCGAGCGTGTTGACGTCGTGGACCAGGGCGGCGAGGTCGGGTTCGTGCGGTGTGGGCAGCACGTCGCCGTAGTGGCCCCGGGCGAGCCGGCGGGTGGCCGTGCGGACCGCGTCGAGCGGGCGGAGCAGGAGGCGGGAGAGCAGGATCCCGGCGATCACCGCGAAGACCACACCGGTGAGGACGCCGATCTCGATCGCCACGTCGGCGTCGAAGTGCTTGCGGTTCGGGCCGCTCATCAGCTGGACGGCGAGCAGCACCGTGCCCTGGACGACCAGCATCACGAACACGTGGGACAGGACGAGCCGGCTGCGCAGCGACAGTCTCCTCACCGGGCGCTCCTCATGGCCGGGACACGCGGTGCGGTCATGCTGCCGGTCCCCTTTTCGGTCACAGTCCGGGTTCTCCGGTACGGAGGTCCGCCCGTACCGGAGAACCCATGGTCGTCACTTGGCGGCGATCTCCTTGACCCAGGCGATGAAGTTCTCGACCGCGTCGCCGCTGCGCTCGGCCATCGTGTGGGCCAGCGCCCAGACGGTGGCGAAGTCGACGCTGCCGACGCCGTACTCCCGCAGGGCGAGCGCGAGGTTGACCTCGGTGGCGTTGGCGGTGTCACCCTGCATGATGCCGGTGCGGATCCGCCAGTGCCCGGCGACCGTGGACTTCTGGTAGCCCTCGTAGCTGCCGTTCAGGTAGTACAGCGGCGAGTACATGCCGACCCGGTAGGTGACGTCCTTGCCGACCGTGTCGGTCGTGGCGAAGTCGCTGGTGTAGCCCGCCGAGGCGAAGTCGTCCTGCCACCCGGTGAGCGTGGCGAACGCCGCCTCGTTGGCCTCGATGACCTGCCCGGAGACCGCGGCGAAGTGCAGCCCGCTCGCGCCGTCGCCGAACACCACGTTCTCGCCGACGCTGCGGTCCGGCCCGTCGAAGGCGCCGACGCTCTTGGTGGGCGTCTTCTGGCTCTTGACGAACCCGGACAGCGAGGCCACCTTCGCGGTGTTGCTCGCCGTGTCGTAGGTGGCCCAGTGCCCGTCCTTGTTGAGGTGCTCGAAGTACTCCTCCACCGTCTTGTAGGTGGTGTCGTCGGTGGCCGGCTGCCCACCGGTCATCATGCCGCCACCGGCAGCCGCGCCGCTGGGCATCCCGGCACCACCCGGTGCGCCCCCGCCGCCGGGCGCCCCGCCGCCGGGCGCACCCGTGCCCGTACCCATGCCCGCCATGAAGGAGTTCGACGGCTTGAACGGGAACGTGGTGTCCTTGAGGAAGTCGTTCAGCGACTCGTTGACCACCGACAGCAGGTAGTCGTAGTAGCTGCCGGACAGGTAGATCCCGTCGTCGCCCTTGTCCAGGGTGAGCGTCTCGCCCGAGGACGGGTCCTTCAGCGCCAGCCTGTTCTGGTGCGCCGCGAACGCCTTGGCCAGCTCCTGCGAGTAGCTCTGCGTCCAGGTCCCGGCCGCGCGGGTGTCGGTCGAGAAGAACTGGCCGATGTTCCACTCGTACGACGCGTTCGCGTAGTCCAGGCTGGTGATCGGGCACCAGCACATCGCACCCGCCACCGCGTCGCTGAGGTCCTTGCCGGCCGCGTCGGTCATCGCCGCGCCGAGGCTCTCCAGGTACGGCGTGTACAGCTCGCTGTCACCGGAGACGCCCATCACCGCGCTCTGCGCCCCGCCGCCGCTCATGCCGAAGACCACCATCAGGTCCTTGTTCCCGGGGATCAGCGCGGCGTTGTACCGGACGTACCGGACCGCGGCCTTCAGATCGGTGATGCCCCACGGCGCGTTCCCGGAGTAGGTGGCGGTGGTGACGTCCCGGCCGCGAAGACCAGGATGAACATAGACATAACCCGCCTTCATGTACGCCGCGACGGCGTCGTACGAGTAGCTGGTCAGCGGTGCCTGAGCCGCATAGCCCGGGGTGTTCACCGGCAGCACGATCGGCGCGGTGCTCGCCGTGAAGTCACCCACGGTGCCCGTGGCGTCGACCGTGGTGGTGTAGGTCCCGTCGCTGTTCTCGGTGCCCTTCAGGTACTTGCCCGGCACGAAGACCGAGAGCGACTCGTAGTCCTCCGCGGCCGGCTTCGCCACGTAGTACGCGCCGATCTGGTAGTAGACGTCGTTGGTCTCGTCGTACTTCCAGGTCGCGCCGCTGAAGTCCAGCGACTTCGGTATCGCGGCCACGGATGACGTGTCACCCGAGTCGTCGCACCCGGCCAGCCCCAGGGCGCCGATGATCGAGGTGGCCGCCGCCCCCTGAAGAAGGGTTCGCCTGCGCAGTTCCATGGTGGTGTTCTTTCCTCTCGCATCCTGGATGCTCGAGTGAACCCGTCCACCATCAAGCTCCCACCGCGTCCCGCATGAAGCATTCGTGAAGGCGCCCGCCGGTCAGAAGATGCGGCGGCCGTGGCGGTCCGGGATTCCGGACTTGCGGAGGAAGTACGTGTTGACCTGGTCGCGCCACTCCTCGGCGCTGCGCAGCTGCTCGTCGAGTCGTTCCGCGACCCGCTCGTGGACGCCGGCCTCGACCAGCCCGTCCGCGTCCCGCCACCGCAGGCGCATCGCGGCCACCCGCGCGGCACCCGCGAAACGGGTGTCGTAGATGTGCTGGATGACCGTGACACCGCTTTGCAGCACGTGGGTGTAGGGCACGTGATGGAAGAAGAGCAGCAGTTCGTCGGGGCAGCTGTCCCGCGATTCGTAGAGTGACGCCCAGGGTTCCGGATACTGCCCGGTGAACCCGGTCCCGGTCGCGCGGGTCCGGTCCACGCCGATGCCGTCCCGATCGGCGAAATGGTAGGTCCCCCACGGGGTGTATTCGTACCCGTCGACGTCCGGCCCGTAATGGTGGCCGGGCCGGACCATCCAGCCGACGCCGAGCGGGGCGGTGTACCGCTCATAGGTCCGCCACGAGTCGTCCATCAGGTCGTGCAGGATCTCCCGTGCCCGGGGAAACGTCAGCCCGATCCATTCGTCGAGCACCTGCTCCGCGGTGAGCGCCGGATTCCAGGCGAGGCGGCCGAACGCGTACAGATTGGCCTGCGCGAGCGGATGACCGGTCCAGAACGGATCGTCACCGGCGTTCGACACGGCGACCAGATCGGTGCCGGTCAGCACGCCGGTCCACATCGGCGCCAGATAGCAGACGTGCCGCTGCTGGCCGGTGTATTCCTGGGTGATCTGGAGCTCGGTCGCGAGCCGGGTGCGCGGCATCCCGAGCAGGATCGGGGAGAGCGGTTCGCGTACCTGAAAATCCATCGGACCGTGCTTGACCTGGAGGATGACGTTGTCCCGGAACTGTCCGTCGAGGGGTGCGAAATGGTCGTAGGCGGCCCGCGCCCGATCGGTGGACCGGTCCCGCCAGTCCTGCCTGTGGTCATAGACGAACGCCCGCCAATGCACCACTGCGCCGTACGGTTCGAGGGCCTCGGCCAGCATGTTCGCGCCGTCCGCATGCGTGCGCCGATATTCGAACGGACCCGGCTGCCCCTCCGAGTCGGCCTTGACCAGATACCCCCCGAAATCAGGGATGAGACCCAGGACTCTCGCTGTCGCCTCCTTCCACCATTCCCGTACGACATCGTCCAGCGGGTCCGCGCTCGACAGGCCACCGGCCACCATCGGCGCCGCGAAGTTCACGGAGAGGTGGACGCGGATGCCGAAGGGCCGGACCACGTCCGCGATCGCGGCGACCTCGTCCAGCCGCTCGGTGAGCAGCCGCGTCTCGGCCGCGTGCACATTGACGTTGTTCACCGTGATCGCATTGATCCCGGTCGCCGCGAGAAGCCGCGCGTAATCCCGCACCCTGCCGATGTCGCGCCCCGGGCTCCAGAAGAGCGACCCACCGGAGTACCCGCGCTCGACCTGTCCCATCACCGGGTGCACGTCGACGTTGTCCCAGTGATCGAGCATCCGTCGTTCCCGCGCCGGCCGGTGCTCCTCATCGGCGCCGATCGGCCGCTCACCCCGCCGCAACACTTCGAAGAACCCGTAGAGAAGCCCGGCCGGTGCGCCGGCGGAAACCGCGATACCGCCATTCCGGCGCCCGAGACGAAATCCCTCCGGCCCCGTTCCGACATCCTCGATCGCGAGCACGAGATCCGCCGGATCCCCGGGCACGAAACCGGCCCGGGCCGCCTCCTCCCGCACGACCTCGAGGCCGTCCCCGACGATCCGCACCCGGCGGCCGGCCCACATTCCCGGTCGCAGCCAGGCATGATGGATCACGATCGATACATTATCAGCCGCGTGCGGGACCGCCGGGCCAGCGCTGTTCGGTATCGGGATCACGCTCCTCGACATGCTGGGATAGGCCGGACGACGTGGCGATGGCCCGTTCCCGTACGGAGGCGGGTCATCGCGCGCGACGTCGCGGTTACCGTCCGGCGCTCCTGGTCGCCGCGTACCCGGCGAGGACGATCACGTGCAGGACGTACAGCCAGAGGCCGATCGCGACCATGCCGCCCACCTCGGTGAAGCCGCCGAAGGGCGTACCCAGGTCGAGGGGTAGGGAGCTGAAGAGCAGGAAGCCGTGCAGGAAGCCGGAGAGGTTCGCGGCCGTGAACGATCCGATCAGGATCGTGGCCGGCCATCGCGGGCGGCCCGGGGCCAGGTAGCGGTAGACCCAGATCAGCACGGGTGTGAGCAGCAACCACGCGGCCAGGAAGGAGAGCACGACGCCGAGCGCCGGGTGCCAGCCGTCACGGATCCAGAGCCGGTTCGTGTACGGCAGCGTGGCGAACATCGCCAGCAGGAGCACCGGGGAGGCGGCCAGCGGCGGCAGCCAGAGCAGGCGGCCGCGCCACCCGACCAGGGATTCTCCGGAAGCGCTGATCGAGACGAACGCCCGCCGCAGCCCCTCGCCGTAGAGCGTCGCCGGGAGCAGGCTGGCCAGCGCGAGCAGCGGGGTGAGGTGCAGTCCGGCTTCGATCAGCGCGGACAGCGCCCGGGGTGTGCCGATCTCGTCCGGCAGCGAGGCGAGGGTGGGCCCGGTCAGGTCACGGATCCGGGCGGTGCCGGCGAGCAGTCCGGTGATCCACACGGCGAGCAGGGCGACCGGGACCACGGCGATCCCCGCGTAGAACGTGACCGCGGCGGCATGGAGTGCCACGTCCCGCCCCTGCAGGGGCCGGAACAGCCTCTCCAGGGGCCGGAACAGCCCCTGCAGGGGCCGGAACAGCCTCTCCGGCGGGCGGAACGGGACGATCACGTCGCGATCCGGTCGAGCAGGCCGATCAGCGTGGTGCGCTCGGTGGGGGAGAGCCCGGCGATCGCCTGGTCGCGGAGCCCATCGGCGCCGGAGCTGATCTCGGCGAGGGTCTTCGCGCCGGTCCCGGTGAGCTGGATCAGCGTGACCCGGCGGTCGGTGGGGTGCGGGCGGCGCTCCACCTGACCGCGATTGACCAGGCCGTCGACCATGTCGGTGACCGTACGCGGGCTGACGTGCAGGACGTCGCTGAGCTCCCGCATCGAGCGCTCGCCGCGGGACAGCTCGCCGAGCAGTTTGAACGTCGGCAGGGAGAGCCCGCTCGCGCGCAGCCCGGTGTCCATCGAGCGCCTGAGCCGGTGCCCGGCGGCCAGCACCGCGTCGACGACCTCGTTGCCGGTCTGCGGTCGGCCCACCGTGACTCCTCTCATAGACGCGCTCGCCGGATAGACGCTCGCCGGAGATGCTGAGTATCCTCACTATCCGACACCTCAGCAAAATCTCGTGATCGGATCATATGCGTATCAGTCAAAAAGTAGCCGTAGCCGTGGTCTTCGTGTCGTCGATGTTCATCAACCTGCTCGACGCCACCATCGTCAACGTCGCCCTGCCGCAGATCGGCCGGGAGTTCGGCCTCACCTCCACCGCGATCGAGAGCGTCTCGATCGCCTTCCTGGTCAGCCTCGCCGTGTTCATCCCGGCCGCGGGCTGGCTCGGTGACCGGTTCGGCGCCAAGCGGGTACTGCTCACCGCGCTCGCCGTCTTCACGATCGCCTCCGTGCTCTGCGGTCTCGCGCAGAACCTCGAACAGCTGGTGGCGTTCCGTGCGCTCCAGGGCGCCGGCGGCGGCATGATGACGCCGGTCGGCATGGCCCTGCTGTTCCGCGTCTTCCCGCCGCACGAGCGGGTCCGCGCCTCCGCGATCCTCACCATCCCCACCGCGCTCGCCCCGGCGCTCGGCCCGGTCCTCGGCGGTCTGCTGGTGATGGACCTGTCGTGGCGCTGGGTCTTCTGGGTCAACCTGCCGATCGGCGTGGCGGCCTTCGCCTTCGGGCTCATCGCCCTCACCGGCGAGAGCGGGCGGCGGGCAGGCCGTTTCGACCTTCCGGGTTTCGTCTTCTGCAGCCTGGGCCTCGCCTGCTTCATGTACGGGCTGAGCGAGGGCCCCCACGACGGCTGGACCAGCGCCGCGGTGCTGACCACCCTGATCGGCGGACTCGTGCTGCTGGTGCTCGCCGTGCTCACCGAGCTGCGTACCGAGAACCCGCTCGTCGCCGTCCGGCTGCTCGGCGACCGGCTGCTGCGCGCGTCCACGCTCGTGACGGTCTGCTTCACCGCCGGTTTCATGGGCACCCTCTACGCGATCTCGCTCTACTACCAGGATGGCCGCGGGATGACCCCGCTCGCCGCCGGCCTCTCCGTGTTCCCCGAGGCCATCGGTGTGATGTGCGGTTCCCAGCTGGCCAGCCGGCTCGTCTACCCGCGTCTCGGCGCCCGCCGTACGCTCAGCATCGGCCTGACCGGCGCCGTGCTCTGCATGGCCGCGCTCGCCCTGCTGGACGCGGACACGAACCTGTGGATCGCGCGTACCGAGATGTTCCTCCTGGGTGTCGCCGTCTCGCACGTCTTCGTCACCAGCCAGGCGGTGGCCTTCGCGACCATCCCGGCCCAGCAGACCGGCCAGGCCTCCACGCTCTTCAACGCGCTGCGCCAGGTCGGCGGCGCGGCCGGCGTCGCGGTACTGACCACGGCGATGGTCGCCGCGGGCCGCCCGATGCTCTCCTACCACTGGGCTTTCGCGGTCGCCGCCGTCTGCACCGCCCTGGCGCTCGGCTTCACCCAGATGATCAACGAGTCCGAGGCCCGCGCCGCCACCCAGCGCCCTGACCCCACCGCCACCGGGCGTCCTGACCCTGCCGCCACCCGGCCCGCTGCCCCGGATTCCGCTGATCCCGGGCCCGCCGTGCCGGAATCCGTGAAGATCGGCTGACGACGGACCCGGCGGAACGGGCGAGGCCCGCAGCGGCAGCCGTCGGGTTCGTGATCGACGCCGAGGCACCCCGGATCGCCAGCCCTGGCACGCGACCGTGTCCCCGATGCCTCTCCTGAAGTGTGCGACCGGGCCCTGGCGCTGTCCCCGGGGCACGCCAGCGTGTTCCGGCGTCGCCTCGCCCCATGCTGCGACCAGGTGTGGAATCGAGCCCGGGTTCCGTGCGTGGATGTCGGCCGGCCACCGGATCTTCCGCAGGGACGACGCCTTCGTCCAGCCGTGTGGAGTCTGCGACCGCGGGCGCACGTCCGGGGCCGTGCCGAGTCAGCGATCGCGGATGCGCGAGGTCAGCGGGTGTACTCCGAGGCTCGGAGGACGCGCTCGGCCACGGCGTGGGTGTCGGCGTCGAAGAGGACCATGCGGACCTGCTCCACCGTGGTCGCCGGCTCGTCGTGCAGGCCCGCGAGCGCCTGCACGACGGCGTCCTCCTTCGGCCAGCGGTAGACCCCCGATGAGATCAGCGGGAACGCGACCGTTCGCGCGCCCAGCCCCTCCGCCACGGCGAGCGACCTCGCATAGCACCCGCGGAGCAGTGGCGAACGGTCCTCGTCCGCGCTGAACACCGGTCCGACGGTGTGGATCACCCACCGGGCGCAGAGGCGCCCGGCCGTGGTCGCCACCGCCTGCCCGACGGGAAGGCCCCGGCCGTACCGGCTGGCACGCAGAGCCCGGCACTCCTCGAGGATCGCCGGCCCGCCCTTCCGGTGGATCGCGCCGTCGACCCCGCCCCCGCCCAGCAGTGACGAGTTCGCGGCATTGACGATCGCGTCGACCTGCTCGGCGGTGATGTCGCCGGTGACGAGCTCGATCCGCACCGCATGTCCCCTTCCGTGGCGTGACGCACCAGGCTCTCACAGCAGTCCGGCCAGCCGGTACAGCACCAGCGACCCGGCGACGGCGACGTTGAGGCTCGAACCCGTACCCGTCATCGGGATCTCCACCGCGCCGTCGAGCAGGTCGAGTGCCTCCGGCGGGATGCCGGTGGCCTCGTGCCCGAGCACCATCACCGTCCGCTTGCGGGCGGGTGGGACGTCGGCGAGCCGGACCGCCTCGTCGGCCAGCTCCACGCCGAGGATGTTCGTCCCGGCCCGGCGCTCGTCGGCGAGCCAGCGCAGCGGACTGCCGACCCGGTGCACGCAGGCCGGTTGTCGCAGCGTGTTGCCCCGATCGAGGGCCTCGTCCACCCAGCGGAACGGCGGCACCGCCAGGCAGGCCCCGACGGCGTCACAGGTGCGCAGCAGGGTACCGAGGTTGGCACCGTGCATCGGCCAGAGCGGGGCGGCGACGAGGTGACCCCAGCACCGGTGCCGGCGAGGACGGCGGGCCGACCGGATCTCCCCAGGAGTCCGGACCCGGATGGCGGGCTTCACCGCGGGGGAGCGACAGCGCTCCGGCATTCGAAGATCATGGAGGACGTGCTTCTCGGCGCACGCGAGCCATCGACAGGTGACGTGAGTGTGTGCCGGAGCCTACCGCGCCGATCACCTCTGTGGCCACTGGAGAACCTCCTGCGCGTGCGTGTTGGAAGACGTGCTCGGTCCGCCCGTCGCGGACGACCAGCGTGAGCCGTCGGTGTGGCCGCGGGTGCCCCGGTGCCGTGAAGGCACGATGGAAGGCTTCTCTTCGCTGCGTGAGTAGTGAGAAGAATCCCTAGGGAATGAGGGTCACCGTACGGCGGCGAGCAGGTGGTGAATGGTCAGCGGGGAGGGCGGCAGGGGTGGGCCGCCGTGGTCGGCCGAGAAGCCGGCCAGCAGGTACGCGACCATTCTTCGGGCGGTCTCGGTGGCGTCGCCGGGGAAGAGCGTGACCAGGCCCGCCACCGCCGCGACGACCAGTGCCAGGTCTGCCGGAACGAAGTCGGGCCGCAGCCGGCCGGCTGCCTTGGCCCGTTCGATGAGTTCGTGGAAGGCGCGGACGGCACGGCTCCGGTCTTCGTCGAGCGCGGCCATGTCCGTACCGGAGAGGCCGGAGAGGAATGCGGCGCTGAAACCTCGGTGGACGGTCTGCAGAACGGCGAGTTCGGAGAGCATCGTGCAGAACCCGCGCCACGGGTCCGGGTCGGCCAGCGCGTCGTCGACCGCGGTCACGCACTCCGCGAACTGGTCCGCGAAGACCGCGCCGACCAGGGAGTCCTTGGTCGGGAATCGCCGGTAGAGGGTGGCCGTGCCGATGCCGGCGCGGCGGGCGATGGTGGCCATCGGGACGTCCGGGCCGCGTTCGGCGAACAGTTCCCGGGCCGCCTCGACGATCCGGTCGCGGTTGCGCTGAGCGTCGGAACGCAGGGGTGGAAGTGGAGACGCCAGGCTACCCATTGCTGTCACTTTAGGGTGCGGGCGCGGAACGGCCGATAGGTTCCCGGGCATGAACAGCGCTCTTCGGACGGCGGTCGGCGGGTTCAACCGCATCGTGGTGAAATTGCAGGTCCTGCCCTGGATGCGGCGGCGGATGACGGTGGTCACCTATGTCGGGCGGCGGTCGGGGCGGGAGTTCAGCACGCCGGTCGCCTATTTCCGTACCGATTCCGGCGTACGGATCGACGTGATGATGCCGGACGCGAAGAACTGGTGGCGGAACTTCACCGGCGCGGGCGGGCCGCTGACCGTTCGGCTGGACGGTGCCGACCGGACCGGGCACGCCGTCGCGGAGCGGTCGGGTAAGCGCCGGGTGACGGTCAGCGTGCATCTGGCGGAGTAGATCGCGCATCTAGCGGAGTGGATATGGTGGGACCATGGCAACGGTGCGGCAGGTCCAGATCACGTTCGATTGCAAGGATCCCGTGCGGGTCGCCCGGTTCTGGTGCGAGGTCATGGGGTACGAGCTGGCGCCGGGCCTGGACGAGGACGGGCCGTGGGCGGCGGCGACCGATCCGACGGGCGCCGGGTCGCGGCTGTTCTTCCAGCGTGTGCCCGAGGGCAAGGTCGTCAAGAACCGGGTGCACCTCGACGTCCGCGCCGGCATCGGCCTGGTCGGCGCCGAGCGCATCGCCGTCCTCGAGGCGGAGGCGGCGCGGCTGATCGCCCTCGGCGCCACCCACGTGCTGACCCAGTACGCCGACGAGGAGAACGAGTCGTGCATCACCCTTCAGGACGTCGAGGGCAACGAGTTCTGCCTGGACTGAGCGCGCAGGATCAGCACCCCGTGCGCGTCGAGGGTCACCTTGTCACCGGCGGTCAGCGCGGCGCCGGTGAGCAGATCCTCGCCGTCCATCGGGATCACCACCGACGTGGGACGATCGCCGTGGTGGAGGACGAACCGGACCCGTGACCCGTCCGGCATGACCCGCGTCGTGGACTCCACCTCGGCGACGTCGGCGTAGGGGCCGAGTAGTCCATGAGGGGCGAGCGCCTGCCGGATCACCCACGTCACCCCGGCGGCGTCCAGCCCGGCCCCGACGTACCAGGCGTGCCCGGTGCCGACGTCGTTGCGGGTCACCGCCGCCGTCCCCGCGTAGAAGTCGCTCTGGTACGTGCCGAACACGTCGGCGCCCTCCGGGATGACCAGCTCGAACAGCAGCCGGGCGTCCGAGACCAGGCCGCCGATGGCGACCGGGTTGACGTACGTCGCCTCGCGCGCGTCCCACTCGTCCACGCGTACGCCGAAGAGGTGTGCCAACGGACCGGGCACGTCCATCAGGAACGCGTTGTCGTTCTCGTCGACGCGCCCGGAGAGGAACGTGCCGACGACCGTCCCGCCGCGTGCCGCCACCGCTCCCAGCCGCTCGGTAAGTCCGTCTTTGACCATGTGCAGGGCGGGCGCGACCACCACGTCATAACCGGTCAGATCGGCGGTCACCGGGACCACGTCGAGATCCACGCCGGCATCCCAGAGCGCCCGGTGATAGCGGAGCACCACGTCCTGGTACCGGACGAGCCGGGACGGTCCGTCGGACATCTCCAGCGCCCACCAGCTGTCCCAGTCGAAGAGGATCGCGACCCGCGCCGGCGTCCGGCCGCCCAGCGTGGCCGATCCCAGCAGCTCAAGCTCGGCGCCGAGAGCGGAGACTTCTTTCACGACCCTTGTTCCGGTACGACCGGAATGACCGATCACGGCACCGTGGTACTTCTCGCTGGCGCCCCGGCTCGCCCGCATCTGGAAGAACAGCACCGCGTCCGCGCCGTGGGCGACCGCCTGCCAGCTCCACAGCCGCATGATCCCGGGCCGTTTGAGCGGATTGACGTCCCGGCACGCGGTGACGCTCGGCGTCTGCTCCATCAGCCAGAACGGCGCGCCGTCCTTGAGCCCGCGGATCAGGTCGTGGGTGAAGGCCATCCGCGCCGCCGAGCGGTCGTCCGGCGGATAGTTGTCCCACGAGGCGAAGTCCAGGTGCGGCGCCCACCGGTGGTAGTCGATCGGCTTGTACATGCCCATGAAGTTGGTGGTCACCGGGGTATCCGGATCGGACTCGCGGATGGCGTCCTTCTCGTCCCGGAAGTTGGCCAGCATCGCGTCCGACATGAACCGCAGATAGTCCAGGGTGATCCCCTGGAACGCGGTGTGGTCCGGACCGCGCCAGTGCTCGGTCAGCGCGTTCGGCGGCTCGATCTCGTCCCAGTCGGTGAACGTGTGCGACCAGAACGTGGTGTACCAGGCCGTGTTGAGCGCCTCCAGGCTGCCGTGACGCTGCCGCAGCCAGGCGCGGAACCCGGCCGCGCAGAACTCGCAGTAGCAGGCGCCGCCGTACTCGTTGCCGACGTGCCAGGCGACGATCGCGGGGTTCCCGGCGTAGCGGGCGGCGATCCGGCGGGCCATCTCGGTGGCGAGCCGGCGGAAGACCGGCGCGCTGGGGCAGGAGTTGTGGCGCTGGCCGAACCGGTGCTTGCGGCCCTCGAAATCGGTCCGGGTCACCTCGGGGTTGGAGCGCGCCAGCCAGGCGGGGTGGGCGCCGGTGCCGGTGGCCAGGCAGATCTGGCGGCCCTCGGCGGCGGCCCGCTCGACGATCCGGTCCAGGGTGCTGAAGTCGTAGACGCCGGGCGCGGGCTGGGTCAGGCCCCAGGTGAAGACGCCGACCGTGAGCGTGTCGATCCCGGCGAGCTCGAAGATCCGGTGGTCGTCGTCCCAGACCTGCTCAGGCCACTGTTCCGGGTTGTAGTCGCCGCCGTAGGGGATCTTGCGCATCGGAAGTGAACTCCTCACGGACGACGTCGATCAACCTACGACTATTAAAGAGTATTGCCAGTAGCGCCACCGAGCCGAGGAGGACGACCGCGGAGCCCGCGAGCGCCGCCAGGAACAGCACGCAGGCGTTGCCCACGGCCGCTCCCGGCGCGCGGACCAGGAACATCGCGGCGAGCCGGACCACGTCGCGGACCGGGAAGGCGAAGAGCGACGTGACGACCAGGGCGTTCACCATGCCGAGTGTGGCGACCGCGGCGACCGCCAGCAGCGGGACGCGCCACCAGCCGGGCAGGCCGCTGCTCTCCAGATGCGACAGGTCGGCCGCCAGGACGGTGATCCAGATCAGCCACGCGGACCAGATCGGGAGGACGCCGCGGGCGTTGCGCCGGTATCCGCGCCGGAACGCGGCGGCGGGATGCAGATCGGTCAGGTCGAGGCTGCGATGGTGCAGCGCGTAGAGGGCGGCGGAGAGCGCCGGGCCGGCCGGAAGCGCGCCGAGGGCCGCCAGCGGCAGGTTGCCGGCGTCCCGGTCCAGCAGGACGAGGAGCAGCAGGCCGGGGCCCGCGGTGAGCAGGAGCAGCACCTCGACGCCGAGCAGGACGTGGACGAGCGCGGCGGCGCGGGAGAACGGGCCGGTCACGGCGAACCGCTCAGCCATGGGCCTTCTTGTACCGCTCGTACGCCGTGTTGACCACGTCCAGGTACTGGGTGGCGTTCCGGGAGTTCAGCTCCTGGACGTACGTGTCCCACTCGGAGAGCGGCCGCTGTCCGAGGATGAACCGCAACGTCTGCTGGAACACGTAGTCCTTGAGCGCGGAGTCCCAGAGCGAGACCTGCTCGCGCTCCTCGACGGTCAGCGGCGCGGGTGGCCCGACCGGCCGGAGCGTCCGCTTGTTCATCTCCGCCTGGAACGTCTTCTCCTCGTCGGAGAACTGCGAGTTGAGCATCGCCGTGCTGCCGCCGTACGCGAAAACGCCGTTGGAGAATCCGTAGTCGACCTGCAGATCCTTGCTCGCGGACGGGTTGATGCCGCCCCACTTGATCCCGGGGTCGAGGGTGAAGGAGCCGTCGGCGACGCTGCCGGAGTAGGTCTGGCCCTCGATGCCCCACTTGCTGAACATCAGGCCGTCGTCGGAGTACCAGAGCCAGTCGATGAACTGCAGCATGGCCACGAAGTTCGGTGACTCCTTGGCCTTGGCGGAGATCATGATGCCGTTCTCCAGCCGGGTGACCGGGTCGAGCGTGGCGCCGGCCGGGCCGATCGGCAGGATCAGCTTCGCGACGGTGGCGCCGGGGATCTCGGCGATGTCCTTGCGGGCCTCGTTCACCAGGGTCTGCGCGTTGCAGCTGATCACGAAGGACTTCCCGGTGGCGAACTTCTGCCGGGCGACGTCGTCGGTCTGGGTGAAGCTCTCCGGGTCGATCAGCTTCTCGGTGACGAGCGTGTTCAGGTACTGCAGCACCTGCCGGTACTCGTCCATCGCGCCGGAGAAGATCCATTTGCCGGCGTTCGCGTCCCAGTGCACCGGGTTCCAGCCCCAGCCCGCGTGCGTCCCGTACGACGTCGCGATGATGTTGAGCAGGTTGTTGCCGCCCGGCTGCGGGGGAGTGCTCCACCGGTCGGAGAGCGGATACCGGTCCGGGTACGCCTTCCGCATCGCGCGCAGCACGTCGGCCAGGTCCTCCCAGGACGACGGCTGGCTCAGCCCGAGTCTGGTCATCACGTCGGTGCGGGCCGCGAGGGAGTAGTCCTGCCAGGCGTTCTCGTGCAGGCCGGGCAGCAGGTAGTACTTGCCGTCCTCGGCCTTGTACTGGTCCAGGTTCGGCTGCAGGCCCCAGCGGGCGACCTTGTCCTGGAAGTGCGGCATCAGGTGGACGTAGTCGCTGACCGGCAGGATCGCGCCGCCGGCGATGAACGCGTTCTCGTCCGGGTGGTACGTCTTCGGGATGATGAACGGCGCGTTCCCGGCGCTCACCATCACGCTGCGCTTCTGGTTGTAGTCGCTGTACGGCACCGTGGTCGCGTCGAAGCTGACGTTGGTCCGCTTGGTCAGCTCGGCGAAGAACGGCCAGTCCGCCTTGTAGGGGTACGCCGGGTTGCTGAGCATCAGGATCGGGAATGTCAGCGGCTCGGTCGCCCGGAACTGGTCCCCGACCGTGAACGAGGCCATCGCTCCGGCTTTCTTGTCCTCGAGACTCTCGTTCGTGTCCTCCGAGGAGGAGCACGCGGCGACTCCGGACAGTGCCGCGGCGGTGAGCAGGTGTCGTCTGGTGAGCTGAACCATCGAAGGCCCCTAGCCTTTCACAGCGCCGATCGTGACGCCGGAGACGAAGAATCTCTGGATGAACGGGTAGACGAGCATGATCGGCAGCATGGTCAGGACGATCGTGACGGCCTGGATGCTGGCCGCGATCTGCAGCGCGGTGTCGCTGGTCGCGGTGTTGTCGGTGCCGGTGCTGGCCCCGGCGATCAGGTTGCGCAGGTAGACGGTGACCGGGAAGAGCTCCTGCCGGTCCATGTAGAGGAACCCGGCGAACCACGAGTTCCAGAACGACACCGCGTAGAAGAGCAGCATCGTGGCGAGCACCGCCTTCGACAGCGGCAGCACGATCCGCCGGAGGATCCCGTACGTGCCGAGCCCGTCGACCGCCGCCGCCTCCTCCAGCTCCGGCGGCAGGCTCTCGAAGAACGCCTTCATCACCAGCAGGTTGAAGACGCTGATCGCGTTCGGCAGCACGATCGCCCCGAGCGTGTTGCGCATCCCGAGCGTGCTGACCAGCACGTAGTTCGGGATCAGGCCGCCGTTGAAGAACATCGTGAAGACCGCGACCCCGACGAGGAGACCTCGGCCCTTCAGCCGCGGCTTGCTGAGGACGTACGCGTAACAGGTGGTCAGCACCAGTGCGATGGCGGTCGCCGTCGCGGTGTAGAGCACGGTGTTCCGGTAGTTCGTCCAGAACAGCGCGTCCGACATGACCCGCTGATACGTGGTCAGGTTGAACCCTTTCGGCCAGAGCGTGACCTCGCCGGCCCGGATCTGCTGCTCGCCGCTGAACGAGCGCGCCACGATGGTGACGAACGGGAAGAGCGTCACCGCGACCACGCCGGCCAGCACGAACGCGTTGACCGCCTGGAACGCCCGGTATCCCCGGGTCGGCCTCACCACAGGCTCGTCCCCACCGTGCGGCGGGAGATGGTGTTCGCGCCGAGCACCAGGATCAGCCCGATGACCGATTCGAACAGCCCGATGGCGGCGGCGTAGCTGAAGCTGCCCGAGACGATGCCGACCCGGTAGAGGTAGGTCGGGATGACGTCCGCGGTGGCGTACGTGAGCGGGTTGTAGAGCAGCAGCACCTTCTCGAACCCGACCGCCAGGAAGGTGCCGACGTTGAGGATCAGCAGCGTGACCATGGTGGGCCGGATGCCGGGGAGCGTGACGTGCCAGGTCTGCCGCCAGCGGTTCGCGCCGTCCACCATGGCCTGGTCGTACAGGTCGTGATCGATCGTGGTCAGCGCGGCGAGGTAGAGGATCGTCCCCCACCCGACGGTCTGCCACACCTCCGAGGAGACGTAGAGGGTCCGGAACCAGTCCGGCTCCTGGATGAACGCGATCGGGTCGTGCCCCACCGCCCGGAGTCCGTGATTGATCACCCCGTCCGTCGCGACGGTCTGCAGGATCAGCCCGGCGACCACCACGATCGACAGGAAGTGCGGCAGGTACGAGATCGTCTGTACGAGCCCCTTCAGCCAACGGGTGCGCACCTCGTTGAGCAGCAGGGCGAGCACGATCGGCAGCGGGAAGCAGAAGAGCAGCGTCAGCCCGCCGATCACGATGGTGTTGGTGAACACGTGCCAGAACGTCGGGTCGGCCAGGAACATCCGGAAGTATCGGAGCCCGACCCAGGTCTCCCCGAAGAGCGCGCCGCCCGGCTGGTAGCGCCGGAACGCGATCACGTTCCCCAGCATCGGCAGATACCGGAAGACCGCGAAGAACACCAGCGGCAGGACCGCGAGCGAGTAGAGCTGCCAATCCCGGCGCACGGCACGCGCCCACGATCCGTTCTTCATGCCCGCCGCCCCGTAACTTCCATCGACGAAACGGTATGTCTAGGCGGCGAACGTATGCTGCGGATCACTGTCGTGTCAAGAACATGAACAGCGAGAGACGTCGATGATCTTCCGGTAGTCTGCGGCTTCGATTCGAAACTATCGGTGACTCGTGGTGAGGTATTCGCCGCCGCATGACGCGGCCAGTCCGGTGCCGAAGAGCGCGGCCGGAGTGAAGGCGCCCGGTCGGCCCTCGCCGTCCAGCAGCCGGCGCGCGACCTCGGCGGGCACCGCGCCGGTGAACTCCTGCGCGTCGCCGAGTCGCAGCCAGCCCTCCCGGGTCTCGCCGTTCGCCCAGGTCGCCACCGCATGACCCCAGGAGTGCTCGCGGGGCCGGTCGGCTGCCTTCACGGTCACCGCGGCGAGCCGGCGCTTCGCGAACTCGCGCAGCGGCGCCCAGTTCAGCAGCGCGAGCGCGACCGGCAGGACGGCCCGGATCGCCGTACCGGAGGGCGCTTCGCTGGAGGCGGAGACCACGAAGCGCGCGCCGCTCGCCCGCTGGGCCGCGAGCAGTTCGCCGAGGGGCATGCCCGCGGTGGTCACCTCGGCGCCGTCCGGCAGCGTGAGCCGCATCGGGTCATCCGCGATCCGTGCCGGTGCCGGTCGTCCCTCCGCGATCCGGCGCCCCTGGAAGCGGCCGCCGCCCGGTACGCCGGGTAGTCCGTCCAGGATGGTCGCGGCGAGGGCCGCCCCGACCGGGCCCGCCTCCACCGCCATCGAGGGCACCATGTCCACGCGTACCCGCAAAGGGGTGGAATGCCCTTCGCAGATCTTCATGAGGGCGCTCTCGGTGGCGGTCACCCCGAAGCCCGCCCCCGTGACGAGCGTCTGCCCGGCCGCCGTCGCGGCGTCGTTCCGGTCGAGCGTGGCGCCGACCGCCGCGAGGTCGTTGGCCAGGTCGACGTAGTGGCTCCCCGCGCCGATGATCGGCCCGGCCGTCTCGGTGAACGGCCCGACCGTGTTGATCACGACCGCCGGTCGCCGTCGCCGGATCTCCGCCGCGGTGTGGTCGATGGAGGCGGACACCAGCGTCCGGCTGCCGGTCGCCCGCGCGGCGGTCTCCAGGCGGTCCGCATCCCGCCCGACCAGGGTGGCGGTCAGCCCGCGCGTCGCCAGCTCACTCGCGACGGCGCGTCCGCTGCGCCCGGTGCCGCCCAGGATCCAGACCTCGGTGCTCATGATGTGCCCTCCTGTTTCCTGCCGATTGTTCCCGCCGTCGTGATGACACGCGATGTCGTCACCATACATCGTGATGACACGGCATGTCATCACGGTAGGATCGAGCCGATGAGCAGATGGCGACCGGACGCGCGGGAACGGCTGGAGCGGGCCGCTCTCGAACTCTTCGCCGAGCAGGGCTTCGCCGCCACCACGGTTCCGCAGATCACCGAGCGGGCCGGACTGACCACGCGGACGTTCTTCCGGCACTACGCCGACAAGCGCGAGGTCCTCTTCGCCGGCGAGGCCGAGCTGCCCGCCATGGCCCGGCGCATGATCGCCGACGCCCCGCCCTCGGCCGACCCGCTGACACTGATCACCGGCGCCCTGCGCGCGGTGGCCGACACCCGCTTCGAGGGCCGCCGCGCCGACCTGCTCCGGCGCCGCGAGATCGTCCGCTCCGATCCCGGCCTGGGCGAACGCGAGCTCCGCAAACGCGCGGTGATCTGCGAGGCGGTCACCGCGGCCTGCCGGGAGCGCGGCTTCCCCGCGATGACCGCCGCCCTGCTCGCCGAGACCAGCGCGACCCTGCTCTTCGTCGCCCTCCAGGCCTGGCTGGACCAGGACGGCGACCGCCCCCTCCACGAGTTCCTCGACGAGGCCCTGACCTCGCTCCGCTCCACCCTCTCCGTCACCGGCGCCGTTCCGCACTGACACGGCCCTTCGGGGTGGCGCCGGCCGGCCTCCCCGGCCACGGTGGTGGCAGGTGTCGCGGTGGCGGCCGCGCGGGCTACCGGTCCGCGTGGGTGACCAGGCGGCCGGTGCCGAGGGCCTGCTCGACCCGGTTGCGGCCGTTCTCCTTGGCGGCGTAGAGCGCCAGGTCGGCGTCGTGGATCAGGTGGGCCGGGGTGGGCCGTGCACCGCCCCCGGCCGCGACCCCGGCGCTGAACGTCACCGCGATCTCCGCGTCGCCGGTCCGGAGCGGGTACGCCGCGACCGCCCGGCGCAGGCCGTCCGCCCAGGCCGCAGCCTCGGGGCCGGAGAGCCCGTGCAGCAGCAGCGCGAACTCCTCGCCGCCGTACCGCGCCGCCACGTCGCCCGGCCGCAGCGCACCGGTCAGCGCGTCGGCCAGGTGGACCAGGACGTCGTCGCCGGCGTTGTGGCCGTACCGGTCGTTGACCTGTTTGAAGAAGTCGATGTCGAGCAGCACCACCGCGAACGGGGTGCCGCGCTCGATGGCGGCGGTGAGCTCGGTCATCAGCTGCCGCCGGTTGAACAACCCGGTCAGGTAGTCGCGCGCGGCCTGGTCGGCGAGGCTGGCCCGGAGCGCCTCGATGGTGGCGAGCTGGCCGCGGAGCTGCCGGTTCACGTACTCGACGTGCTCGTGTTGCCGGTTCTGCTCGGTCACGTCCCGGGCGACCATGATGCACCCGGCGGGCGTGCCGCGCCGGTCGTGCAGCAGGCTGATCCGCAGGCTGAGGTCGATGCCCCGGCCGAGGACGTCGCGGATCTCGTGGTCACCGTCGGCGTCGTCGGGGACGCCCGGCACCACGCCGAGGCGATGCGGCAGCACGATCCGCCCGGTGGCGTCCCGGGTCGCCACGCCCAGGTCGGCGAGGAGCCGGGCGGCGGCCGGGTTGGCGTCGATGACCCGGCGGGTCGCGTCGAGCACGAGCACCGCGTCCGGTATCTTCCGGAAGACCTCGCGGTGCGCCACCGGGGCGATCGCCGGCCCGGCCTGCCGGGTGACCAGCCAGTACATGGTCGGGGCGCCGATCACGAAGCCGGCCGCGGTGAGGTCGATGAGCCGGCCGCCGACCATCACACCGGCGATGTTGATGATGGTCGAGGGCAGGCCGTTGACGGTGGCGATCAGGTACGCGCGGTACCGGCTGGCCTGCCGGAGGTAGGTGCGGAAGATCTTGACGGCGGAGTAGCCGATCATCGCGTAGCTGTAGAGCGCGTGCACCCAGAAGAGCGGCCCGAAGACCGAGGCGAGCGCACCGTCGATCACCGTGGGCCGCAGGCCGCTGATGAAGAGGTGGTGCCACGGGTTGGTGATGATGGCGAGGGTGCAGAGCACGGGTTCGACGGCGAGCAGCAGCGCGGTGCGCCGCTCCAGCCGCCAGAACCGGTCGGTCAGCGCCTGCGCGGTGGCCCACCAGGCCGCCACCAGCAGGAAGACCCCGGGATAGATGAGCGCGATGCCGATGCTCACGATGGTCTCGTCGCGGGTGTACAGCGTCACCATCGAGGCCGCCGACCACCACGCGGCCCCGGCGGCGAACGCGGCGATGGTGGCGAACCCGGGTGCCTCGCGGCGCCGTCGCCCCGCGGCCACCAGCACGGAGAGCGCCACGACCACGGACACGGCGAAGACTGCCGACAGCACGAGAGTCGCCATCACCCGTTCCTTCCGCGGATACGAGACGACCTATCGGCGGGCTGCCCGGGCAGATGAGAAGAAGACCGCGATCACCGCTCCCGAGGTGGCGAGCAGCATGTCGGTCTGGGCGTCCCACATGTCGCCCTGCTGGCCGTTGTACGCCTCGGCCGCCTCCGGCGCGAGCGTCATCGCGATACCCCACTCGAACAGCTCGTAGAAGGCGCTGGTGGAGAGCACCACGTCGACCGCCGCGATCGCCGACCACCGGATGCCCCGCCCGCCCGCGCGGAAGGCCGCGAACAGCACCGGCGCGAGACAGAGCCCGTACGTGAGGTGCACCAGCCGGTCGAAGTGGTTGCGCCGCCAGCCGAGCGCCTCGTTCAGCCGTACGCCGAAGAGCGCCTCGGTCCAGTCGTCGTAGGGCACGTAGGAGTACATCCAGCGCGCCGCCACCGAGTGCAGCAGCAGGAAGATCAAGATCAACAGAAGGGAGGTGTACGGCAGTGGCCTGCGCCGGTGCACGAGCACCAGGACCAGCAGCGCGACGACGGTGAGCGAGTGGTGGAGTGCCTGCTCCACCGGGTGCGGCGGGTGCCACCAGGTGGCGGCGACCACGACCAGGAAGACGGCGAGGCTCGATCGGTACACGGACGGCGACGGCGTGAGCACACGCGCACTGTAGCCATCGATGCCCACCGTCATCCGCCCCGAGAGTCCGTCCCGCGTGACGCCCGGGTTCGCGGGGAGCCGGAACCCCGCACGCCGGGTCGGCGGGTCAGCGGCGGCGGTGCAGCCAGCCGGAGAGGGCGCGGGTCAGGCGGGGCATGACCACGTAGACCATCAGGAAGACCACCGGGACGATGACCGCGCCCGAGCGCAGCACCGTGGGCCAGTCGCCGACCAGCGGGCGCAGCGCCGTCGAGACCGTGGTCTGCAGGATCCAGATCACCGAGGCGGTCATCAGGAACTGCTTCCACCGCACCGGGCCGCGCGCGGGCTTCGAACCGCGATCGCTTTCGGTCACGGATGAAGCGGAGGGGGCGGCGGACGGCGCGGCGCCAGGGGCGGGCGCCGGGACGGCTGCGGCGGCGGGAACGGCGGGGGCGGGGTGGGTCAGGGTCTCGGTGCTCACCACTGAACCATCGCCGGAGAGCGGGGCGACCCTCAATCTCGTTGCCATTGAATGGCAACCGCGGAGATCACAGGCGGTGTTGCTCACACGACTGGATCACACTTCCGGGCAGCTTGTTGCGGGTGCGTTACGCCCCGGTACCCGGTGAGGTGCCCGGGGAGACGCCGAGCGAGGCGTCGAGTGACCGGCCGATCGAGCGGGCCGCGAGCTGGACGACCGGGATCAGGCGGCGCGGGTCGGCCTTCTGCTCCGGGACGATCGCGGCGAGGGCGGCCACCACCTCACCGTCAGTGGTCAGGATCGGGCACGCCACGGACATCAGCGGCTCGATGACGTTGCGGCGCAGGGCGACCGCCTGGGTACGGCGTACGTGCGCAAGGGTCCTGCGGAGCTCGGCCGGATCGACCGGGACCTGCTCCGGCTCCCGGACCAGCGGCCGGGCCAGATACTCCGCCTGGAAGGCGGGGCCGGCGTGCGCGAGCAGCACCAGGCCGACCCCGGTGGCGTGCAGGGGCAGGCGGCCACCGACCCGGTACATGGTCGGGATCGCGTCACGGCCGGAGATCCGCTCGACCAGGATCGCCTCGTCGCCGTCCCGGACCGCGAGCAGCACGTGATGGCGGGTGGTCTCGGCGAGGTCGCCCATGTACGGCAGCGCCACCTCGCGCAGTCCGTGGCCGCGCGGGCTCAGCGAGGCCACCTCGAACAGGCGCAGGCCGATCGAGAAGCGGCCCGCAGGGTCGCGTTCCAGGGCACCCCAGGCCATCAGCCGATTCGCCAGGCGCAGCGCGGAGCTCGCCGGGATGCCGGTCCGGCGGCTCAGCTCGGTGAGCGTGAGCCGCCGGTGGTCCGCGCCGAACGCGAAGAGCAGCGCCATCGCCCGGTCCACCACCGGATCCCCGGCCGGGGGACGCCGCCCCCGAACCCGGGGCGCCCCGGCCTGCGGTCCGGCCGACGGTCCGGCCGACGGATCGGTCAACGGATCAGTGACCGAACGAGTCCGAGTCGACGACCGCCGACTCGCCCTGGTCGAGACCGGTCAGCGCGGTCATCTGCGCCTCGGTCAGCGCGAAGCCGAACACGTCCAGGTTCTCCCGCAGGCGGCGCGGGTCGGCCGACTTCGGGATCGGCACCAGGCCCAGCTGCAGGTGCCAGCGGAGAATCACCTGGGCGGGCGTACGGCCGGCCGCCGCCGCGATCTCGCCGATCAGCGGCTCGTCGAGGATCTTGACGCCCTGGCCGCCGATCGGCGACCAGCTCTCGGTGACGATGCCGTGCCCGGCGTGGAAGGCGCGGGCCTCCCGCCGGGTCGAGGCCGGGCTGAGCTGGATCTGGTTGACGTCCGGGACCACGCCGGTCGCGTCGATGATCCGCTTCAGGTGGGTGGGCTTGAAGTTGCTGGTGCCGATCGCCTTGACGGTGCCCGCCTCGAGCAGGCGCGCGAGCCCCTCCCAGGCCTCGACGTACCGGTCGTGCCCCGGGTTCGGCCAGTGGATCAGCACCAGGTCCAGGTAGTCCAGGCCGAGCGTGTCCAGGCTCTTCGCGACCGCCTCGGCGGCCAGCTCGCGACCGTGCCACTCCTTGTTGAACTTGGTGGTCACGAAGACGTCCTCGCGCGGGACCCCGCCGGCCTTCAGCCCGAGACCGACGCCGCGCTCGTTGCCGTACGCCTGCGCGGTGTCGATCAGCCGGTAACCCGCGGTCAGCGCGTCGGCGACCACCCGTTCGGCGTCCGCGTCCTTCAACGGCCAGGTCCCGGCCCCGATCCGCGGCATCTCGGCGCCGTGCACCAGCCGTACCGTCTCCGTCATCGAGGGGCTCCTCTCCCGCTGTGTTGCGTCGGTTTGATCATAATCAGCGGGTGACGGGTACAACGCTGGCGCTGCACGGCACGGTCGCCGCCTCGGTCCTGGCCGGACTCCCGGTAACCCGGCGCGCGCTGACCGGTTTCGATCCGGTCGCGTCGCCGCGCCCGGCGCGCTGGTCGCGACCGGGTGGGTGGTTGGTCGTGGTCACCGGCCTCCTCCTGCTCAATCAACTGCTCTTCACCGTGTACGCCCTGGCGGTCCGTCACGGGGACATGTCCTATCTGGCCGTGTACGTGCCGGACGGCTGGTTCGAGCTGGCCGACGGCCCGGTGATGCGCTGGATCGCGGACCACACGCCCGTGCCGGGGCTCTTCGCGGTCTGCGCGCTGCGGGTGCCGTCGCTGCTGGAGTTGCCGTTCGGGATGCTCGCCTGTCTGACCATCGTGAACTGGCTCGACCCCGGACTCTACCGCCGGATCACCCGGAGCGCCGTGGTCGTGCTGATGGCCGCCTCGTACTCGGTCACCTTCGGGCTGATCGAGATCGCGGTGGGTACGCCGTACACGAACCAGGACCTCGCACTGCGCGCCGTCTCCGGAGTGCTCACCGCCCTGGCCCTGCGCCACCTGGGCCGCCTGCCGTCCGGGGTGTCCGCGCCGTCCGGAGTGGCCGCGCCGTCCGGAGTGGCCGCGCCGTCCGTGGTGGCCGTACCGTCCGGAGTGGCCGCGCCGGGCGGGGTGGCCATGCCGCCCGGGGTGGCCCGGCCGCGCACCGCCGCCGAACTGCTCGCCTTCGCCGCCTCGACCGCCGCCCTCGGTTACCTGGTGCTCGCGCTCTACGACAGCGTCCTGCTCTACAGCCTGGGCCGTCTCCCGGCGCACCTCCCCGGGATGGCCGCCGCGGGCCTGGTGCTGCTCGCCGCCCGGTCGGCCGCCACCCGGCTGCGCCGCCGCCCGGTCGCCGCCGTCCCCGGCCCGTGCCTGGACACCCTGATCACCGGCCTGGTCTGGTGGATGGCCCTGTTCCTGATCCCGGCGCTGGCCATCCGGTACGAGCTCGGCTTCGGCTCGGCCCGGTTCGCCGCCGCCGCGGGCCTGCTGGTGATCGCCTCCGCGACGGCCGCCACCCTGCACGAGGTCCGGACCCGGCTCCCCGCGGGTGGCACGCGGCGCTGGCTGTCCGGGCTCGCCGTGGCCGCGCCGGCCGCGGTCGCCCTCGCCGGACTGGGGCTCGCCGTCCCCGCCCGCCACACGGAGACCCGGCTGCTCGCGGCCGCGGCGCTCTTCGTGCTCACCGCGACCTTCGTCGCCACCGCCTGGGACCGCCGCGGGTCTCGGCCCGCCCGGTCTCAGTCCGTCCAGACCGCCGCGACCGCCTCGGCGAGCGCCGCGCCCTGACGCAGGCCCGCCCGCACCGACGCCGGTCGCCGGGTCGGGTCCATGAAGTTGGTGCCGAAGATCTCCAGAGTCGCCTCGTCCGGCTCGACCAGCAGCGTCTTCCCGGCCCCGGTCGCGGCGATCTCGTCGGCGATCCGGTCCCGGCTCAGCACCGCCAGCGGCGCGATCACCACCAGCCGGTCCGCGCCGGTGGCCAGGTCGGCGCCCGCCCCGAGCCGGATCCCGCCGTCCATGTAACGGCGGCCGTCGATCGTCACCGGCGGCATCAGGCCCGGCACCGCGCAGCTCGCCGAGACCGCCCGCAGCAGCGGCGCCCCCGACCGGCGGTCGAGCACCACGTCCCGTCCGTCCGCGGTGTCCACGACGACCAGGCGCAGGTCACGCTCGGGCCAGTCGCGTACCGGAAGGAGGGGTCGCATCCTCGCCAGGTAGGCGTCCTCGTCCTGGTTGGGGGCGGCCAGGGCCATGGCGCCGACCTGCGCGCGCCCCTGCTGAGCGGGCACCGCCGGGTCGACCAGCACCGAGAGCGCGGCCATCCACTGCGCGTTCCCGCCGGTGCTGCGCCCGCTCCGCCCGGCCGGGGGCTCCTCCTCCTGGAGCGCGACGGCCTTCTCCAGGTCGGTGCCGGCCGCCACCAGGGTGCCCACCACCGAACCGGCGGACGTCCCGACGATGACGTCCGCCGTGCCGAGGTCGACCCCGGCCCGCCGGAGCCCGCAGAGCAGTCCGAGATGCCAGGCGATCCCGGTGATCCCACCGCCGCCGAGTACGAGTGCCGTCGTCATCCACCCGACGGTAATGATCGGCCGGCGCCCGGGGAAGGCCTCACCGCGCCATGCCGCTGCCCGGGGCGTGGCGCTGCAGGGCCGGCTGCGGCGTGTTCCGCTGCGCGACCACCGGGCGGGGCCGCATGGACTTGGAGTAGAGCGAGGACATGTTGGCGGCGCGGGCGAAGCGGTTCCGGGCGGTACGGCCCTCCCGGTCGACCCTCATCTGCTCCTGCGCGCGGGCGGCGCCGTACGCGAGCCGGTCCTCCAGCCCGGACTTCGCCAGCATCCGCTTGAGCTCCGGGTACTGCTTGATCATCTGGTCGAGCAGCATCGCCCGTTCGATCGCGGGATGCAGCACCGGCCGGCCCTTCCCGCGCTGTCCCGGGCCGGTTGCCGCGACGCGTGGGGGTTCCCAGCGCTGCACCTGGTTCATCCGGTCCTTGACCAGGTTCCGCTCCCGGTAGTACGGGTTCCGGTCCAGCGCCTGGCCCTCGTGGTTGATCTGGTACTCGTTGCCGGTCTGGTTCATCGTGTACCACTGGTCGCGGAGCGCCACCCGGACCGCCATCCGCACCTGCTGCAGGGCGAAGCTCTCCGGGGTGTACTGGTACGAGGGCTGGCGTTTGCGGATCGCTGACATGGTGGCACTCCCGGTAGACGGCGGTACCGGCTCAACGAGCCCGGGCACGTTCCGGTTCAACGGCATCGGCACCGGGACGTCAGCGGGGTAACCGCACCGTCACCAGCAGGCCGCCGTCCGCGCCGGGGGAGAGGTCGAGGACGCCGTCGTGGGCCCGGACCACGCTGGCCACGATCGCCAGGCCGAGGCCGACCCCGGCGTGCTCGTCGGTGCGGACCCGCTCGGTGCCGCGCTGGAACGGCTCGGTGAGCGTCGGGATCAGCTCCGCGTCCAGCGGCGGCCCGGTGTTCCCGACCCGCAGCTCACTGCCCGTGCCCGACGACGAGGTGTGCACGGTGACCGTGCCGCCGGACGGGAGGTTGTGGACGATCGCGTTCTGCACCAGGTTCGCCGTCATCCGGGCGAGCAGTGCGGCGGAGCCGCGTACCGGGGCCGCCTCGCCGGTCACCTCCAGGGTGATGCCGCGCCGTTCGGCGAGGGGGAGCAGGGTCTCGGCGGCCTCCTCGGCGAGCAGCGAGAGGTCGGTCCCGGTACGCGGGAAGGATCCCCGGCGCAGCAGCAGCAGCGCCTCGGTCAGGTCGATCGCCCGGGTGTTCGCGGCGTGCAGGCGCTCGATCAGCTCGTCGCCGGCGCGTGCCGGGTCCCGGCGGGCGACGTCGAGCAGGGTGCGGGAGATCGCGAGGGGCGTCCGCAGCTCGTGCGAGGCGTTCGCGGCGAACCGCTGCTGCTCGGCGACGTGCGACTCGAGCCGTTCCAGCATGGCGTCGAACGCGTCGGAGAGCTCGCGGAACTCGTCCCGGCGCCCGGTCATCCGGATCCGGTGTGCCAGCGAGCCGCTGCCGGCCAGCCGGGTGGCCTCCCGGATGCGGGCCAGCGGGGCGAGCATCCGGCCGGCCAGGATCCAGCCGCCGGCCAGGCCGAACACCAGCAGGAACAGCAGCACCTCGGCGGCCCGCGGCGCGAACGCCCGCAGCAGGTCGGAGCGGACCGGGAAGACGTCCTGCACCGGCATCTCACCGGCCACCCGGCCCGGCACCAGGAGCGCCCGTTCCGGGACGTACCGGAGAAGGAAGACCCAGACGGTCGCGAGCAGCAGGAGACCGGCGACCATCAGGAACGCGGCGTAGCTGAGGGTGAGCCGGACGCGGACGCTCAGCCCCGGCTCCCTAACCATGCCCGGCTCCGGCGTCGATGCGATAGCCGACCCCGGGGACGGTCGCGATCAGCCACGGCTCGCCGAGACGCTTGCGCAGCGCCGAGACGGTGATCCGGACGGCGTTGGTGAGCGGGTCGGCGTTCTCGTCCCAGGCGCGTTCCAGCAGGTCCTCGGCGCTGACCACACCACCCTCGGCGGCCACCAGCACCTCCAGCACGGCGAACTGCTTCCGGGTCAGCGCCACATACCGCCCGTCCCGGAAGACCTCCCGCCGAAACGGATCGACCTTCAGACCCGCCATCTCCCGTACGGGCGGACGCGCGATCCCCCGCCGCCGGTCCAGCGCGCGCAATCGGAGCACCAGCTCCCGCAGCTCGAACGGCTTGGTCAGGTAGTCGTCGGCGCCCAGCCCGAACCCGGAGGCCTTGTCGTCGATCCGGTCCGCGGCGGTCAGCATCAGGATCGGCACGCCGCTGCCCGAGGCGACGATGCGCCGCGCCACCTCGTCACCGGACGGCCCCGGGATGTCCCGGTCCAGCACCGCGAGGTCGTAGGAGTTGACGCTGAGCAGTTCGAGGGCGGTCTCCCCGTCCCCGGCGATGTCCGCGGCGATCGCCTCCAGCCGCAGCCCGTCCCGGACGGCCTCCGCCAGGTGCGGCTCGTCCTCCACGATCAGTACGCGCATCCCCGCAGCCTATTTCCGCGGTTCACCTCCGCCACCAGCGCCGGGACGCGAGCCCGGCCAGTACCGTGCCGGTCGCGTTGACCAGCACGTCGTCGATCGACGACACGCGGTCCAGCTGGAGGACGTACTGGGCGGTCTCGATCAGGGCCGAGCAGCCCACGCCGAGCGCGAGGATCCGCGGCACCGAGGCCAGCGCCGCGAACCGGATCGGGCCGAAGAACCCCAGCGCGGCCAGGACCAGCAGGTTCCCGCCGATCCCGAGCCAGCCCATGCCGACCAGGTCGGCGAGGGGGATCAGGCTGAGCCGCCCCGGCACGATCCCGGCGCCCGGACCCGGCATCATGGTCAGCCACAGCCACGGCGCGGTCCCGTAGACCATGCCCACCTCGGCGATCGACATCCGCCACGCCGCGGCGCCGCCACCCGCCCGCCGCACGCTCGCGAGCCCCCACGCGACCAGCCCGGCCACCGGCAGCCAGACCAGCGTCATCAGCACCACGCCGTTCTCCGTGTCGTAGCACCCGTGCCAGCGCCCGGCCATGCACGCGGGCGCCGCCATCAGGAACATCCCGCGAAACTCGTACAGGAGAAACGATGTGCAGAAGAGGACGGCGCCGAGCAACAGCAGACGGCGGGGCGGGGCGGACACGGTCGTGGGGTGGCTCATACACCCATCGAAGAGGGCGGCCCGTTGCGACGTCGTATCGGATTTTTGATACGCCCGCGATATGCCCCCGGCATCCATCGATGGACGAGTATGTATCGCATGCGGAGTCTTCTCGCGCTCGTCCTGGTCGCGGTCAACGTCCTCACCGCGACGCCCGCGGTGGCCGCCGACACGCCGCCTCTCGTCCGGGTGCGCTCGGCGTCCCGCTCGCTGCCGATGCTCGCCGCCGTCGCGAACGGCTTCTTCACCGCCGAGGGGCTGAACGTCGACTACGCCCAGTTCGTCTCCTCGAAGCCGACGTTCATCCAGGTCGACCAGCAGGAGATCGAGTTCATCGTCTCCTCGATGGACAACGCCATCAACTACCAGCTCAACCCGAACAACCCGGCCGGCCGCATCCTGGACAACGTGATCGTCGGCGCCCACGACCTGGGCCTCGGGCTGGCTCTCACCGCCGCGGCGGGCTATCCCGACGCGGAGAGCCTGCGTGGCAAGCGGGTCGGGGTGGACGTCCCGCACTCCGGGTTCGGGCTGCCCGCCGAGAAGATCCTGCAGGAGGCGGGCCTGACCGCCGACACCGACTACACGCTGGTGTCGGCGGGGAGCACGCCGGCGCGCTACCAGGGCCTGCTCGACGGTTCGTGGGAGGCCGCGATCATCAACGCCGAGGGCGTGGTCCGGGCCCGCGCGGACGGCCTGCCGGTGATCGGCACGGTGGCCGGCCTCTTCGACGCCTACCAGGGCGGCGTCCTGGCCGGCAACCGCGAGTGGCTGGCCACCCACCGGGACGTCGCGGTACGGTTCCTGCGCGCGTACGTCCGAGGGGTGTCCTGGGTCTTCGACCGCCGCCACCGCGACGCCGCGATCGCCCTGCTGGTCGACGCCGAGACCACGCCGGAACTGGCCGCCGCGATCTACGACCTGAACGTGGCCCCGGACGGCCTGGCCCCGTGCGGCGCCCTGAGCCCGACGGGTTTCCGCACGGTCCTGGAACTCCGCGACGAGTTCCACGGCTTCGAGACCCCTCAGGACATCGACCTGCTGGCCTCCCCCGAGGGCGGCCTCTACGACCTGTCCTTCTATGACCAGGCCGTCCGTCGCTGACTGAGCCCGGCTACCTCGCGGGTCGTGCCGTCTCCTCCTCCAGGGTCTCCTGCTCCAGGGTCTCCTGCTCCGCCCGAGTCGCGTCGTCCGGCGAGGTTTCTCCGTCGTCCGCGCCGGCCGGTTCCGGGACCGGCGGAACGTCGGGGCCGGGCTCCGGGCGCTCCGGCCTCCACGACGCCGCGTCGGTGAGCGTGATCCGGGCCGGCCGGCGATCGGCCCTGCTCACCAGGGCGGCCAACGCCGGCGCGACCTCCTCGGTGACCAGCACCGCGATCTCGACCGTCGCGTCCGCCGGCAGTTCGTCGAGCAGGCCCATCGACGGCACGGACAGGTTGTCCTCGGCGTTCATGTCGTAGTCGATCCGGAGAGCGATCTCCATGTCGCCGGTCCGCACGACGAGCGCGGGGGATCCGGCGGTGCGGGTGGCCAGGAGGAGGTTGAAGAGCGGGGTCAGCGACCTCAGCTGGTCACCCACGGGCCCGGTGTGCGGATAGTGGCGAGCGGCCAGGACGTCGGTGGCGAACGTGGACAACTTTTCGATGGTCTGACCGGCGGAGTACCGGGCAGCGGTGATGGAACGCTCTGCCTTCATCGTCGGGTCACCTTCCTTGGAAGTTTTCCAGGTACATGCCGCCCGCCCGGTCCAGCCCGGTCTCGGTAGCCGTGACCATGGCCAGCGCGTCGGCGACATGCTCGATCGTGATGTCCTTGGAGCCGAGGGCCAGCGTCGCGGCCAGCACGAACACGTGCCGGAGGGCGCGACCGGACATGCCCTCCGACGACTGCGTCAGCCGGCGCCACTCGCGGACCTGTTTCTTCGCGGCAGCCTGGACCGGTCCCACGTCGTACGCCACCGAGAGCCCGCCCAGCGCGGACAGCATGATCTTCTCCCGCTCGGCCGCGGCGGGCGGCGGCACCTCGAGCGAGAAGTCGACGCGCTCGCGCACCGCGCGGTCGATCGCCTTCGGGATGTTCGTGGTGAAGACGAAGATCACGTTGGGGCTGTCCCGGACGCTCATGTCGAGGGACTCGAGGAAGGCCGTCACCTGGTACATCGCGTCCAGCGGGTTGGTCTCCAGGCTGATGCCGCCCCGGTTCGAGCCGAGGGTCTCCACCTCGTCGATCAGGACGAACAGCGGGATGCCGGTGGACGCCTGCTCGCTGATCTCCCGGAAGAGCCGCAGGACGAGCTTCTGCCCGCCACCGCGCAACCCGCTGAACAACGCGTGCGTGTTGACGTGCATGAAGCCGGCCGCCCGGCGGGGATCCTCCCGTTGCCAGGCGTACGGCAGCCCCCGGGCGAGGCTGGTCTTGCCGCAGCCGGGCGGGCCGAACAGCAGCACCGCCCGCCGCAGCCCCAGGGCCTGCGGGGGCACACTGCCGAGCCGCTGCAGGGTATCGACGAACCGTAGGAGAGTGTCCTTCAGTGCGCTCGCCGTCACGATGGCTTTCCAGTCCGCGGCGAACGGAGAGCGGTCGTCGGGCCGCCCGGAGAACCGGTGCAGGCTGTAGAGAGCCGGACCCTCTTCCATCAGGACAGGTCCCCCAGCTCGATGTCGGTGCCGTCGCCCGCCAGCCCGTTCAGCAGGCCGTCGGCGATCTTCTCGGTGAGGTGGTCCCGGCCGGCGAGTTCCGGATGATTCCGCCGGAGGTGCTCCTCGATGCCGCGGGTGATGTCGCCGAGATCCTCGGAGGTCCCGGGGTCGTAGGTGTGCCTGTCGCCGCCGACCTGGTAGTTGACCTGCATGTCTGCTCTCCTCCTCACCGGTACCGGCTCACAGGTACCGGTACATCTGGACGGTGCCGCCGCCGGTGTCGATGACCTTGCCGACGTCCTGGCGCTGAAGGTGGTCGATGCTGCCGAGGGCGGTGGGGCCCCACCCGCTGACGGCGGGCGCGCCGTCCTTGAGAGTCACCACGACGCGGTACTCACACCCGGCCATCTGCGGGGTGCCCGCCAGCGCCTGACGAACCCGGTCGATGTCCGTCGAGTAGCGATCCTCGGTGGGGCTGTCGACGTAGCTGAGCCCGAGGTCGATCCGGCTGCGGACGACCTGACTGCCCCGGTCGAGGATCTCCAGGTGCGCGGTCTCCAGATAATGCATGGTGATCCAGGTGCGCAGACCGTTCTCGATCGTCTGCTGGATCTGCACGTACGCGGTGGGATCGAGCCCGGCGCTCTGAATCGACTCGAGGAAGAGCCGGTTGATCTCGTTGGCGATGTAAACGTAGCTTCTGGCCGCCACGTGCACCGAGGTGCGTACCTGCGTACCCGAAATGGCCATCGGTCGTCTCGCTCTCCTACGACTGTGTGTCCCTGACGCCCTGTCCTGACGGACGGCGGGAGAGCCCGGTCTCAGCCGGCCCGTTTACCCAGCGCCTCGGTGAGGCAGCGCAGCAGGTGCTGGACGGCGGGGGAGCGCCCACCGGTCCGCGTGGTCGCGTGGATCTGCCGGGTCAGCCCCTCGGGACGGCCGATCGGCAGGTAGCCGAGCCCGCGCCGGGCGGTCGCGGCCAGCGTGGGCACGAGCGACACCCCGAAACCGGCCGCGACCATCGCCAGCACCATCTCGTAGCTGTGCACCCGCACGCTGATCCGCGGTTCGAATCCGGCGGCCCGGCAGGCCATCTCGGTCGCCGCCTGAAAGCCGGTGCTGGTCAGCGCGGCCACCCACTGGGCCTGGGCAAAATCGGCCAGCGACACCGGTTCACGTTCCACTGTCAACAGCTTCTGCGGTACGGCGAGAAGCATCGGTTCCCGATACAGCGGCCGCTGGGTCAGTCCTCGGAGGTCGGGGCGGGACAGCGGCGCGTAGTCATGGGTGACGGCCAGGTCGAGCTCGCCGGACCGGACCCGGGGGAGTGCCTCGTCGGATTCCAGCTCGGCGAAGTGCAGCTCGACGCCGGGGTACCGGCGCCGGAACGCGGTCAGCGCCGGGATCGCGAAGCTCGTGGCGGCGGTGGCGAACGCGGCGACCCGCACACTGCCCCCGTGCAGCCCGGCCACCTGGCGAACCGCGCGTTCCGCCTCGGCGAGCGAGGCCAGCACCGGATCGGCGTGCTCGACGAGGACCCGCCCGGCCTCGGTGAGCCGGACACTGCGCGCCGAGCGTTCCAGCAGCGCCGTGCCGAGCTCGCGTTCGAGCGTGGCGAGTTGCTGGGAGGCCGCCGCGGCCGTGCACCCGGCACGGGCCGCGGCGCCGGCGATGGTCCCGGTGGCCGCCACGTCCCGCAGCAGCGCCAGGCGGCGGGGATCGAGCATAGGCAGACCCTATGCTGAGCGATGCGAGCATGCATTGATCGGCATGCTCCCGCCGTGACAGGTTGACCGGGTGCCCCTCGATCCACACCTGCTCGCCGCCTTCACCGTCACCACGATCATCGCGACCGTCGCGCCCGGACCGGACATGCTGTTCGTGCTGAGCGCGGGGATGCGCGGCGGCCCCCGCGCGGGTCTGCTCGCCACCTGCGGCATCGCCACCAGCGAGACGATCCACGTGCTGATCGCCGCAGCCGGCCTGAGCGCCCTGTTCACCGCGGTACCGGCCGCGTTCACGGCGTTGCGCGTCGCCGGCGCGGTCTACCTCGCCTACCTGGGCATCCAGATGATCCGCCGGCGCGGCACCCTCATCGTGACCGCCGACGACGCGACGATCTCCGGCCGTCGTGCGTACGTCAGCGGTGTCCTGACCAATCTCGCCAACCCGAAGATGATCGCCTTCTCGGTGGCCTTCCTCCCCCAGTTCGTCGACCCGGCCCTCGGCACGCTGTGGCTCCAGTTCACGGCCCTGGGCGCCATCCTGATCACGCTGGAGTTCCTGATCGACGGCTCCGTGGGTGTGTTCGCCGCCCACCTCGGCACCCGGCTCCGCCGGCGTCTCACCCTGCGCCGCCACATCGACACGGCCACCGGCGGCATCCTGATCGCCCTGGGCCTGCGCCTCGCCGCCCACCGTTAGCAGCCCCGCGTCCCGGTCCCCTTCCCGGCTGGCGCTCAGCGGTGATTCCGCTGATCACATCTGGACCACCCGGGCGGGACACCGGATCCCGTGACAGGGCGCCCGCCCGAACGCCCGCCCGCCCGCCCGAACGCTCGCCGCCCGCCCGCCCGCCCGAACGCTCGCCGCCCGCGGATCGTCGGCTCCGCCCGCCGGGGTTCGTTCGCGGACCGTCCGGGCGGCACCCCGCGGGCGGTGAGCTGGCGATCCGGGGTGCCTCGGCGCGTCCGCCTGAGCGCGCGACTACTTCCTTCGAACTAGCCTCCTAGGATGCTCTACGGGCGGTGACCGGGAGCGAAACGCATGGTCGTCTAGCGATTAGACGATGTAAGACGAAAACGAATACCGTTTCGCATCGCGAGGGGCCTGGGGCACGCGAGAGCACAAGCGGGGAGGCATGCCGTGACGGATGTGGCGCGGGCGGTGCGGGCGTTGCAGGGGATGGCCTACGAGCATCGGCTACACATCCTCATGCTGTTGCGAGCATCCGAGTCGACGCCGGGCACGCTGTCCGAGAACGCCTCGGTCCACCCCACCGCGATCGCGCATCACCTGCGCCATCTCCTGGACGCCGGGTTGGTTCGCCGTCGGCGCGAGGGCCGCCACGTCTACTACCGCCTGGCCGACGAGGCGACCGTGCTCCTGCTCGACGACGTCGTCCGCTTCGCCCAGGCCGGCCGGCAACGCGACCGGCCCGTGCCGGCCTCCTGACCCGCCGAGTGCACCTACCGAGTGCACCTACCGAGTGCACCTGCAGGGTGCGCCCGCCGAGTGCGCCTGCCGAGAGCTCCCGTCGAGAGCGCCCGCCACGGGCGGCCGGCGAACGCCTGAGAAGAGTGACGTCACTCGTACGGATTGGTCGGCTGGTCGGTCGCGCGGATCTCGGCGACCTGGATGCGGGCGACGGTCCCGTTCAGATCGTCCGGGTCGCTGGCCAGCCACGTGCCGGTCACGGTGACCCACTGGCCGCGGGCGAACCGGGTCGGCGAGCCGAGCACCTCGACCTTGGCGGCCTGGGCGTCGGCGGCGCAGCACGTCACGTGCATCCTGGTCAGGTACCACGTGTCGGTCGCGGTGGTGTCGGCGAACCCGGTGAGCGTGATCCGGTGCCCGCTCAGCGTCCGGCCCTCGTCCCACACCGCGCGGATCGCGTAATCGCGAACGGTCAGCGTGGTGGCGGTCGGCAGCGTGGCGTAGGTGGCCCCCGCGGCGGGTTCCGGTGCGGACGCCCCGGCGCGACCGGCCGCATAGGACCCGAGCGCCGGCGGTGGCAGCACGAGGAGCAGGAACAGGGGTACGCAGAGCAGCCAGCCGCTGCCGTGGCCGTACCACTCGTCGTGGCCGTGGCCGTGGTCATGCGCGGCGGGGGTGGCGGGGGTGGTGACCGCGCCGGGGCCGTGGGTGCGGGTGCGGGCCCAGGCGCGCCGGGCCGCGGCCGCCCGCCGGGCCTCGTCCTGGGCACGGAAGTCCCTGACCAGCCCGATCGCGCCCAGGACCAGGAAGAAGACCCCGGCGACGGCGAGATACGGGCCGAGGCCGGGGCGTACGTAGTTGAGGTACTCGCCGGTCGCGGAGATCCGGATCAGGACGGCGCCGAGCATGACGAGGACGAGGGCTTGTGCGGTCCGTGCCATCAGGACACCAGGGAGCCCGCGAGCAGGCTGGTCAGGATCGCGATCACGAACGCCAGGGGCGCCGTACGCAGAACGAAGGAGCGACCGAACGTCCCGGCCTGCATGGCGATGAGTTTGAGGTCGACGGCGGGGCCGACGACCATGAAGGCCAGCTGGGCACTGGGCGGGAACGTCGAGAGGCTGGCGGCGACGAACGCGTCGGCCTCGGAGCAGATGCAGAGGACGACCGCGAGCAGGCCCATGAGCAGTGCGGAGAGTACGGGTACCGCGGCGGCGGACTGGACCCACGACGCCGGGATGGCCACGTTGAGCGTGGCGGAGAGCGCGGCACCGAGGATCAGGAAGCCCCCGCCCTGGAAGAGGTCGTGCTGGGCGGTCAGCCGGAACCTCTCCCACCGGGAGCCCTCGGCGGAGGCCCGGGCGGCGACGGACGGCCAGGCGGTGTCGGTCCAGCGTGTCCAGCACCAGCCGACGATCAGGGCGGTCACCGCGGAGGCGGCCACCCGGGCGAGGACCATGCCGGGGCGGCCGGGGAACGCGACGGCGGTGGAGACGATCACGGCCGGGTTGATCGCGGGTGCGGAGAGCAGGAACGCCACCGCGGCGGCCGGGGTGACCCCCTGCCGGATCAGGCGGTCGGCCACCGGGACCGAGGCGCACTCGCAGCCGGGCAGCAGGGCGCCGGCGGCGACGCCGACCGGTACGGCGGCGACCGGGTGGCGGGGGAGGGCCTTCTGCCAGACCGAGGCGGGTATGAAGGCGGTCACCGCCGCGGAGAGGGCGACGCCGAGGGCCAGGAACGGCAGGGCCTGCACGATGATCGAGACGAAGACCGTGGTCCAGGTGGCGAGCGCGCCGTCGCCGCCGGACCCGGCCAGCAGCTGCGGTCCGAGGAGTCCGGCGACGATGCCGGTCGCGCAGAGGGCGATGGCCGCGGTCAGCCCGGCGGGACGGGTTTCGGTTGCTTCGGGCACGGCGGCCGACCGTAGCGGCCGTGACTGTGCCGGGCCTATGGCGTACCTGGGAATATGAAAATCACTTCCAAGAGGGTTGCCAACGAACGCGGCCGCGCCCTAGGGTCTTGCCAACATGAAAACCGTTGTCATTTCACTTGAAGGTAAGATGCGGACTCTCGGGCTCGGACTGGCGTTGGTGACGATGGTGGCGGGATGCTCGACCGCGACCGACACGGATCAGGGGAGTAGCACCACGCTCTCCGTGGTGGCCTCGACCGATGTGTACGGTGACATCGCCCGGCAGATCGCCGGGGATGAAGCGGACATCACCTCGATCATCAGCGACCCGTCGGCGGACCCGCACTCGTACGAGGCGAACAGCCGGACCCAGCTGGCGCTCGCCAAGGCCGACGTGGTGATCGAGAACGGCGGCGGCTACGACGACTTCGTCGACACCATGCTCAAGGCCGCCGGCAACGCCGACGTGACGGTCCTCAACGCGGTGGAGATCTCCGGCCGGACGGCGCCCGCCGGGGGCGAGCTCAACGAGCACGTCTGGTACGACTTCCCGAGCATCGAGAAGCTGACCGCCCAGCTGGTGAGCACCCTGTCCGCGAAGGATCCGGCGAACGCGGCCACGTTCAGCGCCAACGGCACCGCGTTCACCACGAAGCTGCGGCAGCTGGAGTCGACCGAGGCGTCGATCAAGAGCGCGCACGACGGCACCGCGGTGGCGATCACCGAGCCGGTGCCGCTCTACCTCCTGGAGGCGTCCGGGCTGGTGGACAAGGTGCCCTCGGCATTCAGCGAGGCGATCGAGGAGGGCACCGACGTGCCCGCGAAGGTGCTCGCCGAGACCCTGGAGCTGTTCTCCGGCAAAGAGGTGGCGCTGCTCGCGTACAACGCGCAGACCTCCGGCCCGGAGACCGAGACGGTTCTCGCCGCCGCGAAGGCCGCGGGGGTCGCCGTCGTCCCGGTGACCGAGACGCTGCCGGAGGGCGAGGACTACCTCACCTGGATGGCCGGGAACCTGTCGGCGATCCAGACGGCGCTCGGCTGATCGTCGTGCCGGCCCTCGCCATCCGGGACGCGTCCCTCAGCTTCGGCGACCGTACCCTCTGGTCGCACCTCACCCTCGACGTCGAGCCGGGCGAGTTCATCGCGGTCCTCGGCGCGAACGGCTCCGGCAAGACCAGCCTGCTGCGGGTCATTCTCGGTCAGCAGCGGCTCTCCTCGGGAACGGTCGCGATCACCGGGGGTATCGGGTACGTCCCGCAGCAGCGACGGATCGACACGCTCACCCCGCTGCGCGCCAGGGACCTGGTCGGCCTGGGCCTGACCGGTCACCGCTGGGGGATCAACCTCCCCGGCGGTGGCCGCCGCCGTCGCGTCGACGCCATGCTGGAGAAGGTCGGCGCGACCGATTTCGCCGATCGCCCGGTGGGTCTGCTCTCCGGCGGCGAGCAGCAGCGGGTGCGGATCGCCCAGGCACTCATCGCCGGGCCCGACCTGCTGATCTGCGACGAGCCACTGCTCTCCCTCGACCAGCGCAGCCAGCACGCGACGACGGCCCTGGTCGATCAGCGGCGTCGCGCCGAGGGCACCGCGGTCCTCTTCGTCACGCATGAGATCAACCCCGTTCTCCCGTACGTCGATCGCGCCCTCTACCTGTCCGAAGGCCGTTTTCGGACAGGCTCGATGGAGGAGGCGCTCGCCTCACGAACGGTGGACGGTGCCGCGTGAACCAGATCTTCGACTTCACGGACTACGGCGAACTGCTCGGCCTGGTCCACAACTCGATCATCGCGGGCCTGGTGCTCGGCGTCGTCGGCGGCGTGGTCAGCATGTTCGTGATGATGCGGGACCTGCCGTTCGCGGTGCACGGCATCAGCGAGCTCTCCTTCGCGGGTGCGTCCGGCGCCCTGCTGCTCGGCGTGAACGTGGTCGCCGGTTCGCTGCTGGGTTCGCTGCTGGCCGCGGTGCTGATCGGGGCCCTGGGCGCCCGGGCCCGCGACCGCAACTCGATCATCGGCGTACTGATGCCGTTCGGGCTGGGCCTGGGCGTGCTGTTCCTGGCGCTCTACAAGGGCCGCTCGGCGAACAAGTTCGGCCTGCTCACCGGCCAGATCGTCGCGGTCGACACGCCGCAGCTGTCCTGGCTGCTCGCCACCTCCGCGGTGGTCCTGATCGGTCTGCTGATCATTTGGCGCCCGCTCACGTTCGCCAGCGCCGACCCGGAGACGGCGGCCGCGCGCGGTGTCCCGGTCGCCGCCCTGTCCAGCGTCTTCATGGTCCTGCTCGGCCTGGCGGTGGCGATGTCGATCCAGATCGTCGGCGCCCTGCTGGTGCTCAGCATCATCTGCACCCCGGCGGCCGCCGCGATGCGGGTCACCGCCACACCGCACCTGGTCGTCCTGCTCAGCGTGCTCTTCGGGGTGGTCTCGGTGGTCGGCGGCATCCTGCTGGCCCTGGGCAGCAGCGTCCCGATCAGCCCGTACGTGACCACGATCGCCTTCGCCATCTACCTGATCTGCCGCCTCCTCGGCTCCCGGCGCACGGCCGGGGTGGGCTGACACCCGCCGCACGGCCCCGGTGACAGCGGCCGGGTCGTCAGTCGCGGGCCAGCGGCACGTTGAACACCACCGGCGGGTGCCCCGTCCATCAAGGCGCGCCACGGGTGTCACCCCGCTGGCGCGGTGCCGGTGGTGCCGGGCTCGGCTGCGGCACTCACCCTGGCGTTACCGCGAAGACTCACCCCGGCACTACTGCCCCGGCGGCCGCCAGCCGGTTGACCTGTCGCCAGGACGAACCATCTGCCCCGGGGCGCGGCGCTCGGCGGTCACGCCGGGAGTGGGGCCGGGGCGGTGTGCTCGGTGTGGGTTCGGCGGGGGACGAGGAAGGGGGTGGCCAGGATCAGCAGGCCCGCGGCGGCGACGGCGGTGCGGGGGCTGGTGAGTGTGGCGAGCAGTCCCCAGAGGGCGGTCAGCGCGGCGATCGTCGTGTTGCTGGTGACGGACCAGGCGGAGAGGACGCGGGCGGTGCGGTCGGCAGGGATCCGGGACAGGCGGTGGGCGGCGAAGACCGGGTTGAAGACGCCCATGCACGTGACCAGGCCGAGTTGGACGGTGAGCACGACGGCGAGGCCGGGGATGCCGGGGGTGACGAACGCCAGGCCCAGCGGCCAGCAGGCGCGCAGCACGCCGAAGGTGAACAGGATGCTCTGGTCGCCGAAACGGGTGGCCAGCGGACGGGCCAGGCGGGAACCGAGCAGACCGCCGAGGCACGGGAGGCCGAAGGCGAGGCCGTACTGCCAGGGCGGGAAACCGAGGCGGTCCAGCATGAGGACGGCCATCAGCGGGGAGGCGGCCATGATCAGGCCGTTGACCAGGACCGTGTTGAAGAACCACGGGCGCAGCGCCGGATGCCCCAGGATGGTGCGCCAGCCGTCGAGCAGGTCACGCGGGCGCAGGCGAGAGCGCTCCGGCCCGCCCGTGCCCGGCCCGCCCGTGCCCGGCCCGCCCGTGCCCGGCCCGCCCGTGCCCGGCCCGCCCGTGCCCGGCCCGCCCG
>NZ_JBFAYF010000057.1:44081-62027 GCF_040681165.1 Actinoplanes sp. NPDC051851 | reverse complement strand
GCAGGAATGAGAGCCAAGGACATCTGCCTCGCCGTCGGCGTCGACCCCACCCCGAAACACGTCGAAGGCGCACGCGCACGCCTCAAACGCCTGGTCACCCGCAAGATCCTCACCGAAAATGAACCGGGCATATTCACCCTCAACCCACCGAATCGGACCTAACCTTTCCTACCGCCCTCTCAGAACAGCACCCCATCATCCTCACAGCGTTCAGGGGTCACTCGGAGCTCCCGAGACACCCCGGAGCGCCAGCCCACCGCCCTGAGACACCCCGGAGCGCCAGCCGGACCGGCCGAGGCACCCTGGACCGCCAGCCCACCGCCTGCGGGCACCGCCCCTCGGTGACCCCGCAGAGCGGCTGGCGCGCAGGGGTACCTCCGAGCCGACGAGACACCCCCGATTCCGCTGGTCAATATCGGTCAGGCCCCACACCATGGTCGCGTCGATCCGTGTTCGTGTCCTCGCCTCGACACGGAGTTATCCACAGACGGGCCGTCAAGATCACTCGTTTTCGGGCAGGATGCCTGTTGGGATGGGGGATTCCCCCGGTACGGGGTGGGCCCCCTCTCCGACGCGCCGCCCTCGCCAAGATCCCTTCCGATTCGTGATCTTCGATCGATATGCGTGCGTGCCGGCGAACCAGGGCGGCCCGGGGCGAACCAGGGCGGCCCGGGCTCACGATCATGCTCGGCAGAGGCGCCGGGGACCCACGTTCGCCGTCTGTGTCCTTGCGGCGCCCTCCTGGCGGCTGCGCGCGCACACGATCATGGATCGTGTACACCTGCCGCCCCTGAACCCGACTGATCGTGCACACCCACGGCCCGGCCCACGCTGAACGCGTGCACCCGCCGCCCCCGCCGGTGCTGTTCGTGCACACCCGCGGCCCGGCCCACGCTGTCCGTGTGCGCCCGCCGCCCAGCCCGCGGTGTCCGTGCCACGCGTCGCCCCGGGAACGCCGGCCCACGGCACCGTGAGCCACACGAAGCCGACCTGACACCGCGGCGACTACCCCCTTCACCCCAGACGGACTTGCCGGTACACGCGTACCGAACAAGCCAGCAGGATCACCCCTGACCACCAGCCACGCCGGGAAGGCTGGCACTCACGGGTCACTCAAGCCCGCCGACACACCCCTGAACACCAGCCACCAAGATCAACCCCACGGTTGATCATGAAAAGTCGATCAAGACCGGCCAAACAGGGCTCACCCGCACCGGGGAAGCCCCGCCGGAATTGACCAGCGGGGTCACGGGTCTCTCGGAGCGCCTGAGACACCCCGGACCACCAGCCCACCGCTCCGAGACACCCCGGACCACCAGCCCACCGCTCCGAGACACCCCGGACCACCAGCCCACCGCTCCGAGACACCCCGGATCGCCAGCCCACCGCTCCGAGACACCCCGGACCGCCAGCTCACCGCCCGGGGGTGCCGCCCGGCCGGGCCACGAACGGGCCGCCCCGCCGCGGGAACACCAGGCGCTGAGGACGAGCACCGGGACGGGGCCGAGGCGCTCGACGAGCAGGCGGGTGCGCTCGCTGAGCCGGGTGTCGGGGACCGCGGGCCGGGGCGGGACCTGCTCGGCCAGCGCGGACAGGTGCCGGTCTCACCGTTGACCCAGGGTCCTCCACGAGGCTCGGTCGACGGGCAGGCCGAGGCGCGCGAACGTCGCCCTCCACGCCCTGGCTGTTCGCGAGGCGGCGTGGCGGTCGCGGGGCGGTAGTGACGGGAAGCCGGATTCCCAGGGGGGATCGTGGGCGGCGACCGCCCCGGCGAGGCGGCGCTGCCCCGGGGTGGCCGTCGATGGCGGAGGGAGGCCGTACGGGAAGAAGGAACGCAGGTAAGGCTCGCTCAGCGTGGCCTCGGCCCGGCTCTTCCCGCCGATGTCGACGTAGGTCGTGCCGTAAGGGATCGAGGCGAGCGCCGGGGCGAGCAGGCGGTCGGTGTCGTGGACGCGCCGGCACAGCTGCTCGGCCAGGGTCGCGGCCGCGTGCGGCAGGGAGGACAGGGCCATCATGCCCTCGAACGCCCGCATGTCGATGGCCGCGGGATTGCGGGTGGCCTCGGTCAGCAGCACCGTGGTGGACTCGGGATCGTCGGCGAGCGCCGGAGCGAGTGCGGCGCACACGCGTACGGCCGGATCCGGGTCGTGCAGCCACTCGCGCGGGGCGCCGCCCAGCTCGCCCGCGCTCAGCAGCATCGACGCGCGATGATACGGGTCGACCGAGGTGCACTCGGCCAGCTGATGGGCGAGCAGCCGGGGGCGGTGCGCCGTCAGATCGGGGTGGCGGCTCAGCATCGCGGTGGCCGCGGCGGCGGAGATCCGCAGGCGCGACGACGCGGCGGTCAGCAGGTGCTCGACCGCCGCGAAGACCTCGGGCAGCAGGTCGAAGCAGTCGGCGCGGGCCGCTGCCAGGAGCACCTCGCCGGGGGCGTCGGACTCGTCCCAGTCGAAGACGGACCGGGGCGTGCGCAGGTAGGCTGCCAGCCACTCGCGGACCTCGGGCGCGTCGCGCCGGGACGCCGCCGCCCGGTCGAGACCGTCCAGCGCGGCGGCGGCGACGTCGCGGAGAAACCAGAGGACCGCGGGGCGCATGCTCGGGTCGTCGCCGCCGAAGGCCGGTTCCCTGATCGTACGGACGAGGTAGCGCACACCGTCGACCGTGGCCGGGGTCAGGCGGCCGCCGCAGTAGAGCGCCGCCCGCAGGAACAGGTACGGCATCCGCCAGAACGGTTCGCCGGGCTCCTGGGGGCGGTCGTCGCCCCGGCGCACGGCATCGAGCAGCACCTCGTCGTCAACCGACGGACCGTAGGCGTGGAACGGCATCGATCACACGGTAGCTCAGCCGGCCGGAGGTGCGTCACTGAGGATGTCCCATGCCGGGCCGAACGGTCCGGCCAGCACGCTCACGCCCATCCGGAAGACGCCGTAGCCGTCGATCCGGGCGGGTCCCTTCTCGGTGGCCATGCCGCACGTCTGCCCGAGGACGATGCCGGCCACCTTGCCGCCGCTGGGCAGTTTCTCCGCGAGCTTGCCGACGGCGGCGCAGCCGATCAGGCGGCTTCCGTCGTAGACGGCCTCGCCGACCTCCTCCGTCGTGGTGTTCGGGGCGAGTTCCGGTTCCTCCACCGGATCGAGGTGCGGCGTGGCCACGGACGAGTGGTCGAGGGTCGGCACGATGACGTGGAGGGCCTGGTGGCCGGGGCTGTACATCACCACCGCGCCGTCGTCCTGGATCTGCAGGACCGTTCCCGGGTGGCCGTCGGTCCGGGTCGCCCAGATCGGCACATTGCCGGGTGCCCGGAGTACGAGGTTGCCGTCGTTCTGCATGAACAGGACGGTTCCGGGATGGCCCGCGCTGTGCGTGTCGCCGAGCACCTCGTCGTCGTTGCCGTACTCGACCAGGTTGCCGTCGTCCTGCATGGTCAGCCGGTAGAGACCGTTCGGGGAGCTGATCGAGCGGCCCGGCCCGAGGGTGTCGCCGGGATCCAGTTGATAACCGAGGCTGGAGGCCCGCGCCGCGGTGGCGGGCAGGAGAAGGAACGCGCAGGCTGCCGCCGCCGCTACCGAGATGCCCTTTGACACGTTTTTCATGACCAAAGGCTTGCATGTACGACACCACCGGTCTTGCCCCCGATTGAGGGATAGCCTGCACCGGGCAACGCGGCGGGAGAATCGGATGAGAGCGAGCGGGATCGTGCTGGGCGCCCTGTCGCTCTCACTCGCGGCCTGTGCCGGGGACGGCGAGGGTCGGTGACCGTCGAGATCGAGGCCCGGGTCACCGCCTGTGTCAGCGTCCGGGGTGGCCTCTCCCCCGACGCCCACGGCGACTGACGGCACGCGCATGGGCGTACCGTCGAAAGCCGACAATCGGCCCGTGAGGTGGACGGTCGGCCGCAACTCGCCGCCCGGCTATGGACCACAACCGGGCGGCTCATCCACGTCTCCGTCTGACGAAGCCGCCTACGCCGGCCCGCGGCTCCAGGAGTCCTTGACCGACATCATCCGGGCGGTCTTGGCCGGGTCGCGGTCGACCAGGTCGCCGAGGATGGCGTCGATCTTGAGGACCAGGTCGTCCGGGAGGGTGGCGCCGGCCGCCGCCGCGTTCTCGGTGACCTGGCCCGGACGGGTCGCGCCGATGATCGCCGAACTCACGCCGTTCTGGTGCAGGGTCCAGGCGATGGCGAGCTGGGCCATCGACAGCCCGGCCTCCTCGGCGAGCGGCCGCAGCTGCTGGACGCGCGCGAGCAGTTCGTCGCCGAGCACCCGGCTGATGAACTGGGGCGCGCGGCCGCCGCCGGTCGCCCGCGAGCCCTCCGGCGGCGGCTGGCCGGGCAGATACTTTCCGGTCAGCACGCCCTGCGCGAGCGGCTGGAACACGACCTGCCCGATGCCCTCCTCACGGCACAGCGGCAGCACCTCCGGCTCGATCACCCGCCAGAGCATGTTGTACTGCGGCTGATTGGCCACGATCCGGCTGCGCAGCCCCAGCTCCCCGGCCAGGTCGAGAGCGGCCCTGATCTGCGGCGCCGTCCACTCCGAGACACCGAGATACAAGACCTTCCCTTGCCGTACGAGGTCGTCGAAGGCGATCAGCGTCTCGTCCAGCGGGGTCCGTTCGTCGAACCGGTGCGCCTGGTAGAGGTCGACGTAATCGGTTCCGAGCCGCCGCAGCGACGCGTGGCACGACTCCATGATGTGCTTGCGGGACAGCCCCCGGTCGTTCGGCCCCTCCCCGGTCGGCAGGCACACCTTGGTCGCGATCTCCACCGCGGACCGGCGCACCGGCCGCAGCGCCTCCCCGAGCACCTCCTCGGCCGCGCCCTGCGCATAGATGTCGGCCGTGTCGAACGTGGTGATCCCGGCATCCAGCGCGGCCCGGATGCAGTCCAGCGCCGCTTCCCGTCCGACGAGCTCACCGTGGGTCAGCCAGTTCCCGTACGTGATCTCGCTGACGTAGAGGCCGCTGCCCCCGAGGCGTCGATATTCCATAAAAGACGATCTTAGATGGACGGAGACGTCCGCAGGGGCCCGGGCGGACCAGGGGCGATGCGGTCAGTCCGCCCGTACCCAGAGGTCGTGGGGATCGGGGCCGGGGCGGAAGCCGTGGGCCTCGGCCATCTGGGCGGCGTCGGTGAAGCCGTGGGCGACGTCCGGGGGCAGGTGGGCGTCGCTGCCGAAGGTGACCGCGTCGCCGCCCTCCTCGTGCCACCAGCGCAGGATCGTCGCGTGCAGCGGCAGCCGGGTGTTGATCTCCAGGGCCCGGCCGGACCGTGCGGTCGCCCGCAGAGCGTGCCGGAACTCCTCCTCGAAGGCCCGCGGATCGAACGGGCCGACCCGCTCGGCGGGCCATGACCGAATCGGATAGTCGATGTGCGCCAGCACGGAGAACATCCCGGCGGTCGACATCATCTCGGCGACGCCCGCCAGGTAGTCGCGTACCACCTCGTGCGCGTCGCGGTGCGGGTAGATCTCCCACGGCTCGGCGAACGCTCCCCGGTCGGGCAGGCTGTGCAGCGAGCCGAGCACCCGGTCGAAGCGGCCCGCCGCCAGGATCCGGGAACACGGACCGGCGTGCCGGTGCGGCTCGCCCATCTCCAGGCCACTGAGGATCCGCAGCTGCGGGAACCGGTCGCGGCAGTGATCAATCGCGGCCAGGTAGCCGACCGGGTCGAAGGCGGGCGGGGTCAGCAGGCCCTCCGGGTCGGCGAGCCCGGTGAGCCGGTCGTTGACGTACGGTCCCTCCCGCGCGATCCGGATCACCGTATGGTCCAGGTGTTCGGTGAACGCGATCGCCCGTAGCCCCAGCTCCACGGCCCGGGCGCAGGACCCCTCCATGTCCCCCACCGGCGTGTCCCACGACCACTCGGTGTGCACATGGCTGTCACACGGCAACGACGACACTTCGGCCACGCCCCACGGTAACGCCGGCGCCCGGCCACCGGCTGTCCCACACCGGCGACCGGGCGTCGATCGACGACCGTCAGACCGGCACCGGAACGGCGTCGTGGTCGGCGAGATGCGCGGACAATCGGTCGCCCTCGATGTCGAGGTCCGGCAGACGGCGGCCGAGCGCGCCCGGCAGGTTCCACGCACGGTCACCGAAGGCGGCCATCAGTGCCGGTACCAGGGTGAGCCGAATCAGGAACGCGTCCACCAGGATTCCGGCCGCGAGCGCCAGGCCGAACTGCTTGATCATCGGGTCGGCGTTGAAGACGAAGCCCGCGAAGACCGCTGTCATGATCACTGCGGCGGCCACCACCACCCGGCTGGCCTGCGTGAAACCGTGGACGACCGCGTCCGTGCCGTGCCGGCCGTGCACCCGGGCCTCCCGCATCGAGGAGACCAGGAAGACCTGGTAGTCCATCGCGAGGCCGTACAGCACGCCGGTTGCGATGATCGGAAGCAGACTCAGCACCGGTGTGGTCGCGTCCATGCCGAGCACGCCCTGCAACCAGCCCCACTGGAAGACGGCCGTCGTCACGCCGAGCGTCGCCGCCACGCTGAGCAGGAACCCGAGCGTCGCGCTGACCGGCACCAGAATCGACCGGAAGACCAGCAGGAGCACGATCAAAGACAGGATCAAGACCACGCTTACGTACGCCGGGAGCACGTCCCCGAGCCGCTCGGAGATGTCGATGGCGAGGGCGGCGAACCCGGTGACGCCGACCGTCACGTGCCGCTGCGCGGTGAACCCTGCACCGGCGTCCCGGATCGTCTGGACGAGATCCGCGGTGCGCTCGTCGTTGGGGCCGGTGGCCGGCACGACGCTGAACACAGCGGTGCGCCCGGCGGCGTCCATGCCGGCCAGGCCGACCGCCGCGACACCGTCGATTCCGGTCAGATCCTGATAGAGGCCGGTGAGGTCGGCGACGTCGATCGGGTTCTCCGCCGACGCGGTGACCACCAGCGGCCCGTTGAACCCGTCGCCGAAACGATCGCGAACGAGCTCGTAGCTGGTGCGCTGCGGCGTACCGGAATCGTAAGCCTCTCCGGACGGCAACCCGAGGCGCATGTCCCACGCCGGAACGGCCAGGACCACCGCGACGAGAACCGCGATCGGCGCGACGAGGTAGCGACGGCGCGTCAGCAGCCCGGCCCAGCGCGCCGCCACCGGACGCCGGGCCGCCGTGCCCCGCGCGTCCGGCTCACCCGGCGTTGTCGGCCCGGCCGGTGCTTCGGCCTCGCCCGGCAGGGCCGCCTGGCGGGTGCGCGGGCCGCAGATGCGCTCGCCGGCCAGGCCGAGCAGGGCGGGCAGGAAGGTCAGCGAGGCGAGCACGACCAGGATCACGGTGGCCGCGGCGACCAGGGCCATCGTGGTCAGCAGCTGGATGCCGACGACGAGCAGGGCGACCAGCGCGATCACCACGGTGGCGCCGGCGAAGAGCACGGCGTTGCCGGCGGTGCCGAGTGCCCGGCCGGTCGCCTCGTGGGCGCTGAGCCGCCGGTCGAGGATGAGGCGGCGCTGCCGGTTGACGATGAAGAGCGCGTAGTCGATGCCGACGGCGAGGCCGAGCATCAGCGCGAGCACCACGGTGAGCGAGTGGATCTGCAGCACGTGCGACACGGCGAGCGTGCCGCCGACGCCGGTACCTACGCCGAGGAGCGCCGACAGCAGCGGGAGCCCGGCGGCGAGCAGCGAGCCCAGCGTCACGACGAGCACGGCCGCCGCGACCAGGACCCCGATGATCTCGCCGGCGCCGACGACCTCGGGCACCTCGATCATCGACGACGAAGGGTAGACCCCGAGGCCGGAGCCGCCGACGGCGGCGGAGGCGGCTTCCACCGTACGGTCGATGGTGCCTGAAGGAAGTTCGAAGGTCTGCACGTCGAACTGGAAGGTGAAGAGCGCGACCGTGCCGTCGGCGGAGAGCAGGATCCACGGTGCCGGGCTGTTCGCGGCCGGTGCGGCGGCGAGCTGAGCGATCGCTGCGGCGGCCTGGAGCAGCGGTTGACCGGTTTCGATTGCGGTCGGGTCGATCACGTGCGGGCTGTGGTGCACGGCGTCGACGGCGGCGAGCAGGGCCTGCTGAACGGCCGGGTCGTCGATGCGGGAGCCGTCGGGTGCCTGGAAGGCGATGAGGCCCTGCCCGCCCGAGGCGTCCGGGAGGCGTTCGGCGAGGTCGTCGATGACCTGTTGGGCGGGGGTGCCGTCGATGCGGATCGCGTTGCCCAGGTGCATCGGGAACACGGTCAGTGATCCGGCGATGGCGGCCACGACCAGCAGCCACGCCGCGAGGAAACGCCACGGGCGGGCGTAGGCGGCCTTGCCGATCCGGTACAGCAGTGTCGACACGAGCACTCCATAAGTGATAGCGAACTCTCGAATCGAGAGGATGCTATCGTTTTTCCGGCGGAGTCAAGGAGAGCGCGGAGTCAAGGGCAGTGAGGGCGGTCACATGGGCATGCGGTCGGACGCGTTCGCGAACGTCTCGCGGATCCTCGACGCCGCCCGCCGCGTCTTCGCCACCGGCGACGGCGGCGACTCGCTGAACCACATCGCCAAGGTCGCCGGGGTGGGGGTGGCCACGCTCTACCGGCACTTCCCGAACCGGCAGGCCCTGGCCCGCGCGGTCTACGACGACATCTTCGCCGCCGAGGTCGAGCCGCTGATCGCCGAGTTCGGCCGGACGGGAGCGCCCCGCGACGCCCTGCTCAACGTCAGCGAGAAGGTCGCCGACATCATCATCCGGGAGAAGGGCCTGGTCGCCTCCCTGGGCAACGTCACCGAGGAGACGACGGCGCTGCTGGAACGCTACGCCGAAATGTTGACGCCGCTCCTGCACAAGGCCCAGGAGGCCGGCAACATCCGCCCCGACATCGTCGCGGCCGACCTGCCGCACCTGATCGCCATGATCACCGCAGGTTTGAGCGTCCCCACCATGGACAGCTCCGTGCGGCGCCGCTACCTGGGCCTGCTGCTGGACGCGCTGAACCCGGCCCGCGCCAGCCCGATGTCCACCGCGTAAAGCACCCACCCGGTGACGGACGTCAGCGGTTCACCGGGGTGGCCGGGCGCCGGGCGAGCACCGTCCGGGCCACGGGGAGCAGGATCACCACGAGGAGGCAGGCCAGCAGGGTTCCGGAGATCGGGCGGGTGAGGAAGAGGAGCGGGTTGCCGTCGAAGAGCAGCAGGGAGCGGCGCAGCGAGGTCTCCAGCAGCGAGCCGAGCACGAAGGCGAGGACCAGGGGGCCGGGGTCGAAGGCGGCCTTCTTCATCAGGTAGCCGAGGACGCCGAAGAAGATCACCAGGCCGATGTCGAAGACGTCGTTGCGGACGGTGTAGGCGCCGATGAGGGTGATGAGCGTGGTGATCGGGGCGAGGATCGCCGGGCGTACCCGCAGGATGCGGACGAAGACGCCGACCAGCGGAAGGCTCATGATCAGCAAGAGGACGTTGCCGATGTACATCGAGTTCACCACGCCCCAGAAGAGGTCCGGGTGCTCGGTGACCAGCTGCGGGCCGGGCGTGACGCCCTGGATGAGCAGGGCGCCGAAGATGACGGCCATGGTGGCGTTGGCGGGGATGCCCAGCGACAACAGCGGGATGAACGACGACGTGGCGGCGGCGTTGTTGGCGGTCTCCGGGGCGGCGACGCCCTCGATCGCACCCCGGCCGAAGCGTTCGGGGTGCTTGGCGCGGCGCTTCTCCAGGGCGTAGGCGGCGAGCGAGGAGAGCACCGCGCCGCCGCCGGGCAGGATGCCCAGGACGAAGCCGAGCAGGCCGCCGCGGCCGATCGCGCCGGAGGCCTGGCGCAGGTCGGCGCGGCTGGGCCAGACCCCGTTGATCGCCGCGGGGGCCTGCGCCGCGCGGTGCCGCTCTTCGAGGTTGTAGAGGATCTCGCCGAGTCCGAACAGGCCCATCGCGATCGGCACGAAGTCGAGCCCGTCGGCGAGCGACAGGCTGCCGAAGGTGAACCGTTCGGCGCTGGTGAAGTCGTCGCGGCCGACGGTGGCCAGCAGCAGGCCGGCGGCCGCCGCGACGAGCGCCTTGAGCCGGCCGCCGGGTGAGACGGTGGCGACCAGCAGGATGCCGAGCAGCGCCAGGGCGGTGTACTCGGGCGGGCCGAAGTCGAGGGCGAATCCGGCGACGAGCGGGGCGACCAGGGTGAGCGCGACGACCGACAGGGTGCCGCCGACGAACGAACCGATGGCGGCGATGCCCAGCGCGGTGCCCGCTCGCCCCTGCCGGGCGAGGGCGTGCCCGTCGAAGACGGTCACCACCGACGAGGCCTCGCCGGGCAGGCGCAGCAGCACGGAGGTGATGGTGCCGCCGTACTGGGCGCCGTAGAAGATGCCGGCCAGCATGATGATCGAGGTGACCGGTTCGAGGCCGAAGGTGAGCGGCAGCAGGATCGCGATGGTCGCGGCGGGCCCGAGGCCGGGCAGCACGCCGATCAGCATGCCGATGACGACGCCGATCAGGCAGTAGAGCAGGTTCTCCGGTTCCAGGACGACGGCGAAGCCGTCGAGCACCGGGGACAGTCCGTCCAAGCTCGTGCTCCCGTGATGGTCAGAACAGGTGAGGGATGGTGACGCCGAGCGCCCCGACGAAGAGCGCGTAGAACGCGACCGTCACGCCGAGGCTGAGCGCGATCGACAGCCGCCAGGACTCGTGGCCGAGCAGGCGCAGCCAGACGAGGGCCAGCAGCGCGGTCGGGATCTCGAAGCCGATGGTGCCGACGACGGCGACGAAGGCCACCATGGTCCCGACCGCCGCCAGCACCAGCAGGCCGGGGCGGCCGAACCGTTCGGCGTCGCCGGCGCGCCGGGCGCGCGCCGCCAGGACGAGTCCGAGCACGATCAGCGCGGTGCTGACCATGGCGGGCCAGGCACCCGGACCGGGTGCGTCCGGGCCGCCCACGTCCAGGCGCAGCGATCCGGCCAGGCCGGCGACGCCGAGGACCACGACGATCAGCGCGATGATCAGATTCGCCCCCGGCCCGGCGACCGGGGGCTGGTCCGCCTCGACGGGTGCGGTCACGAGTTGCCGCTCAGATCGATCTTGTTCTTCTCGACGAGCCCCTGATAGGTGGTGAGCGCGCCGGTCCACTGCTCGAGCAGCGTGGCGCCGTCGACCTCGTTGGGGGTGAGCATCCGGCCGGCGCTGAAGTCGCGGTACTTCTGGTCGGCGAACGACTTCTGGAACGCGGCGCGCAGCCGGTCGAGGACGTCCTGCGGGGTGCCCTTCGGCGCCACGATCGCCCGGGACTGCTGCACCAGCGCGTCGTATCCGGCCTCGGTCGCGGTCGGGACGTCCGGCAGGTAGGTGGGCCGCTTGTCGGCGAAGGTGACGATCGGGGTCACCTTCTTCGCCTCGATCTGCGCCTTCGCCTCGCCGAGCTGCACCGAGGCGACGTCGACCTGCCCGCCGAGGACCGCGGTCAGGGCGGGGGCGCCGCCGTTGAAGGGCACCGCGGTCGCCTCGACGCCGGCCTGGGCGAAGAGCAACTCCTGGCTGAGCTGGCTGCCGGTGCCGACGCCGGTGGTGGCGAACGTGATCGGGCGCTTCGCGTCGACGATGGACCGCACCGTGGTGAAGCCGGTCTTCGGGGCCGCGACCAGGACGTAGTCGTCCTGCGAGATGCCGGTGACCACCTCGTAGCCGGTGATGTCGACCGCCTCACCCGCCGCGACGGCGAGGGGCGTGATGTAGGCGAGGGAACCGTTGAAGACCATCAGGGTGTAGCCGTCGTTCGCCGCGCCGGCGAGCTCCTTGGCCGCGACCGCGCCGTTCGCGCCGGGCTTGTTGAGCACCGTGATCGGCTGCCCCAGGTCCGCCGAGGCCGGGGTGGCCAGGGCGCGGGCGATGAGGTCGGTGCTGCCGCCGGCGTCCTGCCCGACCAGCAGGCTGACCGCCCGCTCCGGGTACGCCGAACCGGCATCGTCGTTGCTGTCGTCCAGATTGCCGCCGCAGGCGCTGAGCGCGAGGACGGCTGCTATGGCCGTACCCAAGAATTTGTTACGCATGAATTTCTCCGGCATGTGAGGCGGATCACGAGCGTATGACCGGACATTTATGCCTGTCCAACTCCGAGATTGCATCGACTGATACCTTTCCGGCATGGCGTACACGCTGGATCAGCTCCGCGGGCTGGTCGCCGTCGCCGAGGAGCTGCACTTCGGACGGGCCGCCGCCCGGCTGCGGATGACCCAGCCGCCGCTGAGCCGCCAGATCCAGAAGCTCGAGGCGGCCGTCGGGGTGCATCTGTTCGAACGCGACAACCGGCGGGTCGAGCTGACACCGGCCGGCGAGGCGTTCCTGCGCGAGGCCCGCCGCATCCTCGCGATCGCGGAGGCGGCGCCGGATCTGGCCCAGCGCGTCTCCTCCGGCACGCGCGGCCTGGTGCGGCTCGGCTTCACCGCGGCGTCGACCTACGGCATCCTCGGGCGGCTGCTCGACGAGTTCGAGGCCAAGCTGCCCGAGGTGCGCGTGGAGCTGTTCGAGATGGTCACCCGCGAACAGATCGACGCCCTCGCGGCCGAGGATCTCGACCTGGGACTGGCCCGGCCGCCGTTCGACGCCGATCTCTTCGAGTCGCGGCTGCTGCACCGCGAGGCGCTGATGCTCGCCGTGCCCGCCGGCCACCGCCTCACGACGCTCACCCGCCCGGCCGAGCCCGGCGACCTCGCCACCGAGCCGCTCATCGTCCACTCCCAGCAGAAGGCCCGCTACTTCTACGACCTGGTGGTCAGCATGGTGCCGCTGACCCGGGAGCGTGTCGTGCACACGGTGAGCCAGATCCTCACCATGCTCTGGCTGGTCTCCGCCGGGCGCGGCGTCGCCTTCGTCCCGGCCTCGGCCACCCTGCTCGGCATCCCCGACGTCGCGTTCGTCCGGCTGGCCACCCCGGTCCCCGAGCCGGTCGAGCTGCACCTGCTCTGGCCACGGCAGTCGCCGAATCCCGCACTGCGGCGGGCACTCGCCGTGATCGATGCCCGGAAGGTATCGGACGATGCGGAAATGCTCTTGGACATGCATCGAAGTACGTCCCTACCGTGATCCGGGTGACGCTGACGACGCCCGCCGAACTCGCCGCCCGGCTCGCCACGGGACTGCTCTCCTTCCCCGTGACGCACTTCGACGACGACCTCGCCTTCGACGAACCCCGCTATCGCGAGCACCTCGCCTGGCAGGCCGGTCTGGGCGTCGGCGGGCTCTTCGCGGCCGGCGGCACCGGGGAGGGCTTCTCCCTCACCTCCCCCGAGATCGACGCCGTCGTCCGCGCGGCGGTCGGCGAGGTCGGCGAGCGGCTGCCGGTGGTCGCCCCGGCCACCGGCAACACCGCGCAGGCGACCGCTCAGGCCGAGGCCGCCGAACGCGCGGGCGCCGCCGGGCTGCTGCTCCTGCCGCCGTATCTCACCGAGGCCACCCAGGCCGGGCTGATCGCGCACGTCAGCGCCGTCTGCCGGGCCACCGCGCTGGGGGTCATCGTCTACAGCCGGGCCAACGCGGTCCTCGACGACGTCACGGTCGCCGAGCTGGCCGAGCACAACCCCAACCTGATCGGGCTCAAGGACGGCGTCGGCGACATCGAGCGGATGACCCGCACCTACGCCCGGCTCGGTGACCGCCTCATCTACATCGGCGGTCTGCCGACCGCCGAGACCTTCGCCCTGCCGCTGCTTCAGCTCGGCGTCAGCACGTACTCTTCGGCCCTTTACAACTTCCTTCCCGAGTACGCCCTGCGCTTCTTCGCCGCGGTACGCGCCCAGGACCGTCCCACCGTCTACCAGCTCCTCAACGACTTCGTCATCCCGTACCTGGACATCCGGGACCGTGCCCGCGGCTACCCCGTCTCGATCATCAAGGCCGGGCTGACCGCGGTCGGCCGGGACGGTGGCCGGGTCCGCCCGCCGCTGACCGACCTCACCCCCGCCGACCGGGCCGACCTGACCGCCCTGATCGACAAGGTCCGCGGGTGACGCCGGCCGTCGCGCGGGTCGAGGTCGTCCCGGTCGCCGGGCACGACAGCATGCTGCTCAACCTCAGCGGCGCGCACGGGCCGTACTTCACCCGCACCGTCGTGGTGATCACGGACAGCGCCGGGCGCGTCGGCGTCGGCGAGGTGCCCGGCGGCGAGCCGATCCGCCGCACGATCGAGGCCGCCGGAGAAGAGCTCATCGGCCACCCGATCCCCCGCTACGCCACGCTGCTCCGGCAGATCGGCGACCGGTACGCCGCCCTCGACGCCTCCGGCCGGGGCCGGCAGACCTTCGACCAGCGGGTCACCGTCCACGCCGTCACCGGTCTGGAGTCCGCGCTGCTCGACCTGCTCGGCCAGCACCTGGACGTGCCGGTCGCCGAACTGCTCGGCGAGGGGCGGCAGCGCGACACGGTCCCGGTGCTCGGCTACCTGTTCTACATCGGTGACCGAAACCGGACCGATCTGCCGTACGTGGCCGAGCCGTACCCGGCCGACGACTGGGCGAAGCTGCGCCGCGAACCCGCGCTCACCCCGCAGGCGATCGTGGCCCTGGCCGAGGCCGCCCAGGCCCGCTACGGGTTCACCGACTTCAAGCTCAAGGGCGGCGTGCTCGCGCCCGAGGAGGAGCTCGCCGCGATCCGGGCCCTCGCGGCCCGGTTCCCGCGGGCCCGGTTGACGATCGACCCGAACGGCAGCTGGCCGCTCGCCGACGCGATCCGACTCTGCGGCGACCTGCGCGACGTCCTCGCCTACGCGGAGGACCCGGTCGGCGCCGAGGGCGGCTTCTCCGGCCGGGAGACGATGGCCGAGTTCCGCCGGGCGACCGGCCTGCGCACCGCCACCAACATGATCGCCACCGACTGGCGGCAGCTCGCACACGCCGTACGGGCGGACGCCGTCGACATCCCCCTCGCCGACCCGCACTTCTGGACCATGCGCGGCGCGGTCCGGGTCGCCCAGCTCTGCCGCGACTTCGGCCTGACCTGGGGTTCACACTCGAACAACCACTTCGACATCTCGCTCGCGATGCTCACCCACGCCGGCGCCGCCGCACCCGGCGAGATCACCGCGCTGGACACGCACTGGATCTGGCAGGACGGGCAGCGGCTCACCCGGTCGCCGCTGCGCATCGAGGACGGCGGGATCCGGGTGCCGTCGGCGCCGGGACTCGGCGTCGAGCTGGACCGCGACGCCCTCGCCGCCGCGCACGAGTGCTACCGGGAGAACGGTCTCGGCGCCCGTGACGACGCCACCGCCATGCAATACCTGCTGCCCGGCTGGGAGTTCGACCCCCGGCGCCCCTGCCTCGTCCGCTCACTCGTTCGCTGAACGGAGACCCATGGACCGGATCGACCGGATCACCCTGTCGGCGGTGACCCTGCCGCTGAAGAACGCCGTCAGCGACGCGAAGGTGCTCACCGGCCGCCAGCGGCCGATGACCGAGGTCGCGTTCCTCTTCGCGGAGATCCACACCGCCGACGGGCACGAGGGCCTCGGCTTCGGTTACAGCAAACGCGCCGGTGGCCGGGCCCAGTTCGCGCACGCGAGCGAGATCGCCGCCGACCTGCTCGGCGAGGACCCCAGCGACATCGGCCGCTTGTGGACCAGGCTCGTCTGGGCCGGCGCGTCCGTCGGGCGCAGCGGCGCCGCCACCCAGGCGATCGCCGCGATCGACGTCGCGCTCTGGGACCTCAAGGCCAAGCGGGCCGGGCTGCCGCTGGCCAAGCTGCTCGGCGCGTACCGCGACTCGGTGCGCTGCTACGACACCTCGGGCGGCTTCCTGCACGAGCCGGTCGAGAGCATCCTCGACAACACCGACGCCGTCCGGGCCGCCGGTGTCGGCGGCATCAAGATCAAAGTCGGTCATCCCTCGCCCGGCGTCGATCTCGCCCGGGTCCGCGCCGTCCGGGAGCACCTCGGCGACGAGGTACCCCTGATGGTCGACGCCAACCAGCAGTGGGACCGGCCCACCGCGCAGCGCGTCGGGCGGGCCCTGGAGCAGTTCGGGCTGGTCTGGATCGAGGAGCCACTCGACGCCTACGACGCCGAGGGGCACGCGGCCCTGGCCCGGTCGCTGGACACCCCGATCGCCTCGGGCGAGATGCTCACCAGCGTCGCCGAGCACAGCGAACTGATCCGGCACGGCGCGGTCGACGTCCTCCAGCCCGACGCCCCGCGTATCGGCGGCATCACCCAGTTCCAGCGACTCGCCGCCCTCGCCGAGCAGCGCCACCTCACCCTCGCCCCGCACTTCGCCATGGAGATCCACGTGCACCTGGCCGCCGCCTATCCCCACGAACCCTGGGTCGAGCACTTCGACTGGCTGCACCCGCTCTTCGACGAACGCCTGGAGATCCGCGACGGCCGCGTCCACCTCTCCGACCGGCCCGGCCTCGGCATCACCATCAGCGACCAGGCCCGCGCCTGGACCACCGACCGGTGGGAGGCGTGCGCATGACCGAGGTCGACGCTCCCTGCCGGGCGGCCCTCGCCGCCGCCGGCCCGTTCGAGGCGCTCGGCCGCGACGGGCGCGCCGGGCTGCTGGAAGCCCTCGCCGCGGCGCTGGAGGAGCAGCGGCGGCCGATCGTCGCCGTCGCCGACCGGGAGACCGCCCTCGGCACGACGCGCCTCGACGGCGAGCTCACCCGCACCACCTACCAGCTGCGGCTCTTCGCCGAGGTCCTGCGCGACGGCGGCTACCTGGAAGCCGCCATCGACCACGCGGGCGACACCCCGATGGGACCGCGGCCCGACCTGCGCCGGATGCTCGTGCCGCTCGGGCCGGTCGCCGTCTTCGGAGCCAGCAACTTCCCGCTCGCCTTCTCCGTACCCGGCGGCGACACCGCCTCCGCGCTGGCCGCCGGCTGCCCGGTGGTGATCAAGGCACACGGCTCCCACCCGTCGACCTCGCAACTCTGTTTCGACGTGCTCGCCGGCGCGGCGGACCGCTTCGGGGCACCCGCCGGCACCCTCGGCATCGTTCACGGGCTGCAGGCCGGCATCGACCTCGTCGCCCATCCGGCGATCCGCGCCGTCGGCTTCACCGGGTCCACCGCAGGCGCCCGTGCGCTGCTCGACGTCATCGGCCGGCGGCCCGACCCGATCCCGTTCTTCGGTGAGTTGTCGAGCCTCAACCCCGTCGTGGTCACCCCCGCCGCCGCCGATGCCCGTGCCGCCGAGATCGGCGCCGGGCTCGCCGCGTCCTTCACCCTCGGCGCCGGGCAGTTCTGCACCAAACCCGGGCTCGCGTTCGTCCCGGCGGGCCCCTCCGGCGACGCACTGGTGGCCGCCGCTTCGCAGACTGTCGCCGCGACGCCGGTCGCCGTCATGCTCAACGACGGCATCGCTGCTGCGTACGAGAAAAGCACCTCCGTGCCTCGCGGCACCGCCCTGCTACGCACGACCAGCGCAACCGACCTGCCGCCCTCGGCATTCGAAGAATGCTTCGGCCCGGTCGCGACCATCGCCCGCTACCGCGACGAGACGGAGCTGTTCGCCGCCCTCGCGGCCCTGCCGTCCTCACTGACCGCGACGATTCATCGCGGGCCCGGCGAGACCGAGCTCCCGGCCGAACTGACCCGGCGGCTGCTCCCGCACGCCGGCCGCATCCTGTATGACGGCTTCCCCACCGGCGTCGCGGTCTCGTGGGCCCAGCACCACGGCGGACCGTGGCCGGCCACCAACAGCCAGCACACGTCCGTCGGGGCCACCGCCATCCGCCGGTTCCTGCGCCCCATCACCTGGCAGAACGCACCCGCCGACCTGCTGCCGGCCGAGCTGCGCGACGGCTACGACCACATCCCCCGCCGGATCGACGGCACGCTCGTACTCAGTCCTCCACTGACGACCAGTCCGATGGGTTCAGCCCACTGACGTAGGGACGCATGGTCGATCGGATGCAGCTGACAACGGCGTCGATACGCTCCAGGTCGGCGGCGGGGTTGGGCGGGGCCCCCCCCCCCCCCGCCCCCGCCGCCGCCCCCCCGGCCCCCCCCCCGCCCCCCCGGGCGGCCCCCCCG
>NZ_JBFAYF010000057.1:0-44071 GCF_040681165.1 Actinoplanes sp. NPDC051851 | reverse complement strand
TGCCCACGGCGTCGATACGCTCCCGGGCGGCGGCGGGGTCCCCCCCCCCCCCCCCCCCGAGAACCGTGCAGAGCAGCCGACTGAGCGGTGCGTAGAACCCGGTGGCCGCGGCGTGGATGCCGAGGGCGGAATGCAGCGTGACCACGCGCCAATCACTGTGCTGCCGGGTTCGCACAACGTGGCCCGCTTCCTCGATGCGGTTCAACAGAATCGACGTCGCGCCTGGGCGCCCGCGTTCAAGCACGGCAAGCCCCTCGAACGCGCCGAAGCTGTGTCTCCATCAAACCCGGGGCGAGACACATGGTAAAGATTGCCATCCACACGATAGGGTGGCCCTCGTGGCCGTACGCGAAGAACATTCGGACGAGGTTCGCGACCTTCCGCCACCACCCCGGGAACGGCTTCTCGATCAGCTGCGGCGATATTACCGATCACGACTGAGCCTGAGCGGACTTCAATTCTGGATCTTGTTTAGAGGCCTTCCAACCCTCGCGGCAGCCGCTGCGTTGTTCGTTGCCTGCGGGATCGTGATTGGATGGCGCACAGCATACGACGTGACCCTCGGAATCACATCACCCGCGGACACACGTGTACCGACCATTGCCTGGATGTTGTCTCTAGGCGGTTGGCTAGTCGCGCCGAGCGTTGCTGGCGCAGTCGCCGGTCATATAGTGACAACCTATATTGAGCGACGCCAGCGCCCCGTCACAAGCCTGTTTGATGAGGAGACCAGTGGCTGAGACCATTCCGCTGCTACAGGAGGCGCTTCATTCAGGCGGCGCGTCCAACCTACCCGTCGGTTTCGTGAAGTATTTTGTTAAATTACATAGCGGAGATTGGCGTCTGGCCCAGGATCATTGGGAGCGAATTGTTGAAATGGTTCTCAAAACCGACGCCGTCGAGCGGGCAGCGAGCGGACATCGGGCGATCCATCAGGCGGTACAGGCCACTGTTTCGTTCCTAGAGAACATGGAACGTTGTCCACTCGATCCAACGTCGCCTGCGTCACGACGTCCATGATAGCCACTTATAGAGATTCACTTCCACTGCAGGCGTTCCAGATTACGCCATCACCCTCGACCCGCCCATTGCGGGAGCAGGCTCCGACCGACCCCGTCACGTCAAGAAGGTCTTGATGACGCTAAAATCGACCCTTCGTTAAGGGATTTTCAAGTGCTGGGCTGGAAATAGACAATTACCCTCTGACTCGGAGGGTAAGGATTGTTGAAGGTATCACGCCCCGGCCTCGGAAGGCACTTGCCGGGTGAAGATTACCGCAACATATCCGAAGATCAAGGTGACCGGGACGGACGCGGCGTCGCCAGCCACGCCGACGCCCGGTTCAAAAATTTAACTCTAACCCGCCTGCTATCCACCTCATTGTGCCGCTGGCGCTACGCCGCGAATAACGCCATTCGAATAAGCTTTCGATCTACAGAAATCGCGTACTGGAGTACTCTTCTGTTACGCCAAGTGTGCGGTGCTGTCACGCTCGGCTGGGGCGGCAGAGGAGGGCCACGCCGTGTCTCGCGGAGGTACATTACCTGCCGTTTCCGCCGAGCCCGGCCGGGTCCGGACTACCCCGGCCGGGCATCAGCTCATTGGTAGACGGTGGCCTGGCCATACAGCGGGGTGGTGAAGGAGGAGATGTAGGTGTGCACGTCGGTGCTCGGCAGGTTGTAGGTCATGAAGACGCCGTAGCCGGCCGATACCGTGCGGGTCGCCAGTGCGGCCGCCGTGGTCGACGACGTTCCCTGGATGTTGACCGCGGCGGGTGACAGGTGTGACGCCGTGAGGCCGGGGATCTGGGGCACGATGTAGCTGCCGTAGTAGGGGTTCCAGGCGTAGTCCAGTTGCGCCCCGATCGTCGCGTCGGCGGAGGCCAGGCTGCTCGCGGACGGGCCGATGTTGTAGAAGGACAGCAGCTTGTCCGGCATGGCGGTGCGCAGTGCGGTGATGAGCCAGCCGATCGACTGCGCGTTCGGCTGCGGCGTGCCGTTCTTGCCGTACTCGGCGTACTCGTCGTCGAGGTCGATCCCGTCGAGGCCGTACGTCGACACGGCGGCCGCGACCTGGGCCGCGAAGTCGGCGGCGGCCTCCTGCGTCGTGAAGTTGGCGAAGCCGGCGCCCTGGTGGTTGCCGAGCAGCGACAGCGAGACCTTGATGCCCTTCGCCTGCAGCGGAGCGATCTGGGTGGCCGCGTCGTCGAGGGTCGCCTGCACGCGGTCGTTGAAGTACAGCTGGGCCTTGGTGCCGTCGTAGTTGATGTTCGCGGCGAAGATGATCGCGACGTCGAAGGCGTTCGACCCGTCCGCGAGCGTGTACCGGCCGACGTTGGCGATGTCGTAGTTGTTGACCTCGACGTACGCGATGCTCGTCGGCCCGGACTTCGTCGCGGCCAGGTCCGCCGTGACCGCGTGTGCCTCGCCCGGCACCAGGAGGACCGCGCACGCCACCCCCAGCGCCGCGGCGACGGCTTTGCGGCCGATCCGAAGTGTCATCCCACGCATGTCCACACTCCCGTCGAGCAGACTTTAAATCGAGATCTATCGATCATTGTACGCTCAGATCCGTCTCCACTCGGGCGTCCGGAGTGATCGAATACCGCGGCCTCCGGGACCCGCCGCCTGGGCACGGCGACCGACATCGCGGCCGCGGCGGCGTTCCTGCTCGGCCCGGAGTCGACCTTCATCACCGGTACGGACCTGCTGGTCGGCGGCGGCGTGGTGGCCGCGCTGCGCTCGGGGGCGCTGTCCCACCTGGGTGGTCAGTCGCGGAACACCCCGCCCCCGTTGACGCTCCAGACCTGGCCGCTGACCCAGGAGGCGTCGTCGCTGAGCAGGAAGCAGATGGTCGACGCGAGGTCGTCCGGGCGGCCGAGCCGGGAGAGCGGCGTACCGGCCAGCAGCTGATCCCGGAACTCCCGGCTCAGCGTCGCCAGACCCGTCTCGCTCAGCACCGCGCCGGGGCTGACGCAGTTGGCGCGGACCCCGTCCTTACCGTACGCGCTGGCGATGTGCCGGGTCAGCGCGTTGATGCCCGCCTTGGACGCCGCGTAGGCGGGGCGGACCGGCTCACCGACGCGGGAGGCCTCCGAGGTGGTGTTGACGATCGCGCCACCGCCGGCCGCGATCAGGTGCGGGAGGGCGTGCTTGCCGATCAGGGCGAAGCCGATGAGATTGGCGCTCAGCGTCCGGTTCCAGATGGCGATGTCCATGTCGAGCAGCGGGCCGTCGTTGCCGAGCGTCTCGGGCGACAGGTCCGCGGCGACGTTGGCCACGCCGTCGAGCCCGCCGAGCTCGGTGACCGCCCCGGCCACCAGCGCCTCGACGGAGTCGGCGTCGGTCAGGTCGAACCGGGCGGCGACCGCCGATCCCCCGGCGTCGTTGATCTCCTTCGCGACGGTCCGGAGACCGTCGATGTTGATGTCACCGAGGTAGAGCCGGGCGCCGGCGGCACCGAGCCGCCGGGCGGTGGCGGCGCCGATGCCGGTCGCCGCACCGGCCACCAGGACGCGCTTGTCCCCGAGTCCCCGCATGCGGGTCACCACCCGACCAGGAGGCGTTCGAGGCCACCGATGATGAGGCCCTCCCGGCGCGGGAGCTCGCCGGGCGGCACCGCCAGCACGAGGTCCGGGACACGATCGAGCAGCACGGTCAGGGCGATCTGCAGCTCGGTGCGGGCCAGGGCCTGTCCCAGGCACGAGTGCGGGCCGACGCCGAAGCCGAGGTGCGGGTTGGGCAGCCGGGTCAGGTCCATCCGGTCGGCGGCGGCGAAGGCGTTCTCGTCCCGGTTGGCCGCCGCGAGGCTGCTGATCACCGTGGTGCCCGCGGGCAGTTCGGTGCCGCCGACGGTGACCGCCTCGCTCAGGTAGCGCGGCATGCCGAAGCCCGGATTGGCGTCGAAGCGCAGCACCTCCTCGACGGTGCCGCGCACCAGCGACCGGTCGGCGCGCACCTGCTCCCAGAGGCCGCGGTCGGCGAGCAGCATCGCCACCATCTTGCCGATCATGTTGGCCGTCGTCTCGTGGCCGGCGATCAGGAGCGCCTGGGCGGTGCCGATCAGCTCGATCTGCGAGAGCCGGCCGTCGTCCCGGTCGGCGACGGCGATCAGCTCGCTGATCAGGTCCTCGCCCGGCTGGGCGCGCCGGCCCTCGACGTGGGCCCACATGTACTGCCCGAACTCCAGCTGCGCCGCGTCGATCTCGGCCTGGCCGTACCGGGTGAGGCTGAGCATCGTGTCGGACCAGTGGGCGAACCTCTCCCGGTCGGTGTCCGGAACCCCGAGCAGATCGCAGATGACCCAGACCGGAAGGGGGAACGCGAACGCGCTGACCAGGTCGGCCGGGGCATCACCGGCCAGCATCGCGTCGACGAGCTCGCCGGCCATCGCGGTGATGCGCGGGGTCATCGCGACCATCCGCTTGGCGGTGAAGTAGCCGCCGACGAGCCGCCGCCATCGCCGGTGGCCCTCGCCCGCCGAGATGGACGACGTCTCAGCGCCGAAGACGCCGCCGGACTCGTTCGCGGTCACCCGGGCCGCGCCGGCGGCGTCGAGCTGGCGGGTGAACCGTGGATCGCTGAGCACCTGTTTCACGTCGTCGTACCGGGTGAGCAGGCACGCCTCGTCACCGCTGGCCAGTCGCACACGGGCGACCGGGCACGTGTCGCGAAGTTCGGCCCACTCCGGCGGTGGCTCCAGCGCGGCGGGCAGTTCGAACGGGTACTGCGGCAGGTTCCTCGTGGGGTCCACCATCGCCTCAAAGTAAGACGACTCTCTTATTAAGACAACCCCCTTACCTTTTTATGTACGATTCCCGCAGCTCACGTGAGGAGAAGGATGCCCACCAACTCCGCGCCGACCCGTTCCCCGCGCAGCGGCAACACCCGGCTCCTGATCCTCACGGCCGCCGAGCGACTGTTCGCCGTCCACGGCATCGCCGCGGTCTCCAACCGGCAGATCTGCGAGGCCGCCGGCCAGGCGAACAACTCGGTGATCGCCTACCACTTCGGCACCCGCGACGACCTGATCCGCGCCATCGTCGCGCACCACCAGAGCGACATCGAACGCCGCCGCGACGCCATGCCGCCGAGCACCACCCCGTACGACGGGGTGGTCCGCCTGGTCAGGCCGATCCTCGACCACTACGCGGCCCTGGGCCGGCCCAGCTGGTACGCCCGGTTCGCGGCGCAGGTCACCACCGACCCGGCCCTGCGCCACCTGGTGATCGACGAGGTGATGGCCCAGCCCTCGATGCGCCGGGCGCTGGCCGACCTCGGCCGGTACACCGCCGACCTCCCGCCGCACGCCCTGCGCCAGCGAGCCGACATGAGCCGGCTGCTGATCGTCCACATGTGCGCCGAGTTCGAGCAGTCCCTGGCCGACGGCACCGCCGACACCACCTGGGACCAGACCGCCGAGGTCCTGGTGGACGCGCTGCTGGACATCATGAGTCACGGTGTCCGGGATAGATCAGGTTCGTAGGAATCGGCCGCCAGGCGTAGCCGAAACTGCCGGTCAGTCGCCTGTGGGACTACCTCGGCGAGCGGGCCGGGGTTCGTACGGTCGGGGCCATGCCCACTGCATCCCCGTTGCGCGGCGCGCAACGGGACACGATTCTGGTGCGTCCCGAGCCGCGGCCGGACGCGCAGCGAACCCTGGTGTGTCTCGGCTTCTGCGGGGGCGGCACCGGGACATACCGGGCCTGGCTCTCCTGCCTGGACGCGGCGACCGAACTGGTGCTGGTCTGCTATCCCGGCCGGGAGGGGCGCTTCGCCGAGCCCTTCGCGGCCGACTGGGACAGCCTCGCGCGCGACGCCACCGACGCGGTGGCCCGGCTCGCCCGCGACACCGCGGACCGGCCCTACCGGCTCTTCGGCCACAGCATGGGCGGATGGATGGCCTTCGAGGTGGCCGTACGGCTCGCGGCGCGGGGCGTACGGCCACCGGAGGGCCTCATCGTCTCCTCCTGCAACGCCCCGGACCGCGGGGTCACCGACCGGGACCGCTTCCCCCGGCTGGAGGACCCGGAGGAACGGTTGCTGGACTGGATGGAGACGATCGGCGCGCTGCCGGACTACGCGCGGGAGGATCCCGACCTGCGGGAGATGGCCGTCGAGCTGATGCGGGCCGACATCCGGGTACGCGACTCCTACCGGCCCGACCCGGACGTGACGACCCGGGTCCCGGTACGGGTGCTGCGCGGCGAGGACGACGCGGCCCTCGACCCCGACGTCGCCGAGCGGTGGCGACGGTGCGCGCCCGGCGGGGCGACCGTCACCGACCTGCCGGGCGGGCACTTCTACACGCGCCCGGTGTGGGAGGAGCTGCCGGCCCACTTCCTGGACGGGAGCGGAGTCCGATGACGATCGACTGGATCCGTGAGCCGGGCGCGCCGGTGACCGCGCACGCCATCCGGATGCACGACGAGAACAGCGACACGCTGACCTTCCCCGGCCTGCTCGTCGACAACGTCCTCGCCGCCCACGGCCGTGACCCGTACCGCGGGGACCGAAGGATCGTGGTCGGCATGGGCGATCCGGTCGCCCTCGCCGACTGCGTGCCGGCACTCGCCCACGCGTCCTCGTAGGGAGCTGGAGATGGACCTTCTCGACCGGTTCCGCGCCGCCGTCGCGCGGCACCCCGACCGCGAGGCCGTGGTGGCCCCGGACGGCACCACGGTCACCTTCGACGAACTGCACACCCGGGTGCGGCGGCTGAGCGGCGCACTCGTCGCGGCCGGCGTCGCCCCCGGCGACCGGGTGGGCGTGTGCCTGGCCCGCGGGCCCGGCTTGCTGACCGCGCTGCTCGGGGTCTGGTCGGCGGGCGGCGCCTATGTGCCGCTCGACCCGGCCTACCCGCGAGCGCGCCTGGACCTGATGGCCGCGGACGCCGGTCTGGCCGTGGTGATCGCGGACGACCCCTGGCCGAACGGCATCCGCACGGTACGGCCGTCCCCCGCCGGCGACGTCCGTACCGGAAGGCCTGAAGTGGTCGTGCCACCGGGCGCACCGGCCTATCTCATCTACACCTCGGGCTCCACCGGGGCACCGAAGGGCGTGAGCGTGAGCCGGGCCGCGGTGGCGCACCTGGTCGACGCGCTCACCGCGGCCGGCGCCTACCCGGCAGAGCCGGCCCGGGTGGCCTGGAACGCCAGCGTCTCCTTCGACGCCTCGGTGCAGCAGTGGGTACGGGTCTGCCGCGGCGACACCGTGCTGACCCTGACCGAGGAGCTGCGCGGGGACCCGGCGGCGCTCGCCGACTTCCTGGTCGCCGCCCGCGCGACCGACCTCGACTGCACGCCCTCGCACTGGTCGGTACTGCGCGAGCGGGTCGGCGCGGCGGCGGAGCGGCTACCCGGCGGGCTGCGGCTCTTCGTCGGCGGCGAGGCGATCCCGGCGGAGATGTGGCGCGACCTCGCCGGGGACGGCGCGATCCGGGCCCTGAACCTCTACGGCCCGACCGAGGCGGCGGTGGACTCCACCGTGGCGGTCGTCGACGGCGCCGAACCGCACCTGGGGCCGCCGCTGCCCGGCGTCGGCGCGTACGTGCTGGACGACCGGCTCCGGCCGGCCGGCGAGGGCGAGCTGTACCTCGCCGGTCCCGGTCTCGCCCACGGATACCACGGCCGGGCGGGGCTGACCGCGGCCCGGTTCCTGCCGGACCCCGCGGGCCCGCCCGGCGCGCGCATGTACCGCACCGGCGACCGGGTGCGGTGGCGGGCCGACGGGAGCCTCACCTACCTCGGCCGGGTGGACCACCAGGTGAAGGTGAACGGGTTCCGGGTGGAACTCGGCGAGATCGAGGCGACCCTGGCCGCCCATCCGGCGGTCGCCGCCGCGGTGGTGGCGCTGCGGGAGCACCCGGCGCGGGGCCGCAGTCTCGCCGCCTACTGGGTGCCGGCCGCCGGTGCACCGGCCGATCCGGCACCGCTCCGCGCCCACCTGCGGGAGCAGCTGCCCGAGCATCTCGCGGCACTGCCGCTGACCCCGCTCGACGCGCTGCCGCTGGGCGTCGGCGGCAAGGTGGACCGAGACCGCCTGCCGGACCCGGTCGAGTCGGCCGACGGCGACTTGCCGGCGGGTGACCTCGAAGTGTCCATCGCGCGGGCCTGGGAGCAGGTGCTCGGCCGGGAACGGGTGCTCGCCACCGACGACTTCTTCGCCCTCGGCGGGCACTCGCTCGTCGCGCTGCGGGTGGTCGCCGACCTGAAGAAGCGCCACGGCGTGGTGATCCGGACCCGTACGGTCTACGAGTACCCGCGCCTGCGGGACCTGGCCAGCTTCGTAGCCAGGTCCCAGCGAGCGGGGTGACGACCTCAGCGCGGCCACCACAGGTCGTCCGGGTCCAGGGCGCCCACCCCGTACTTGCCCAGAGCGGAGACGAGCAGCCGGGTCTCCAGGGCGATGCACTCGGCCAGGCGCACCAGGCCGTCCTGCGGGTCCTCGGCGACCGCGAGCAGGGCCGCCCGGCCGAGCCCGGCCGCGGTGGCGCCGAGGGCGAGGCAGCGCACCAGCCGGCTGCCCTCCCAGATCCGACCGGTGACCAGCAGGTTCCCCTCGGGCTGGCCGATCCGGCGCAGGCACTCCCCCAGCGGCAGGCCGACGTGGTCGAGGAAGGCGGTCGGCGCCCAGCCGGTGCCGCCCTCGGCCCCGTCGACGGTGACCGCGTCGGCACCGGCCCGCCACGCGGTCGCCGCGGCCAGGGCGACGTCGCGGCCCGGGTGGAACTTGACCCAGGTACGGGCCCGCGGATAGTTGTTGCGCATGAACCGCAGCTGCTGGCGGACGATCTCCTCGGTGAACGTGCCGGGCGTGGCGCAGCGCAGCACCTTGGTGCCGCCGTCGCCGAGCACGTCGCGGATGGCGAACCGGTCGGCGAGCAGCGCGGCCTGCGCGGCGTCCAGCACGGTCATGCCGCCGAGGCCCGGTTTGGCGCCCTGGCCCACCTTCAGTTCGAAGCCGAGCCGGCCCGACTCCAGCAGGGGCGCGACGGCGGGGTCGGTGTAGACGAGGTTCCACACCTCGGCGTCGGCGTCCTCGGTGGACTGCTGCACGACGATGCCGCCGGTGCCGGGTCCGGCCTCGTCGAGGTAGGCCCGGATCCGCGCGATGATCACCGACGGCGTACCGGACGCGGCGGTGCCGTAGCCGTGCACCGAGACGGTGTTCTCCCCGATCACCATCGGGATGCCGAGCCGTCCGGCCTGCCGGCTGGCCGCCACCGCGAGGTCGCCGCTGGCGATCCGGGTCGAGCCGAACGCCGACAGGAACAGCGGCAGCGGGCTGGCGAACCCGCCGATGTCGGTGCGCAGGTCGACGTCGTCGTAGTTCGGCTCCCGGCCGAGTTCGATCAGCGTCTCGAGGCGGCGGGGCATGAAGACGGGTGGCACGATGCGGGCGTCGTCGAGGTCGTCGGTGGGGCAGGCCGCGCCGAACGTACGGTTGCCGTAGTCGGCCACCGCCGGGAACGCGTCGGCGGTGCCGGTGCGGGCCCGGGCCCGTACCCGGGTCTCCGGCAGGGCGGTCACGGGGTCACCACGCCGGGCAGCTTCGGGTAGGCGCTGACCTGCCAGAGCGCGTCGAGGCCGGTGAGGAACCGGGTCAGGCGCTCCACGCCCATGCCGAAACCGGCGCTGGCCGGGATCCCCCTGCGGGCCTCGTCGAGGTACCAGGCGTACTTCGCCGGGTTCTCCCCGCTCTCGCGCATCCGGGTGACGATCGTGGCGTAGTCGGACTCGCGCTCGCTGCCGCTGACCAGTTCGCCGTAGCCGTCGTGGGCGAGCAGGTCGAAGTTGCGCAGCCGCCGCGGGTCGTCCGGGTCCCGCCGGTCGTAGAAGCCGCGGGAGCCCAACGGGTAGTCGGTGACGAAACACGGCCGGGTCAGCGCCCGGGAGAGGCACTCCTCGGCGACCCAGTCGATCTCGGTGTCGGGGCTCTGGACGTGCCCGAGCGCGGCGAGCCGGTCCACCGCCTCGGCGTGGGTGCACCGGTCGAAGTCGCCGGCGAGCAGCTCGTCGAAGACCCGCCGGTCCCGGCCGAGGCCCTCCAGCACGTCGGGCAACCGGTCCCACACCCGGGTGACCACGGCCTTGAGCAGGTCACGGGCGACCCCCATGGCGTCGGTACGGGTCGCGCCCGCGATCTCCACGTCGATCTGGTGGAACTCGACCAGGTGGCGCCCGGTGGCGGCGGTCTCGACCGGTTCGACGCGCACGTTCGGCGCGATGTAGAACAGCCGGTCGAACCCGTTCAGCGAGGCCTGCTTGTACAGGATGGCGCTGGTCATCAGCCGGTAGCGGTGGCCGTAGAAGTCCACGTCGAGGGCCTTGGCGCCGCGGCCACCGGGGTCGGTGACCGGCCCGAGCAGCGGCGGCAGCAGCTCGGTGAACCCGTCGGCCCGCAACATGTCCCGGGCCGCCTGCAAGGCCTCCTGCTGGACGAGGGTCGCGGCGCGGAGCCGGGCCGAGCGCAGATGTTCCCCGAGCGGGAGCGGGGCGGTGGGGAGGGCGGTGGTGGTCATCGGGTCGTCTCCAGGGGTCGGTGGTCGAAACGGTCGGCGACCGCGCGCAGGGCGCGCAGCAGTGCGGCGGAGCTCATCAGGCGGTCGGGCGGTGCGTCCGGGCGTACCGGCATGGCGCCGGTGGCCACCCAGCGCAGCCGGCCGGCGGCGTCCACGGTGCTGCGGGACCGGCCGGCGTTGTCCGGGTGCAGGCAGAACGGCACGTCGAGGTGACCGCGACGGAAGGCGGTCAGCAGGGCCCGCCCGACGTCCGCGCTGTGACCGAGGGTGACCTCGATGAAGGTGCGGGCCTCGGCGTACACGTCGGAGTCGGGGTCGGCGGGGCCGGTGGCGCCGTCGGAGAGCAGGGCGGCGACGGCGGCCCGCTCCAGCGCCCGGACGTTCTCCTCGACGGTGGGGATGCGCTGGGCCTCGGCCACCGTCTTGACGATCAGCCGTTCGGCGCCGGCCCGCACGGCGAGGCGGGCCGAGTCCTCCAGCAGCAGCCGGGCCCCGCGCGGGGTGCCGGGGAAGACCCCCATGTAGGTGTAGACGACGGTGTGCCAGTCGACATCGGCCGGCAGGAACTCCCCGGCCAGCCGGCGCAGCGCCCGCACGGCCCGTTCGTCCTGGGCACTGTCGGTCTGCTGGGCGTAGCTCAGCGACACGCTGCGGATGCCGTGCTGGACGAAGAAGAGCGCTTCGAGGAGGCTGATCGCCACCAGCAGACCCGGCGGGCAGAGCTGGCCGAGCAGGCAGCCGCCGAAGGTCTCCAGGTGCGGCCGGCGGGGCGGCGGGGCCAGCTCGGCGAGCAGTTCGCAGCCGCGCGCCCAGCGGGCGACCGACTCGCGCAGCGGGGTGCGGCCGTACGGCAGGCAGTAGGAGACCGGGCCGCCCTCGGTGGCGTCCAGGCCCACCGCGGCGGCGGCCCGCACGATGTGTTCCGGGCGCGACGAACCGTGGCGTACCTGCACCGGGAAGGTGTCGTCGGCGATGCCGTGCAGCAGCGCCCGGGTCCGCTCCACCGGCAGGTCGACGAGCGGGTAGCCGTTGAGCGGTACCCCCGCCGCGAGGGCGTCGCGGACCGCGGCGTGGTCACCGAGACGGGTGTAGCTGTCCAGCGTCAGGGTGCCGACGGTGCAGGCGGCGGCGAACTTGGTGCGTTCCAGACCATGGCGCATCCGGTACGGGTCACTGAAGCCCATCCGGGGCTGGACGACGAGCCGCCCGGCCCGCGCGGCGCCGGCGACGAAGGAGCCGAAGGACCCGGTCACGGTACGTGCTCCTCGATCCGGGCCGGGCGCGCGGCCAGCCGGTCGAGCAGGGCGAGCAGGGCCGTGGCGTCGCCGTCCTGGTACACCTCGGTGTAGCCGGCGGCGCGCAGCCGCGCGACGGCGTCCGGGTCGAGCGGGCCGGCCACACCGAGCTTGCCGCCGATGACGGCCGGCACCGCGGCGAGCTGTGGGTGGGCCCGGAGCGCCGTGATCACCGCGAGGCCGTCGCGGTGGCCGTGGCCGTTGACGCTGGAGACCACGACCAGGTCCGGGCGGTGCCGCCGGCACGCGGTGACGAGCAGGTCGCCGGTGACGCAGGGCCCGGCGTTGACCACCCGGTGGCCGGCCTCGGTCAGGTAGAGCTCCAGGTAGACCAGGTTCCAGGTGTGCGAGTCCGACGCTCCGCCGGCCACCAGCACGGTGAGTCCCGGCGCGGGGTCCTGCGCCGGGGTCAGCACGCCGGGGACCAGGCGGCCCGCGCCAGGTTCAGCACGCGGAAGCGGTTGTCTTCGGGGCGGCGCACCGACGCCGGGCAGACCAGTCCGTTCTGCAGCAGGCCGCGCAGGACCCGGCCGCAGTGGGCGAGGGTCAGCCCGGTGCGGTCGGCCGCCTCGGTCAGGTCGAAGTCGCCGTCGCCCGCGGCGAGGGTGCCGAGGATCCGGGTCTCGTCGCCGGTCAGGGCGCCGACCCGGCGCTCGACGCCGTCGCGTACCCGGGCGCCGTCGTCGGCGCAGGCCAGGTGCCCGAGCAGGCCGCCCGGTTCGGACAGGCACCGGCGCAGCGTCGCCAGGTCGTAGACGGCGAGCCACCAGGCGGCGGCCCGCAGCGCGGCCGGCATCCCGTCGACCGTGCGGCAGATGTCGGCGACCGCGGGCGAGTCCGCGGCGGTGAGCCGGTAGTCGGGCCGCACGCGGTCGATCTCGGCCAGCAGTACCCGTACCGAGGGAACCTGCCGCAGCCGGTCCGGGTCGGACTCCAGGCCGGGGGCCGGGATCTCCAGCGGGTACAGGGTGTGTACCCGTTCGCCGGGCACACCGGGGGCGCGTTCGGAGGTCGTCAGCACCCGCAGTCCGGGGCAGTCGCGCAGCAGCTGGGCCACCCGGCCGGGCCGGGCGGGTCCCTTCGCGCCGTCCACGACCAGCAGGGCCGGCCGGTCCGCGACCAGGGCGACGAGGTCGTCGGCTGCGTCGTCGGCGGTGAGGTCGGCGGCGGTCGCGGCCGGGCCGTACAGGTGCCCGGCGGCGGCGCCCACCACGGCGGGCAGCCCGTCCGGGCCCGAGGGCGGGCCGTACTCGTTCTCGACGTCGTCGGGGAAGGCGTGCCACAGCACCGGCAGCCGCTCCTCGCGCAGCCGGGTGGCGACCTCGACGGCGAGGCGGGTCTTGCCGACGCCGCGCAGGCCGGTGATGCCGACCAGCCGCTCGGTGCCGGTGGTGAGCTGCGCCCGCAGGGTCGCGGTGATCGTCTCGCGGGCGATGATGGGGCGCGGGGCCCGCGGTGGGCCGGGTGGATCGGCGTCGAGGTCGGCGGCGAGGCGCCCGCCGAGCCGGCCGGCGTGGGCCGCCTCGTGCAGTTCGGCCCGGGCCCGCGGGCCCAGCCGCAGCCCGTCGGCGATCAGCTGGACCGTGTCCCGGCGGGGATGGCGTACCCGGCCGCTCTCCAGGTCGCGGATGGCCCGCTCGCTGATGGTGGAGAAGTCGGCGAGCTGGCGCTGGGTGAGCCCGCTGCGGGTGCGATGGACACGCAGCAGCGTGCTGAAGCCGGATATCGGGGTGTCGACGCCGTCCATACCGGTCCCTTCATCTCGTGGTCGGTTCATCTCCTGTTCGGTGAGGCCATCGCAACGGCCGCCGTTATCCCTCCGGCATCCCCGCCCCGATCGCTTATCCCGGCGTGGGATAGCACGGAGATGCGTCGCGGATGGGGCCACTTCATACCGTCAAGGCATCACAGCGGGTGACAGCAAGAAAGGTGACGACGATGACGGTCAGGGCGCGCAGGGCGACGGCGGGGATGCTGGTCACAGGGTTCATCACGGTGCTGCTGGGCTTCGCGTTCAGCACTTTCAGCACGCACGTCGAGCAGCACGCTTCGGCAGCGGCATCACTCACGGTGACCGTGACGCAGAACGACCCCTGGGACTGACGGGCCGGTCTACAGGCGGGACAGCTCCCGCCGGACCGCCTCGGTCCCGGCCCGGTCCATGATCCGTTCGCGGATGGCCAGGGCCTGGGAGAAGTACTCCCGCGCCGGCCCGGTACGGCCCAGGTGGGCGTTGGTCTCGCCGAGGTCGCGCAGCAGGTGCCCCTCGCCGATCACGTCGCCGATGCCGCGCACCATCTCCAGCGCCTCGGCGAACCGGTGCAGGGCCCGGGCATGCTCACCGCGGCGGCACAGCATCTGTCCGGTACGCCGTACGGTGCGGGCCTCCCCGCCGACGTACCCGATCTCGCGGTAGATCGCCAGGGCCTCGTCGAGCTGGGCCGAGACGGTGCCCATCTCGTCCCGCCGCATCCAGATGTCGGCGCTCTGGATCAGCACCCCCGCCTTGCCGACGACGTCGCCGACGTGGTCGAAGTCCCGCAGCGACGTCGCGTACAGGGCGAGGGCGGCGTCGTCGTCGCCCGCCCGGCGGGACAGCAGCGCCAGGTCACGCCGGCACAGTCCCTGGCCGTGCCGGTCGTCCAGGTCGAGGAAGGTGTCCAGTGCGCCGCGCAGCGCGTCCGCGGACCGCTCCGGCTGACCCCGGCTGAGGTAGAGGGTGCCGAGGGAGGTCAGCACGGCGGCGGTGCCCCGCCGGTTGCCGGCCCGGCGCACCGCCTCGAGGGCCGTGTCGTGGGTCCGCTCCCAGAGGTCGTGATAACCGCGCGACTCGAAGAGGGTGACCAGGGTGGTGGCCAGGTCCCAGCAGAGCTCGTCGAGCCGGCTGCGGGCGGCCTGGTCGACGGCGCCGCAGAGCCCGGCCTGCTCCCGGTCCAGCCAGTCGAGCGGATCGGCGAGCAGCGCCTTCTGGTATTCCCGGGGCGGCTGCCAGCGCGGGGCGTGACCGTGCAGCACGGTGTAGTCGCCGCCGTAGACGGCACGGTGGGCCTGCTCAGCGAGGGCGAGCCAGCCACCGAGCATCCGGATCTCGGCGTCGGCGCGTTCCAGGGTGTCCTCGTGCTCGTCCAGCCGTTCCCGTACGAAGAGCTGGATGATCTCGTGGAAGCGGTAGCGGAACTCGCCGGTGGGCTCGACCGAGGTGACGTCCAGCAGCTGCACGTCGACGAGGGGTTCGAGCAGGTCGGCGGGCTCCGGGCGGCGATCGTCGAGCAGTGCGCCGGCCAGCCAGCCCGGCACGGTGGGCCCCGGCACCAGGCTGAGCAGTCGCAGCAGCCGCCGGTCGGCCGGCTGGAGCCCGTCGTAGGTGAGGCCCAGGGTGGCCCGGATGGTCAGCTCGCCGTGGGCCAGCTCGTCGAGCCGGTGCCGTTCGTTGGCCAGCCGGTGCACCATCGAGGCGAGGGTCCAGTGCGGGCGCGCGGCGAGCCGGGCGGCGACGATGCGCAGGGCGAGCGGCAGCCCGCCGACGGTGCGTACCAGGGCGAGCGCCGCCTCCCGTTCGCGGTCCACCCGGTCCCGGCCGACGACCCGGGCCAGCAGCTCCAGGGCCTCGGCGGGCGCGAGCGCGTCGAGCTGGAGGCGGGCCGCGCCGGGGAGCGCGGTGAGCCGGTTACGGCTGGTCACCACGACGGCGCTGACGCCGGCGCCGGGCAGCAGCGGGCCGATCTGGCGTTCGCTGGCGGCGTCGTCGAGCACGATCAGCACCCGCCGGTCCGCGAGCAGCGTGCGGTACATCTCGGCCCGCTCGTCGACCGGGTCGGGGATCAGTGAGCCGGGGATGCCGAGGGCCCGCAGGAACCGGCCGAGCACCGGCGCCGGGTCGAGCGGCTCGAGGGCGGCACCGCGCAGGTCGCAGTAGAGCTGGCCGTCGCGGTAGTGCTCGGCGGCGATGCGGTGCGCGACGTGGGTGGCCAGGGCGCTCTTGCCGGTGCCGGGCCGGCCGGCGATGACGACGACCGGGCCGGAGCGGGCCCGCGAATCGGTCAGCAGCGCCTCGACCCGCCGCACCAGGCCGCTGCCGACGTAGTCGGGGGTGTCGGCCGGCAGTTGCCGGGGGCGTTCCTGGCCCAGCGGGCGCGGTGCCGCCACCTCCGGTTCGGCGGCGGTCTCCACGGGAGGGGGTTCGGGGGTGCCAGGCAGGTTCAGGGCCGGGTCGTTGTGCAGGATCGCCGTCTCCAGCAGGCGCAGCGCATCGCCGGGTTCGAGGCCCAGCTCCTCCATCAGCAGCACCCGCCCGGCCCGGTGGACGGCGAGTGCCTCGGACTGACGGCCGGAGCGGTACAGCGCCAGCATCAGCTGCCCGCGCAGCTGTTCGCGCAGCGGGTTCTCGTCGACCAACCGGCCCAGTTCGCCGACCAGCTGGCGGTGCCGGCCGAGGTCCAGTTCGAGACCGAGGTAGGTCTCCACCGCCACCAGCCGCTCCTCGTCCAGGTGGATGGCGCGGTTGCGCAGGTTCGGCCGGGTGATACCGCTGAGGCTGGGCCCCCGCCACAGCCCGGCGGCCCGGCGCAGCGACTCGGCCGCCTCGGCGGCGCGCCCCTCCTTGACCAGCACCCGCGCCCGGCCCAGCTGCCGCAGGAACAGGTGCAGGTCGATGATCTCCTCGTCGACCTGGAGCATGTAGCCGGGCGGGCGGCTCACCACGTCGGCGGGCAGGCCGGGCCCGGAGAGCGCCTTGCGCAGCCGGGACACGCAGATCTGCACCTGGATGCGCGCGGTGTCCGGCGGTTCGTCGCCCCAGAGCGTGTCGACCAGCTGTTCGATGCCGACGATGCGGTTGGCGTCCAGCAGCAGGCTCGCGAGCACCACCTGTTGCCGGCCGGTCGGAATGGTCACCACGGCGCCGGGCGCGCCCACCTCGATCGGGCCGAGAATCCGAAACAGCGGACCTGGTGACGCATCAGTCATGAACTTCCCTTTGCTTCGGACACGCTACCGACAGTTAAGTCGATTAATCGAGGAACGTCCATCCACCGCTGGTGGATCGGGGAGATAACGCGGGGATAAGCCGGAATTGGAGTCATGGCCCAGGCTGGTGTCACGCAATGCCGGAAAGGTGGCCACCATGCCGAGTACCGCCATAACAGCTATCGGACAGGACCATGTTCGGCTGTCCTATCTATATCTGGACAACGGAGATATAGAAGGATTTGAGTCACTGTGGGACGCCGGTGTTCCGCCGCGCGGCGGGCGGACCGGTGACCGGCACCTCATCTACAAGATGGTCGCGGCCGACGACTGCGTGGCCGTGATGGGCCGCCTGGTCGGCCCGCCGGACGTCGACTTCGCCGACTTCTTCACGCTCTCCGACGAGGGCCTGCTGCTGGGGTGCCGGCGCTACCACTTCGTCGACGCCCCGGACGCCGGGTAGCTGCCTGCGCAGCTGCCGGTCACCGCCCCGGCGGGCTCATACGGTCACAGGGACCCCAAGACGTGACGAGTCCGAGGTGGATGACCGATGGCGGTGAATGTGTATGCCGAGCACGTGACGGCACGGATGCGGCGGCTCGCCGCCGCGGCGCCCGACCGTGTCGCGGTGCGCGCCGGTGCACGACGGCTCTCCCGGAGCCGGCTCGACCGGCTCACCGACGCCCTCGCGGCCCGGATGTGCGGACGCGGGGTACGCCCGGGTGACGTGGTCGCGGTCCGCTGCCCCGACCGGCTGGCACAGGTCACCGGAATGCTCGCGGTCTGGAAGGCGGGCGGCGTCTACCTGCCGCTCGACACCGCCTGGCCGCCGGAGCGCACCGAGGCGGTGCTCGCCGACAGCGGTGCCGTCCTGGTCTGGGAGGGCGCGGACGACGGTGCCGGCCGGGAACCCCCGCACACCCCGGCCGCCGGCGCCTACCTGATCTACACCTCCGGCAGCACCGGCCGGCCCAAGGCGGTCGCGGTCGGCCACCGGGCGCTCGACCGGCACCTCGCCGCGATCGCCGCCCGCTTCGGCATCACCGCCGGCGACACCGTGCTCGCCTTCGCCAAGCCCACCGCCGACGTGTCGATCGAGCAGACGCTCACCGCTCTCGCCGTCGGCGGCACCCTCGTGCTGCCGGAGAACGACCTGATGTCGGCCGGGGAGTTCCTGCGCCTCGTGGACGACGGCGGGGTCACCGTGGCGAACCTGCCGGCCGCGTACTTCCACGGCGTCGTCGACGCGGTCCGGGCCGGCCGGGCGGTCCCGGCGTCGCTGCGCACGATGATCTCCGGTAGCGACCGGCTCTCCCCGGAGGCCGCCGCGACCTGGACGGCGCTCACCGGCGTCCCGCTGGTCAACGCGTACGGCCCGACCGAGACCGTGATCACCGCGACCGTCCACGACGTCACCGGCCCCCGCGCCGGCACCGTCCCGATCGGCACGACCGTCGCCGGGCGCGTCGCGTACGTGCTGGACGACCGCCTGCGCCCGGCCGAGAGCGGCGAGCTGTACCTCGGCGGGGACGTCCTCGCCGACGGCTACCTGGGCCGCGGCGGGCTCAGCGGCGAGCGGTTCCTGCCCGACCCGTTCGCGGGTGAGCCGGGTGAGCCGGGTAAGCCGGGTAAGCCGGGTGAGCCGGGTAAGCCGGGTGCCCGCATGTACCGCACCGGCGACCGGGTCCGCCGCGACGGTGCGGACCTGGAGTTCCTCGGCCGCGTCGACGACCAGGTGAAGGTCCGCGGCTTCCGGGTCGAACCCGGCGAGATCGAGACCGCGCTCGCCACCCACCCGGCGGTCGCCACCTGCGCGGTCGCGCTCGACGAGGCGCCCGGCCGGGACGCGCGGCTGGCCGCCTATGTCACCGTGACCGGCGCGGCACCCGACTACGCCGCGGTGCGGGAGTTCCTCGCCGGGCGACTGCCCGAGCACATGATCCCGGCCAGCCTCACCGTCCTGGACGCGCTGCCGACCACCCCGAACGGCAAGGTCGACCGGGCCGCCCTGCCCGCACCCGCCGCCGCACCCGGCGCCGCCCCGGCCGCCCTGCGGACCCCGGCCGAGCAGCTCGTCGCGGGCATCTGGGCCGATGTGCTGGGCCGGGACGCGGTCGGGGCCGACGACAACTTCTTCCACCTCGGCGGCGACTCGCTCACCGCCGTACGGGTGGCCGGCCGGGTCTTCGAGGTCTTCGGGCCCGTCTCGCCGTACCTGATCTTCGACGCGCCGACCCTCGCCGCCTACGCCGACGCCGTGCGGGCCCAGTTCACCGACGGTGACGAGCGCCCCGGCCCGGTCCGCGAGCACGCCACCCGGGCACCGCTCTCGCCGTTCCAGCGCGGCCTGTGGCTGCACGAGTGCTGGCAACCCGGCACCGCCACCTACAACGTGCCGTGGGTGTTCACGTTCGACGGCCCGATCGACGCCGGCGTGCTCGGCGAGGCCGTCCAGGCGCTCACCGACCGGCACGAGATCCTGCGCACCACGTTCGACCTCGCCGACGGCTACGGCGCCCAGGTGATCCACCCGCGTCTGGCCGCCGACTACCGGGTGGCGGAGACCGGTGACGTGGAGGCGCTGATCCGCCGTACCGCGCAGGAGCCCTTCGACCTGGCGACCGGCCCGCTGCTGCGCGCCCGCCTCCTGGTCACCTCGCCCGAGCGGGCCGACCTGGTGCTGGTCTTCCACCACCTCGTCTGGGACGAGTCGTCGCTGCCGGTCCTCGACCGGGAGCTGCGCGAGCTGTACGCGGCCCGCGCGGACCGGCGCCCGGCACGACTCGCCGACCTGCCCCTGCAGTACGCCACCTGGCTCGACCGGGCCGGCACCGCACCGCGGCACCTGGCGTACTGGGCCGACCGGCTGCGCGACGTCCCGGCGAACCGGGTGCTGACGCCGGACCGGGAGCGGCCCGCCGATCCCGCCCGCCGGCTCGGCCACACCCGCTTCGACCTCGGCACCGCGCTCGCGGCCCGGTTGCGGCGGCTGGCCCGCGACCAGGACGCCACCCCGTTCATGGTGCTGCTCGCCGGCCTCGTCGCCGCCGCGCACCGCCGTACCGGCCACCGCGACCTGGTGATCGGCACCCCGGTGAGCGTCCGCGACCGCGCCGAGTTCGACGGGCTGATCGGCTACTTCATCAACCTGATCCCGCTGCGGTTCCGGGTCGAGCCGGACATGACGTTCCGGGACCTGCTCGCCCACGTCCGCGGGGTCGCCCTGGACGGCTACCGCCACCAGCACGTGCCGTTCGACCTGATCACCGACGCGGCCCGGACCGGCGACGCGCTGTTCCAGCTGGTCTTCGAGGCGCACCCGGCGGGCCCGGCGGCGGCACCGATCGGCGGCGCGGAGGTGTCGCGGCGGCTGCACGTCAACGAGCTCTCCCGGTTCGACCTGTCGTGGTCGGTCGAGGACGACGGCACCGGCTTCACCGGGCGCATCGAGTACGACACCGACCTGTTCGACCCGGCCACCCCGGCGGCCCTCGGCGACGCCTGGGCCGCCGCGCTCACCGCCGCCGCCGAGAACCCCGACACCCCGGTCGGGCCGTCCCTGGTCGACCTGATCACCCGGCACGCCGGACCGGCGGTGGCCCTCGCCGACGGCGACACCGAGGTCACCTACGCCGGCCTGGCCACCGAGATCGACCGGACGGCACGGGTCCTCACCGCCCGCGGGGTGCGCGCCGGGGACCTGGTCGCCATCGCCCTGCCGCGCGGCGCCGCCATGGTGACCGCCCTGCTGGGGGTGCTGCGCGCCGGAGCCGGCTACGTCCTGCTCGACCCCGAGCTACCGCCCGGCCGGCGGGCGGCGATCCTCGGCGACGTCCGGCCCGCCCTCGTCGTGGACGCCCCCGTCACCGGCACCGGCGCCGGTCCGGTCGCACCCGTCGCGACCGGCCCCGGCGACGTCGCCACGGTCATGTTCACCTCCGGGTCCACCGGCCGGCCCAAGGGCGTCGTCGTCCCGCACCGGGCGCTGCTGGCCACCTACCTCGACCAGACGTACACGGACTTCGACGCGGACCAGGTGTGGCTGCAGTGCTCGCCGGTCTCCTGGGACGCGTTCGCCCTCGAACTGTTCGGCGCCCTGCTCCACGGGGCCACCTGTGTGCTGCACCCCGGGCAGCGCCCCGACCCGGAGACCGTCGAGCGGCTCTGCCGGCGCCATCGCGTCACCCAGCTCCAGCTCTCGGCGAGCCTCTTCAACCTGCTGGTGGACGAGTTGCCCGAGACGTTCGCCGCGTTGAACGTCGTCTTCACCGGCGGCGAGCACGCGTCCCCCGTACACGTGAACCGGATCCTGGAGCGTTACCCGTCCCTGAGGGTGGTCAACGGCTACGGTCCGGTGGAGAGTCTGGGGTTCACCACCACCCATCCACTCACCGCCACAGCACCCGGCACGGCCCGGGTCCCCGTCGGCGTCCCGGTCAGCCACAAGGGGATCCGGGTCCTCGACGGCAAGCTCGAACCCGCCGCGCCGAACACCGACGGTGACGTCTACTGCACCGGCGAAGGACTCGCCCACGGCTACCTCAATCAGGCCGGTCTGACTGCGAGCCGGTTCATCCCCGATCCCACCGGGTCCGGCGCGCGGCTCTACGCCACCGGTGACTCCGGCCATTTCGATACCGAGGGGCGGCTGCACATCACCGGCCGCACCGACCAGCAGATCAAGATCCGTGGTTACCGGGTCGAGCCCGCCGAGATCATCGCGGTCCTCCAGAGCCTGCCCGGCATCCGGCAGGCCGCGGTGACCACCGTCGACGGACAGCTGCACGCCTACGTCACCGGCGACGCGTCACCCGCCGACGTCCCGCAGCGGCTGGCACACCACCTTCCCCACTACATGGTCCCCAGCACCATCACCCACCTCGGCCAGCTCCCGCTCACCGCCAACGGCAAGCTCGACGCAGCCCGGCTGCCGGCACCCACCGTCGGCCCACCGGCGACGGCACGGGAGTGGACCGACACCGAACGGCTGGTCGCCGAGGTCTGGGCCGAGGTGCTCGGGCCGGCGGAGATCACTCCGGACAGCAGCTTCTTCCGCCTCGGCGGCAACTCCCTGGCCGCGGTACGGGTCGCGATGCGCCTGTCCCGCCGCACCGGCACCCGGGTCCCGCCGAGCCTCGTCTTCACCGCGAAGACCGTGAGCGCCCTGGCGACGGCCCTGAACCCGACGGAGGACGCGTGAACACGCAGACGGCCCCGGTCTCCAGCCTCCAGCGCGGACTGTGGTTCATGGAGCAGTGGAATCCCGGCGCGGCGACCTACCACACCGCGTGGACCCTGACGTTCGACGGACCCGTCGACCCGGCCCTGCTCGGCCGGGCCCTCCAGTACCTCGCCGCACGCCACGAGGCCCTGCGCACCACGTTCTCGCTCGGCCCGGACGGCCCGGTCCAGCACGTCCACGCCGACGGCCGTATCCCCCTCGACGAGGCCACCACCCTGGAACAGGCCCGCGAACGGGCCGCCGCCACCCGGTTCGACCTCACCGAGGGACCGCTGCTGCGGGCCACCCTGGTACCCGAACCCGCCGCCCTCGTCCTCGTCGTCCACCACATCATCTGGGACGGCTGGTCGGAGGAGCTCTTCGACCGCGAACTCGCCGCCACCTACACCGCCCTCGCCGAGGGCCGCGCCGTCGGCCTGCCGGCACCCGCCACCCAACCGGCCGAGCACGCCCTCGCCGAGGCGCGGGAGTCCTTCGAGGAACACCGCGAGTTCTGGCGGGAGACCCTCGACGGCGCCCCCGCCGAGCTGACCCTGCACGCCGCCCGGCCCCGCCCGCCGGCGCAGACCTTCACCGGCCGCACCCGCCCGTTCGCGCTGCCGGCCGGCACCACCGACCGGCTGCGGGCCCTGGCCGCCGAGACCGAGTCCACCCCGTTCGTCGTGCAGCTAGCGGCGTTCGCGATGCTGATCGGCCGGCACAGCGGCGCCCGCGACCTGGTCATCGGCACCCCCATGACGGTGCGTCACCGGCCGGAGCTGGAGACCGCCCTCGGCTGCTTCGTCAACCTGGTGCCGCTGCGGGTACGCCTCGACCCGGGGGCCACCTTCCGGCAGCTGGTCGAGGGGGTACGCGACACCGCGTTCGACGCCTACGCGTACGCGGAACTCGCCTTTGATGCGATCGTCGAGACGCTGGGGCGGGATCGCAGCGCCCGGCACGCACCTCTCGTCCAGGTGGTGTTCGGCGCGCACGCCACCGGTCCGGAGCCCCTGCGCTTCGGTGCGGTGACCGCGACGGCCCGGGTGTTCGACGTCGGCACCAGCAAGTTCGACCTCACCTGGTCCACCTTCGACGACGGTGAGCTGCGCGGCGAGGCCGAGTACAACACCGACCTGTTCGACACCGCCACGGTCGGCCGGCTCGCGGCCGACTGGCGGGCCGTGCTGCACGAAGCGCTCACCGACCCCGACACGCCGCTGTGGCGTCTCGCCCCCACCGACCGCACCCCGCCCGCCGGGGCCGATCCGGGAGATCCGGCCCGCTGCCTGCACACGGCGTTCGAGGACGCCGTCGACCGCTATCCCGACCGGGCCGCGCTGAGCCACGGCGAGCTCACGCTGACCTACGCCGAGGTCGACGTCCGGGCGAACCGGCTCGCGCACGCCCTGATCGCCGCGGGGGTCCGCCGCGGCGACCGGGTCGGCCTGTACCTCGACCGCACCCCCCACATCGTGGTCTCGATCCTCGCGGTGCTGAAGGCGGGCGCCGCGTACGTGCCGGTCGACCTGACCGCGCCGGCCGGGCGGGCCGCGTTCGTCTTCGCCGACACCGGCGTCGAGGTCGTCGTCACCGACCGGGGCGACGACGCCCCCGCCGGGCCGTGGCGCCGCCTCGACCCGGCCGCCGTACCGGCCGCACCGTCGTCGCGCCCGGGTGTCCCTGTGTCGCCGTCCGACGTCGCCTACCTCATCTTCACCTCCGGGTCGACCGGCGTCCCCAAGGGCGTGGCCGTGGCCCACGAGCACGTCGGCCGCCTGATGAGCACCGGCCGGGAACACTTCCGCTTCGGGCCCGCCGACGTGTGGACGCTGTTCCACTCGTACGCCTTCGACTGGACCGTCTGGGAGCTGTGGGGCGCCCTGCACCACGGCGGCCGGCTCGTCGTGGTGCCCTACCTGCTCAGCCGCGACCCGTGGGCGTTCGCCGCGCTGCTCGGCGCCGAACGGGTCACCATGCTGTGCCTCACCCCGTCCGCGCTGCGGCAGCTGGAGGCGGTGCTGCCCGCCACGCCCGCGCCGCTGCCCTCGGTACGCCGGGTGATGCTCGGCGGCGAGGCCCTCGACCCGGCCGTGGTGCGCCGCTGGTTCGCCCGTCCCGGCGCGCCCGCGCTGTGCAACCTGTACGGCATCACCGAGACCACCGTGCACGTCACCACCCACGACCTCGACGGCGCCGCCGGGTTCGAGCGCAGCCTGATCGGGGACGCCATGCCGCACCTGGCCGCCCTGGTCCTCGACGAGCGGCTGCGGCCGTGCCCGGTGGGCGTGCCGGGCGAGCTGTACATCGCCGGCCACAGCCTCGCCCACGGATACTGGGGCCGCCCCGGGCTCACCGCCCAGCGGTTCGTCCCCGACCCGGCCGGCCGCGCGCCCGGCGGTCGCCTGTACCGCACCGGCGACGTCGCCCGCCGCCTGCCCGGCGGTGGCCTGGAGTACGTCGGCCGCTGCGACCACCAGGTGAAGATCAACGGGTACCGGATCGAACTCGGCGAGGTCGAGAACGCCGTCGCCACCCACCCGGCGGTACGCACCTGCGCGGTCACCGTCCACCGGGAACAGCTGGCCGCCTACGTCACCGTCGAGGGCGCCGCGCCGTCCCTCGCCGAGCTGCGCACCTTCCTGGCCGCCGCGCTGCCCGCCTACATGATGCCGGCCACGGTGACCGTGCTGGACGCGCTGCCGACCACCGTCAACGGCAAGGTGGACCGGGCGTCGCTGCCCTCCCCCACCCTCGACGCACCGGCCGACACGCCGTCCGAGGCGCCGCGCTCCGCGGAGGAGACCCTGGTGGCGCAGACCTTCCAGGAGGTCCTGGGAATCGCCGGGGCCGGGCGCGCCGACGACTTCTTCCGCCTGGGCGGCGACTCGATCCGGGCCGTACGCCTGGCCGCCCGGCTGCGCGAGGACGGCTGGACGCTGTCGCTGCCGGACCTGTTCGCCGCGCCGACGGTCGCGGGCCTCGCCGGTCTGCTCACCCCGGCCGAGGCCGGCGCCGACGCGCCGACCGCGGAGTTCTCCGCGCTGCCCGCGGCCGACCGCGACGCCGCGCTGCCCGGCGGGGTGGTCGACGCCTACCCGATGGTCTCCATGCAGCTCGCCATGATCTACCACATGGAGCTCTCCGGCGACGCCGGCGGCTACCACAACGTCAACAGCTATCGGGTACGCGGCACCCTCGACCCCACGGCGCTGCGGGACGCCGTCGCCGGGGCGATGGCCCGCCACCCGGTCCTGCGCACCAGCTTCGACCTGTTCACCTACAGCGAGCCGCTGCAACTGGTGCACGGCCGCGCGCCGGTGCCGCTGGACGTCGAGGACCTGCGCGGGCTGGACGACGCCGCCCGGCACGCGGCGGTCACCGCGGTCTTCGACGAGCTGTGCGACACCCGGTTCGACCTGCGCACCGCACCGCTGTTCCGGGTCGTCGCGCAGTACCTGGCCGACGACGTCTTCCAGCTGACCCTGGCCGAGCACCACGCCATCCTGGACGGCTGGAGCTTCACCTCGCTCTTCACCGAGATCCTCGAACGGCACGCCGGCCCGGCCGGGCCGCCCGCGGCGCCGCCGGAGACGACGTTCCGGGATTTCGTCGCCGCCGAGAAGGCCGCCGAACGCTCCCCCGAGACCGCCGCGTTCTGGCACGACCGGCTCGCCGGCGCGACGGGAGCCCTGTTCGGCGCCCCGTCCGATGAGGCCGAGGTGCCGCGGACGGTGGAGCACGTCATACCGGACGCCGACCGGGTCCTGCGGGCCACCGCGACGGCGGCCGGCGTGCCGGTGAAGGCGGTGGCGCTCGCCGCGCACGTGCTCGCCCTGTCGGAGCTGACCGGGCTGCGGCGGCTCACCACCGGCCTGTCGGTCAACGGACGCCTCGAGCGCCCCGGCGGCACCGACTGCTACGGGCTCTTCCTGAACACCGTGCCGCTCCCGGTCGACCTCGACGAGGCCGGCGACGGCCTCGACCTGGTACGCCACCTGCACCGGGCGGAGACCGCGCTGCTCCCGCACCGCAGGATGCCGTTCGCCCGGCTGGCCCGGTTCATGACCGGCACCCGCCTCGACGCGAACTTCGCGTTCCTGCGCTTCCACTCCCTCGGCCGGGTCACCGGGGCCGCCGGGAGCATCGTGGACGACCGCATCGGCTGCGAACCGACCATGCGGTACGAGCCGACCGACTTCTCCCTGGGCGTGGCCCTCGTGCAGGACCCGTCCTCGGGGCGGGCCCTGCTGGCCGTGGACCACCTCACCCGGCAGGTCTCCGACCTGGACGCCGACCGCTACGCCGCCGCCTACCTCGCCGCCCTGGCGCGGTTCGCCGCGCCGATCCGTACCCCCGCAACGATCTGAACCACCGAACCGAGAGGGACATGCCATGGACGCGTTCACCGTATTCACCGTGGTCGTCAACGACGAGGAACAGCACTCGATCTGGCCGACGGAGCTCGACGTTCCGGCGGGCTGGTACGAGGTCGGCAGGTCCGGCAGCAAGCAGGAGTGCGTGGCCTACATCGACGAGGTGTGGACCGACATCCGCCCGCGCAGCGTCCGCGAGGCGCTGGCCCGCTAGCGCTGGAAGGAGACGCGCGACATGTTGACACCGAGCACCGCGGTGGCGCTGGTCGAGGGTGACACCGCGATCACCTACCACGAACTGGACGACCTCGCCGACCGGATGTCCCGGGTCCTCGACCTGCGGGGAGTGCGGCCCGGGGACCTGGTCGCGATCACGCTGCCGCGCGGGATCGGCATGGTGACCGCGCTGCTGGCCGCCGGGCGTGTGGGTGCCGGCTACGTCCTCGTCGATCCCGACCTGCCCGCGGGCCGCCGGGAGGCCATCCTGACCGACACCGCACCCGCGCTCGTCGTCGACGCGTCCGTCGCGGCGGCCGACCCGGGACCCGGCCGGTTCGCCCCGGTCGCGGTCCACCCGGACGACGTCGCCACGGTCATGTTCACCTCCGGGTCGACCGGCCGGCCCAAGGGCGTCGTCGTCCCGCACCGGGCGATCCGGGCCACCTACCTCGACCAGACCTACGCCGCCTTCGACGCGGACCAGGTGTGGCTGCAGTGCTCGCCGGTCTCCTGGGACGCGTTCGCCCTCGAACTGTTCGGCGCGCTGCTGCACGGCGCCACCTGCGTGCTCGCCCCCGGCCAGCGGCCCGACCCGGAGACGGTGGCCGACCTGTGCGCCCGCCACCGGGTCACCCAGCTGCAGGTGTCCGCCAGTCTCTTCAACTTCCTGGTGGACGAGCGGCCCGAGGCGTTCGCGCTGCTCAAGGTGGTCTTCACCGGCGGTGAGCACGCCTCCCCCGCCCACGTGAACCGGATCCTCGAACGCTACCCGCACCTGCGGGTCGTCAACGGATACGGGCCGGTGGAGAGCCTCGGGTTCACCACCACCCAGCCGCTCACCGCCACAGCACCCGGCACGGCCCGGGTCCCCGTCGGCGTCCCCGTCAACCACAAGGGGATCCGGGTCCTCGACGGCAAGCTCGAACCCGCCCCGCCGAACACCGACGGCGACGTCTACTGCACCGGCGAAGGACTCGCCCACGGCTACCTCAACCAGACCGGCCTCACCGCAAGCCGATTCCTCCCCGACCCCACCGGGACCGGCACACGGCTCTACGCCACCGGCGACACCGGCCACCTCGACACCCAGGGACGGCTGCACATCACCGGCCGCACCGACCAACAGATCAAAATCCGCGGCTACCGCGTCGAACCCGCCGAGATCACCGCCGCCCTGCAGGCCGTACCGGGCATCCGGCAGGCCGCCGTCACGCACCGCGACGGCCGGCTGCACGCCTACATCACCGCCGACGGTGCGGTCCCGGCCGACATCCGCGGGACACTCGCCCACCGCCTGCCCGACTACATGCTCCCGACCGTGACCCGGCTGGCGCGGCTACCGCTGACCGCCAACGGCAAACTCGACACCGCCGCGCTACCGTCGCCGTCTGCGCAAGACACCGCAGGGGCCGTGACGAGCCCACTGATGGGCCGCATCGGGGCGGTCTGGGCGAGGGTGCTGAACCTGCCCGCGGTCGGGGCGCACGACGACTTCTTCGCCCTCGGCGGCCACTCCCTGACCGCGGTGCGGGCCCTGTACCTGCTCCGCGACGAGCTACGGGTGGAGATCCCGCTCCGCGCGATGCTGGACGCGTGCGACCTCGATGACTTCACCGGCGCCGTCCAGCGCCTCATCGACGCCGGCGGCGCCCCGAAGCGGCAGCGGGTGGCCCTCGTCGGTCGCCGGGGCACCCGATGACCGCCACGACCGTACGGCCGCTGGTCGACGACTGGTGCTTCCGGCCCGTACCGCAGGGTCCGGGCACGCCCCAGCTGGTCTGCTTCCCGCACGCCGGCGGCGACGTCACCGCCTTCTCCCGGCTCGCCGGGGCCCTCGCCGGTGACCGGGAGGTGGTGGCGGTGCGGCTGCCCGGCCGTGGCGGGCGCTTCCACGACCCGGTTCCACCCCGGTTCGCCGATCTGGTAGCCCAGGTTGCCGCCGGGATCGGACCGCGACTGCGCCCTGGCGCCGTCTTCTACGGGCAGAGCTTCGGGGCCCTCCTCGCCTACGAGGTCGCCCGGACGCTGCCCCCGGTGCGCCTGGTAGTGGCCTGCGCACCCGCCCCCGGTGAATGGCCCGCCACCGTGCCCGACCCGGCGACGGGCGCGGACCGGCTGCTGCGCGAGTGCGGTCTCGGCGACGAGATCCCGGCCGGTCACCCGCTGTACCCGTTCATGGTCCGGGTCCTGCGCACCGATCTCGCGCTCTGCCACACCTACCGGCACCGGCCCGCGCCCCGCCTCGACATCGCCGTCCACGCCGTCGCCGCCGCCGGCGACACGGTCGTCGACCCGGCCCGGGTAGCCGGGTGGGCGGCGGTCACCACCGGCCCGTTCACCAGCTCGACGGTGCCCGGCGGGCACCTGCCGGCCTCACCGGCCGCCGACGGACCGGCCGACCTGTTGCGCACGTTGCGGAGGAGCTGACATGCACGCCACGTCCACACTGGATCTGAGCGACACCCGGCTCTGGTCCCGGCCCGACCTGGCCGATCTCATCGACGATCTCAGAGCCGAGGCTCCCGTACGGCGTACGGACACCGCCCAGGACGGGCCGGTCTGGTCGGTGCTCTCCTACGAACTGGCCTGCACCGTACTCACCGACGCCACCGTCTACAGCTCCACCGGCGGTTCCCTGCTCGGCGCAGGCGCCGGGAAGTGCCCGGTCGGCGCGGGCAGGATGATGGCGCTCACCGACCCGCCCCGGCACCGCCAGCTCCGCCAGCCGGTGGTGCCGTTCTTCTCCAACGCCGCCGTCAAGCGCTACGCCGAGCGGGTCGAGCGGCTCGCCGCGACCGCCGTCCGCGAGGCCCTCGCGAAGGGCGACGTGGATCTCGTCGACGTCGTCTCGGCCATCCCGCTCACCGTCATGTGCGACCTGCTGGACATCCGCGACGACGACCGGGACCTGGTGGTACGCGTCTGCGACCAGGCGTTCCTCGGCCGTACGCCGCAGGAGCGGCGAGCCGGGCACCAGCAGCTCATCCCGTTCCTCTTCCAGCAGGTGATGCTGCGCCGGACGTCCCCCGGCGACGATCTGATCAGCGTCGCCGCCACCCACCGGGTGGACGGCCGGCTCCCCCCGGTCGAGGACGTCGTGCTCAACCTCGACAACATCCTGGTCGGCGGCGTGCAGACGGTACGGCACACCGCGGCGATGAGCCTCTGGGCGCTGATGAACCACCCGGACGCCTGGGCCGCCCTGGCCGACGGCACCGCGGATCTCGACGCCGCCACCAACGAGCTGCTGCGCTGGACCTCGGTCGGGCTGCACATGCTGCGCACCGCGTCCACCAGCACCGAGCTGGGTGGCCAGACGATCGAGGCCGGCGACCGGGTGGTGGTGTGGACGTGGGCGGCCGACCACGACCCGGCCGCCTTCGACCGTCCCCGGGAGCTGCGCCTGGACCGGTCCCCCAACCGGCACCTGGCGCTCGGCGTGGGCCCGCACCACTGCATCGGCGCGCCCCTGGCCAAGGCCGAGCTGCGGGCGGTCTACCGCGCGTTCCTCGATCAGGTCCGCGAGATCGAACTCGCGGGCGAGCCGGTCCACAACACCTCGCTGATCAATTTCGGATTCGACCGGCTGCCGGTCCGCCTGCACGCGCGCTGAGACGGGAGCATCTCCGGTGACCTCGACAAGTCTGAACCACGACCGGCCGCCCGCCGCGCCGCCGGTCCGGGCCGGGTGGACCCGGGTCGGGTTCTTCCTCGGCGGCCAGGGCATCTCCCTCGTCTGCGACCAGGTGTTCTTCATCGCCGTGGTGTGGGCCGCCGCGCAGCTCGGCGGCACCGCCGCGGTCACCTGGGTCACCCTGGCCGAGTCGGTCCCCCGGGCCGGCGCGATGATCTTCGGCGGGGCGATCTGCGACGCGTTCGGGCCCCGGGCGGTGCTGCTGCGGACCACCTCGGTACGCATCGCCGTGCTCGGCGCGGCCGCCCTCGCCGCGATGACCGTCCACTCCCTGTGGCTGCTCGTCGTGGTGGCCGCCGTCGAGGGCGCGATGCTCGGGCTCGGGTCACCGTCGTTCGGCACGATGCTGCCCCGGATGGTCTCCCGCGACCGGCTCGGCCGGGCCAACTCGCTGCGCGCGATGGCGATGCGGTTCGCCCCCATCGTCGGCCCGCCGATCGGGGCGTGGCTCGTCGCGGGCGGTCACCTGGTCGCCGCCCTCTTCGTGGTCTGCGCCGGCTGCGTCGTCTCCCAGCTCTGCGTACGCTGGGTGACCCGGTCGATCGAGGTGCCCCCGGCGACCGGACGGCCGCTGTGGCGGCGCATCGGCGACGGTTTCGTGCTGCTGCGTGCCGATGCCCGGCTCCGCTGGCTCTTCCTCTCGTCGCTCTGCCTGGACCTGGCGTTCGCCTGGCCGCTCAACCCCGGCCTGCCGGTGGTGGTCCTCCAGCGCGGCTGGGACGTCGCCGCCGTCGGCCTGCTCATCACCTGCTTCGGCGCCGGCGCCCTGGTCTCGGCGGCGATCGGGGCGGTGGTGGACCGGCGGGTGCCGATCGCGGTGCGGTTCATCGGCGGCGGGGCCGGTGTGGCCGTGGCGCTGCTCGCCATGATCGTGGCGCCGTCCCTGTCGTGGATGGCGGTCGCGTCGGCGGCGGTCGGGGTCTTCTCCGGGCAGAACGCGCCCGCCGCCGTCTCCCTGTACCAGGAGGCCGCACCCGCCGACCGGCTCGGCGTGGCCATGTCGATGATCGCCCTGTCCGGCATCGGGGCCGCGCCGTTCGCCTACAGCGCGTTCGGTGCCCTCGCCGCCGCGGCCGGCCCGGCCGTCGCCTGGGTCGCCGGTGCCGCCCTCGCCCTCGGCGCGCCCCTCGCGGGCCTGCGTGCCCTGCGCCTGCCGTCCCGTTCCAGCTGAGGAAGGACATACCCGTGCGCCCGTTGTCGTTCGGCCAGCAGCGACTGTGGTTCCTGGACCAGTTCGAGGGTCCGGACGCCCTGTACAACGTGCCCTTCCCGCTGCGGATCCGCGGCCCGCTCGACCGGGCGGCGCTGCGGGACGCGATCGGCGACCTGCTCGACCGGCACGAGGTGCTGCGCACCGTGTTCCCCGCCGCGGACGGCACCGCGCACCAGTGGATCCTCGATCCGGCCGACGCGGCGGCGCGCCTGGAGTTCCGCGTCGAGCATCTCACCCCCGAGCAGCTGCCGGCCGCCCTCGCCGCGGCCGCCGCCCGGCCGTTCGACCTGGCGGCCGAGCTGCCGCTGCGGGCCGTGCTCTTCGCCCTCGGCCCGCAGAAGCAAGCCGGCCCGCAGGAGCAAGCCGGCCCGCAGGAGCACGTGCTCCTGCTCCTGCTGCACCACATCGTCTGCGACGGCTGGTCCCTCGGGCCCCTCTCCGCCGACCTCGGCGCCGCCTACACCGCCCGCGCGGCGGGCCGGGCGCCCGACCGGGAAGAACTGGAGGTCCAGTACGCCGACTACGCCGAGTGGCAACGCGAGGTGCTCGGCGACGAGGACGACCCGGACAGCCTGTTGCACGAGCAGCTCGCGTACTGGCGCGACCGGCTGGCCGGCATCCCGCAGCGGATCACCCTGCCGTTCGACCGGCCCGCCGGCCGCACCGACCAGCCCCGCACGGCCGCGATCGTCACCGTCGAGGTGCCGGCCGCCGTGCACGCCGCCCTCGACGACCTGGTACGGCGCGAACGCTGCACCCTGTTCATGGGCCTGCAGACCGCGCTCGGCGCCCTGCTGTCCCGCCTCGGCGCGGGCGACGACATCGTCCTGGGCACCGCGGTCGCCGGCCGCGACGAGAGCGCCCTGACCGACCTGGTCGGCTTCTTCGTCAACACCCTCGTGCTGCGTACCGACCTCACCGGCGGCCCGGGATTCACCGGGCTCCTGGCCCGGGTCCGCGACGGCAGCCTCGAAGCCCTGGCCCACCAGGACGTGCCGTTCGAGCGGCTGGTCGACGCGCTCGCCGCGGAGCGCACCCCGGGCGCGCACCCGCTGTTCCAGGTGATGACGGTGCTGCAGAACACCGAGCCGCCCCGGTTCTCGCTGGCCGGCCTCGACGTCGGCGTGGAGCCCTTCGACGTGGCGGCGGCCAAGTTCGACCTCGGCGTGGCCTTCGCCGAGCGCCGCACCGCCGACGGCGCCCCGGCGGGCATCGAGTGCCAGTTCGAGTACGCCGCCGACCGTCTCGACCAGGAGACCGTCGAGGCCTGGGCCGCGCACTTCGTCCGGCTGCTGACCGAGGCCCTGCGAGATCCCGGCCGTCCGCTGTGGCGGATCGGGCTGAGCGCCGCCGAGCCGTACCGCCCGAGGGCCCTGCCCGCCCGGTGCGTGCACGAGGTGTTCCAGGAGCGGGCCGCCGGGACGCCCGGGGCGGTCGCGCTGCGGTTCGGCGACGCCACCGTGTCGTACGCGGAGCTGAACGCGAGGGCGAACCGGATCGCGTGGCGGCTCGCGGAGGCGGGGGCCGGCCGGGGCGACCTGGTCGGGGTGCTCGTCGACCGCGGCCCCGACATGGTGGCCGCGCTGCTCGGCGTGCTCAAGGCCGGTGCCGGCTACACCATGCTCGACCCCGAGTTCCCCGACGAGCGCCTCGCCGGCAACCTCGATCGCCTCGGCGCGCGTACCGTGATCGCCGGCGCCGGCCTCGCCCACCGGGTGCCGCCGACCGTGACGTGTCTGTCCCCGCAGCACGACGGGCCGGACCACGATCCCGGGCTGCCGGTGTCGGCCGACGACGTCGCGTGCGTCATGTTCACCTCCGGGTCCACCGGCGTACCGAAGGCGATCGCGACCCCGCACCGGGCCCTGGCCGCGACCTACCTCGGGCAGGACTACGCCGATTTCGACCGCGACGAGGTGTGGCTGCAGTGCGCACCGGTCTCCTGGGACGCCTTCGCCACCCAGGTGTTCGCCCCGCTGCTGCACGGCGGGGTCTGCGTGCTGCAGCCCGGCCAGCGGCCCGACCCGGACGCCATCGCCGCGATCGTCCCGGCCGCCGGGGTGACCGTCCTGGAGGCGTCGGCGACCCTGGTGAACTTCCTGCTCGACGACGCCCCGGAGCTCTTCGCCGGCCTGCGGCACGTGCTCACCGGCGGCGAACCGGCGTCCGGGCCGCACCTGGCCCGCGCCCTGCACCGCTTCCCCGGCCTGCACGTGGTCAACGGGTACGGCCCGGCCGAGTCGATGGGCTTCACCACCGTCCGGCACGTGGACCCGGGCGACTGCACCGGCCCGAGCGTCCCGATCGGCGCACCCCTGGACGGCAAGCACGGGTACGTGCTCGACGCCCACCTCATGCCGGTGCCGCCCGGCGTACCCGGCGAACTCTGGCTGACCGGCGACGGCCTCGCCCACGGCTACCTGGGCGCGGCCGGGCTGACCGCGTCGCGGTTCGTGCCCGACCCCTTCGGCCCGCCCGGTACCCGGATGTACCGCACCGGCGATCTGGTCCGCCGGGACGGTGACCGCACCCTGTGGTACCTCGGCCGCATCGACGACCAGGTGAAGATCCGCGGCTTCCGGGTGGAGCCCGACGAGGTGACCGCGCACGTGCTCGCGGTGCCCGGCGTCGCCCAGGCCGCGACGGTGGTCCGCGACGACCCGGCCGGCCGGCCCTGCCTGGTCGTCTACTACGCCGGTACGGCCGACCCCGGCCCGCTGCGCCGCCGCTTGGTCGAGGAGCTGCCCGAATACCTGGTACCGGCGGCGATCACGCGTCTCGACGCGCTGCCGGTCACCCCCAACGGCAAGCTCGACCGTCGCGCCCTGCCCGACCCCGGTCTCACCGCCGCACCGGCCGGGCGGGCACCCCGCTCCGGGATCGAGGAGATCCTCGCCGGGCTGTTCGCGGGACTGCTCGGCCGGGCGGAGGTCGGCGCCCACGACGACTTCTTCGCCCTCGGCGGCCACTCGCTGCTCGCCACCCGCCTGGTCAGCCGCATCCGCACCACCCTCGGTGCCGAGATCAGCCTGCGCGAACTGTTCCAGACACCGACGGTCGCCGGGGTCGCCGCCCTCGTCGCCGGCGCGGACCCCGACGGCGTCAAACGGCCGTCCCTGGTGCGCTACGACCGGCCCGCCGAGCTGCCGCTCTCCGCCGCCCAGCAGCGGCTCTGGTTCCTCTGCGGGATCGAGGGCCAGGACCTGGCCTACCACGTGCCGCTCATCCTGCGCCTGACCGGCCCTCTCGACCACGCCGCGCTCGGCGCCGCGCTCGGTGACGTGGTGGCCCGTCACGAGGTGCTGCGCACCGTCTACCCGGCCACCGGCGGCCGCCCGGACCAGCACATCCTTGCGCCCGGCCCGGTCGCCCTGCCGGTCCACGAGGGAGAGCCGGTGGTGTCCGGTGCCCGGTTCGACCTCGGCGCCGACCTGCCGTTGCGGGCGGAGCTCTTCCGGGTGGACGCCGAGACGCACGCCCTGGTGCTGGTGCTGCACCACATCGCGACCGACGGCTGGTCGATGGGCCCGCTCCGGGCGGATCTGGCGACGGCGTACACCGCCCGGCTGGCCGGGAACGCCCCCGACTGGGAGCCGCTGCCGGTCCAGTACGCCGACTACACCCTCTGGCAGGGCGAGCTCCTGGCCCTCGAGGAGGACACCCAGCTGGCCTACTGGCGGGAGGCCTTGGCCGGGCTGCCCCTCGATCTGCCGTTGCCGTTCGACCGGCGGCGCCCGGCGTCCGCGTTGGATCAGCTCGGCACGGTGACGCTGGAGCTGCCGGCCGACCTGCACGCCCGGCTGCTCGACCTGGCCCGTACCTCCGGCGCCACCCTGTTCATGGTCCTGCAGGCCGCACTCGCCCTGCTCCTCTCACGCCTCGGCGCCGGCGCCGACATCCCCATCGGCACCCCCGTCGCCGGGCGCACCGACGAACGACTCGACCACCTCATCGGCTTCTTCATCAACACCCTCGTGCTCCGCACCGACCTCACCGGCAACCCCACCTTCAACACCCTTCTGGTACGCGTCCGCGACACCGACCTCGCCGCCTACGCCCACCAGGACCTCCCCTTCGACCGCCTCGTCGAACACCTCAACCCGACACGCGACCTCGCCCGCCACCCCCTCTTCCAGGTGCTGCTGTCGCTGCCCGGCACCACCGGAACCGCCTCGTCCGGCGGCTGGTCGCTGCCCGGTCTCGAGGTCACCCTGGACGACGCGCCGGCCGGAGCGGCGAAGTTCGACCTGGCCCTCACCGTGGTGGACGGGCAGGACGGTCTCGAATGCCATTTCGAGTACGCCGCCGACCTGCTGGACGAGGCGACCGTACGCGGCTGGGCCTCGGCCTTCGCCGCCCTGCTGGACGAGGTGACCACCTTCCCCGACCGGCCACTGCCGACGCTCGCCGCCGCCGCTCGCGACGAGGAGGTCGTCGAGGAGGTGGCGGACCGGGCGCCGCGCGACGCCGTCGAGGAGATCATCGGTGGCCTGTTCGCCGACGTCCTCGGCATGCCCGCGGTCGGGGTCCACGAGAACTTCTTCGCCCTCGGGGGCTATTCGCTGCTCGCCACCCGTCTGGTCGCCCGCATCCGCGCGGCACTGTCGGCCGGACTGTCCGTTCGTGATCTGTTCGAGCAGCCCACCGTCGCCGGTCTCGCCGGGCGGGTGCGGTCCGGCGCCGAACAGGGCCCTGCGCTGGGCCCGGTCGAACGACCCGACCCGATGCCGTTGTCCTACGCCCAGCAGCGGCTCTGGTTCCTGGCCGAGGTGGACCCGGACAGCGCCGCCTACCACGCGCCCCTCGCCCTGCGCCTGCGCGGGCACCTGGACCGGGACGCCCTGGCCGCCGCCCTCGCCGACGTGACCGGCCGCCACGAGACCCTGCGTACCGTCTTCCCGTCCCACGACGGCGTCCCGTCCCAGGTGATCCTCCCGGTGGGCACCCCGCTGGAGATCCGGGAGTGCGCCGAATCCGCCCTGGCCGCGGAGATGGGCGACTTCGCGCGGCGCCCGTTCGACCTACGGCACGAACCGCCCCTGCGCACCCGGCTCCTCCGCCTCGACGGCGACGACCACGTACTGCTGCTGGTGTTGCACCACATCGCCAGCGACGGCTGGTCGATGGGCCCGCTCCGGGCGGATCTGGCGACGGCGTACACCGCCCGGCTGGCCGGGAACGCCCCCGACTGGGCACCGCTGCCGGTCCAGTACGCCGACTACACCCTCTGGCAGCGAGCCACCCTCGACACCGAGGCCGAGCTGGCCTTCTGGCGCGAGCGCCTGGCCGGGCTGCCCGACGAGCTGGACCTGCCGACCGACCGGCCCCGGCCCACCGTGCCCACCCACCGCGGCGACGCCGTACCCGTCGACCTGCCCGCCGACCTGCACTCCCGGCTGCTCGACCTGGCCCGTACCTCCGGCGCCACCCTGTTCATGGTCCTGCAAACCGCACTCGCCGCGCTGCTGTCCCGCCTCGGCGCCGGGACCGACATCCCCATCGGCACCCCCGTCGCCGGGCGCACCGACGAACGACTCGACCACCTCATCGGCTTCTTCATCAACACCCTCGTGCTCCGCACCGACCTCACCGGCAACCCCACCTTCAACACCCTTCTGGTACGCGTCCGCGACACCGACCTCGCCGCCTACGCCCACCAGGACCTCCCCTTCGACCGCCTCGTCGAACACCTCAACCCGACACGCGACCTCGCCCGCCACCCCCTCTTCCAGACCCTGCTCGCCGTCCAGCACACCCAGGACGGCACCGGCCACGACCTGCCCGGCCTCGTCGTCACCACCGAGGCGCCGGACACCGGGGCGATCCGGTTCGACCTCAGCCTCTCGGTGGCCGCGCACACCGGCGCCGACGGCACACCGGCCGGCATCCGGGGCACCCTGGCGTTCGCTACCGACCTGTTCGACGCGTCCACCGCCCACGACCTCGTCACCCGTCTCGTCCGGCTGCTCACCGCGGTGGCCGCCGACCCGGACCGACCGGTCCACCGGGTCGACCTGCTCTCCGCCGACGAGCGGCACCGGGTCCTGCGGGCGTGGAACGACACCGCCGTACCCGCGACCGGCGACACGCTGCCCGCGATGTTCGCCGCCCAGGCGGCCCGCACCCCGGACGCGGCCGCCGTCGTCGTCGACGGCGGCGCCGTCAGCTACCGCGACCTGGACGCCCGGGTCGAGGTCATCGCCCGCGCCCTGCGCGCCGCCGGGGTGACGGCCGGGGACGTGGTCGCCGTCGCCCTGCCCCGCTCGGCCGACCTGATCGCCGCGCTGCACGCCGTGCACCGGGCGGGCGCCGCCTACCTGCCGATCGACCCCGGCTACCCGCCGGAGCGGATCGTCTTCATGCTGGCCGACACCGCCCCCGCGACGGTGATCACCCCGGACTTCCTGCGGCATCTGCCCGCCGCGGCCGACGGCGCGCCGCTGCCGCCGGTGCTGCCCGCGGGTCCGGCCTACGTCATCTACACCTCGGGGTCGACCGGGCAGCCCAAGGGTGTCGTCGTCCCGCACGGCGCGATCGCGCTGCACCTGCGCTGGATGCAGGGCGACTACCCGCTGGACGCGACCGACCGGGTGCTGCAGAAGACGCCGTCCAGCTTCGACGTGTCGGTGTGGGAGTTCTTCTGGCCCCTCGCCGTCGGCGCCACCCTCGTCGTCGCCCGGCCGAACGGGCACCGCGACCCGGGCTACCTCGCCGAGCTGATCCGCGCCGAACGGGTCACCGTCGCGCACTTCGTCCCCGCGATGCTCGACGCGTTCCTGGCCGTCGTGCCGGGTGACACCCCGCTGCGGCAGGTGTTCTGCGGCGGCGAGGCCCTCACCCCGGCCCTGGCGGAACGCTTCACCGCGGCACTGCCGTACACCCGGCTGTCGAACTTCTACGGGCCCACCGAGGTCGCCGTCGAGGCCACCCACCAGCCCTACCACCCGTCGTCGCGGGAGCGGACGATCCCGATCGGACGGCCGGTCTGGAACACCCGCGCCTACGTCCTCGACGCCCACACCAACCCGGTGCCGGCCGGCGTCCCCGCCGAGCTGTACCTCGCCGGTGACCAGCTCGCCGACGGCTACCTGGGCCGCCCCGGGCTCACCGCGGAGCGCTTCGTCCCCGACCCGTTCGGCGGGCCCGGCGACCGCCTCTACCGCACCGGTGACCTGGTCCGCTGGACCCCCGACGGGGCGCTGGAGTACCTGGGCCGCACCGACGACCAGGTGAAGCTGCGCGGTCAGCGCCTCGAACCCGGCGAGATCGCCGCCGTAGCCCGCGAGTGCCCCGGCGTCGTCCAGGCCGAGGTGGTCGTCCGCGACGACCGGCTCGTCGCCTACCTGGTCGGCCCGGCCGACCCGGCGGAGGTCCGCCGGCACCTGGCCGCCGCCCTGCCCGCGTACATGGTCCCGGCCCACCTGGTCACCCTCGACGCGCTGCCGCTGCACCCCAACGGCAAGGTCGACCGCCGGGCCCTGCCCGCACCCGGTACGAACGCCGCCGCCGGCACCTACCGGGCGCCCCGGGACACCGTCGAGGAGATCCTCTGCGGCCTCTACGGCGACCTGCTGGGGGTGCCCCGGGTCGGCGTGGACGACGGGTTCTTCGAGCTCGGCGGCCACTCGCTGCTCGCGATCCGGCTGATCAGCCGGGCCCGTACCGCCCTCGGTGCCGAGGTCGCCATCCACGACCTGTTCGACCAGCCGACCGTCGCCGGACTCGCCGCGCGCCTGCGGTTCGGCGGCCCGGCCCGGGAGGCGCTGCGGCCGATGCCCCGCCCCGACCGGCTGCCGCTCTCCTTCGCCCAGCAGCGGCTCTGGTTCGGCAACCGGCTCGACCCGGCCAACACCAGCTACACGGTGCCGATCGCGCTGCGGCTGCGCGGCGACCTCGACCGGACGGCCCTCGCCGCCGCCCTCACCGACGTGGTGGCCCGCCACGAGGTGCTGCGCACGGTCTTCCCCGACCGCGACGGTGAGCCGGAGCAGCTGGTGCTGCCGCCCGCCCCGGTCGACCTGCCGGTCCACGCCGCGCTGCCCCCGCGGGCCGCGTTCGACCTGCGCACCGACCTGCCGCTGCGGGCCACGCTGGTGGCGGAGGGCGACCGGCGGCACGTGCTGCTGCTCGAACTGCACCACATCGCCAGCGACGGCTGGTCGATGGGCCCGCTCTGCGCCGACCTCGCCACGGCCTACGCCGCCCGGGCCGCCGGCGGTTCCCCGCAGTGGGCGCCGCTGCCGGTCCAGTACGCCGACTACACCCTCTGGCAGCGAGCCACCCTCGACACCGAGGCCGAACTGACCTTCTGGCGCGAGCGCCTGGCCGGACTGCCCGACGAGCTCGCCCTGCCCACCGACCGGGGCCGCCCCACGACGCCCAGCCACCGCGGCACCCCGGTACCGCTCGACCTCCCCGCCGACCTGCACCGGCGCCTGCTCGACCTGGCCCACGCGTCCGGCACGACCCTGTTCATGGTGCTGCAGGCCGCCCTCGCCGCGCTGCTGTCCCGCCTCGGCGCCGGCACCGACATCCCGCTCGGCACCCCGGTCGCCGGCCGGCACGACGAGAGCCTCGACGGCCTGGTCGGCTTCTTCGTCAACACCCTGGTGCTGCGCACCGACGTGAGCGGCGACCCGTCCTTCCACGATCTTCTGGCTCGGGTACGGGCCACCGACCTGGACGCCTTCGGCCACCAGGACCTGCCGTTCGACCGCCTGGTGGAGGAGCTCAACCCGGCCCGGGTGCTGGCCCGGCACCCGCTGTTCCAGGTCGTGTTCGTCCTGCAGAACAACGCCGAGGGCGATCTCGGCGACCTGCCCGGCCTCGCGGTCGAGGGCGTACCGCTGGACGCCGACACGGTCGACTTCGACCTCACCGTGGCCCTGCGGGAACGCCGCGCACCCTCCGGCGCCCCGGACGGCATCGGCGGGACCCTGGTGTTCAGCGCCGACCTCTTCGACCCCGGCACCGCGAGCGACCTCACCGCCCGGTTCGCCCGCTGGCTGGACGCCGTGGTGACCGCCCCGGACCGCCCGGTCAGCCGGTTGCCGCTGCTCAGCGACGCCGAGTCCCGGATGCTGCTGACCGAACGTACCGCGACAGCCGTGGACTTCGGCCCACTGCCGACCGCCGGTGAACTGGTCGCCGCCCACGCCGCCGCGGCCCCGGAGGCGCTCGCGGTGTCGGCGGGCGGATCCACGCTCACCTACGCCGAACTGGACGCCGCCGCGAACCGCCTCGCCCACCGCCTCGCCGAGGCCGGCGCCGGGCACGGCACGGTCGTCGGGGTCTGCCTGCCCCGCTGCCCCGAGCTGATCGTCGCGCTCCTCGCCGTGTTCCGGGCCGGCGCCGCCTACCTGCCCCTCGACCCCGGCTACCCGGCCGGCCGCCTGGACTTCATCCTGCGGGACGCGGCCGCTCCGATCGTGCTCACCCACACCGCCGTCGCCGCGCGCGTCCCGGCCGGCGCCGGCACGGTGTGGTGCCTCGACCTCCCCGCGGACGTCTCGTACCCGGCCACGGCCCCGGATGTCGCGCTCTCGCCCGGCAACGCCGCGTACGTCATCTACACCTCCGGTTCGACGGGCACGCCGAAGGGCGTCGTCGTCGAGCACCGCGGGCTGACCGACATGTGCGCCTGGTACCGCCGCGAGTTCGCGGTCACCGCCGCGGACCGGGCCGGCCAGGTGGCCGCGCTCGGGTTCGACGCGACGGTCTACGAGATCTGGCCCGCCCTGACCGCGGGCGCCAGCGTCCACCTGACCCCCGAGAGTGTCCTGGAGGACCCCACCGCGCTGGCCGGCTGGCTCGCCACGACCGGCATCACCCTCGGCTTCCTGCCCACGCCCCGGCTGGAGGCCATGCTGGACGACCCCGCGCTCGCCGGCACCCGGCTGCGAGCGGTCACCGTCGGCGGCGACCGCCTGCGCCGCCGCCCGGCCGGATCCCTGCCGTTCCGGCTCGTCAACGGCTACGGCCCGACCGAGTTCAGCGTGATCGCGACCGCCGGCGACGTCACACCGACCGCGGCGGGCCTGCCGGACATCGGCACCCCGCTCGCCAACACCCGGGTCTACGTGCTGGACGCCGGTCTGAGCCCGGTCCCGGCCGGCGTCTCCGGCGAGATGTACCTGGCCGGCGCCGGCCTGGCCCGGGGCTACCTGGGCCGCTCCGGCCTCACCGCCACCCGTTTCCTGCCCGACCCGTTCGGCCCGCCCGGCGAACGGATGTACCGCACCGGCGACGTGGTGCGCTGGCGCGCCGACGGCCGCCTCGACTTCCACGGCCGCACCGACAACCAGGTGAAGATCCGGGGCGTCCGCATCGAGCTCGGTGAGATCGACGCGGCCCTCGCCTCCTTCCCCGGCGTCCGGCAGGTCGCCACCGTCGTCCGCGAGGACCGCCCCGGCCTGCGCGAACTCGTCGGCTACCTGGTGGCGGACCCGGCCCTCGACGTCGCCGAGGTGCGGCGCCACGCCCGGGAGTTCCTTCCGGAGCACATGGTGCCGGCCGCGTTCGTGGTCCTGGCGGCGATGCCGCTCACCCCGAACGGCAAGCTGGACCCCACCGCCCTGCCGGCCCCCTCCCGTACGCCCGGCGCCGGGCGGGCACCGCGAGGCCCGCGCGAGGAACGGCTCGCGACCCTCTTCGCCGAGGTGCTGGGCCTGCCGGAGGTCAGCGCCCAGGACGACTTCTTCGCCCTGGGCGGCCACTCGATGCTGGCCGCGCGGCTGATCGGCCTGATCCGCCGCGACCTGGGTACGGACGTCGGCATCCGGGCCCTGTTCGACGCGCCGACCGTGGCCGCCCTCGCCGAGCGCCTGGCGCGTGGCGCCGCCCTCGAGGACGCCCTGGAGGTGCTGCTGCCGCTGCGGGCCCGCGGCGACCGGGCACCCCTGTTCTGCGTCCACCCCGCGGCGGGCGTAGGCTGGGTCTACTCCGGTCTGCTGGCCCACGTCGCCGCCGACCGCCCGGTCTACGCCCTGCAGGCACGCGGGCTCACCGAGAGCGGCTACCGCCCGGCCACGATGGACGCGGTGGTCGACGACTACCTGACCCGGATCCGGGAGGTCCAGCCCGAGGGCCCGTACCACCTGCTGGGCTGGTCGTTCGGCGGCGAGGTGGCCCACGCCCTGGCCGTACGCCTGGGCGCGGAGGTCGCCTCCCTCACCCTGCTGGACGCCTACCCGGGCCGCGGCACCACCGGCGAACCGGTGAGCGAGCCGGAGAACCTGGCCGCGCTGCTGGTGTCACTCGGCCTCGACCCGGGCGAGGAGGACCTGGACATCGCCGGTTTCATCACCCGGGTCCGGGCACACGGCGGCCCGCTCGACGCGCTCGATTCGACGGCCCTGGCCGCGCTACCGGCGGTCTTCGCCACCAACCGCACCCTGGCCGACGGTTACCGCCCGGACGTCTTCCCCGGCGACATCCACTTCTTCCAGGCCACCGAGGGCCGCACCGCGACGTCCTCGCACCCCTCGGCATGGCGGCCGTACCTGACCGGCACCCTCACGGTGCACGAGATCGCCTGCCACCACGGCGAGATGACGAGCCCGGCCCCGCTGGCCGAGATCGCGGCGGTGCTCGCCGGGAATCTCCGGTAGCGCTTTGCCATGATCGTCGACGGTATCCCCGGTGCCGGCCGCCTCACCTCAGGGTTTGCGGCCGAGCCCGACCGCTGCCAGTCGCAACACCGGGTGATCCGCCGCTCGCGGGGTGTCCGGCTCCGGGCGCCACTCGCTGGCGGTGACCACGCCCGGCTCGACCATCTCCAGCCCGTGGAAGAACGACTCGATCCGGGCGATCGGCCGGAACTGACCGCGGCCGGTGCCCTGTTGCAGCTCCGCCTGCGCCGCCGCCACGCTCGGGTCGTCGGTCGCCACGAGGTGGTGGATGAAGACATAGCTTCCCACCGGCAGGGCCGAAAGAAGGGTCGCCAGGCTCGCGGCCCAGGGTCATTGCATTCTGGGTGACTGCTGGTCACGGCGGTGATGAGGTCGTGTGATCGGCGGTCGGCGCGTCGGTTGGCGCGGGCGATGTTGGTGTCGCCGTTGATGCGGTGCCAGCCGATCGCGGTGTTACGCAGGGTGGCCATGGCGTGCGGGAAGGCGATTCCGTCCGGGGTGTGCAGGGTGACGGCGTTGATGGTGCGGGTCTCCTTGCGGCCGTGCCCGCGGTCGTGGGTGCGGTCACCGACCGGGATCTGTGCCCACGGCAGGGTCTTGAGCTGGGCGTGAAGGGTGGGCTGGTTCCCTTTCGCCTGTAGTAACAGGTGTGCTCCGCGGCTGGTGATCTGCTCGGCGTGATCGGTCTGGGTATGCATCGCGTCGGCGACGAACAGGACCCCGGTCAGGCTGCCCAGCGCGTTTTCGACCTCGGTGAGAAGCGGGGTGGACGCTGGGATTTCGTTTGATGTGGTGTCGACGGTGACCTGGGCCAGGACGATGCCGGTGCTGGTGTCCAGCGTGGACAGCAGATGCGTCTGGCGGCCCTCGGGCAGGCGGGCGCCCCGCAAGGTTTTGCCGTCGACGGCGATCACGGTCCGGTAGCGGCGGGGCCGCA
>NZ_JBFAYF010000056.1:0-62594 GCF_040681165.1 Actinoplanes sp. NPDC051851 | reverse complement strand
CTTCGCCACCGCGGCAGTATCCACGGCGTCAGTTGTCATGGTCATCAGATGCGTCTCCTTGATCAGGAGTTACACCGTTATTTGTACAGTCCCGGCGCGGCGGCGCGGGGCGGACGTAACGGACGCGGGAGCGCGGGGCGAACGTAACGGGCGCGGCAGCGCGGGGCGAACCTAGCAGGCGCGGCAGCGCGGGGCGAACCTAGCAGGCGCGGCAGCGCGGGGCGAACGTAGCGGGCGCGGCAGCGCGGGGCGAACGTAACGGGCGCGGCGGCGCGGGGCAGGCGCGGTGGGTGTGACGGGGTGGGGTCTGGATGGTGGGGTGCCCAGCCGTGGCTCGCACCGGCCCCAGTGGCGAGCCACGGCTGGGTGTCCAAAATGGATTACGTCGAAAGGGGGACGCCGGTGACCGTGGTGCCGGTGCGGGTCGCCGTGTAGCCCACCGTTTCGCCGCTCCAGAAGTAGAAGACGAGGGTGACCGGGGCGCCGTCGGTCACCTCGGCGAAGAAGTCGGGGGTCAGTGTGATGGAACCGGAGTCGTAGTTCGGGGCGAAAGTACGGTCGTACTCCTTGTAGGGAGTCCAGTTCTGCGGGCCCGCGTAACTGCCGTCGGCGTAAACGGCAGTCATCGTCGCCAGCTTGTCACCGTTGAAGGCGGCCGGAATCGTGAAGTCGTCGACCGTGCCGGTGGCGCTCGACAGAACCGGGGTCTCGAATGGGCGCACCTCCAATCGCCACGGCACTCCCCGGTCGAAACGCACCGAGAACGCGGTATTCCCCCCGTACGAGAGCAATCGCTTGAGGAGACTCGCGGTGAGCGTGAGCTGATCTCCGGAGAGGGTGTAGTCGGCGCCGCGGCGCAGCCCGGCGACATCCCGGAAGATGGTGCCGTTGGGGAGGAGCGTGACCGATTTTGACGTCACCGGTGCGGAGCGGCGCACGAAGATCATGTCGCTCTCGGCGGTGCCGGACCGGGTGTGCCAGCTGGAGCTGATCTGGGCGTAGAGCGCGGGATCCCGCCAGGTCAGCGCGGTGCGGTCGAGGTGCTGGCCGTTGTCCCAGAGCATCGTGGCGATGCCGCTCACCCGGGCCTGGTAGCCGAAGAGCTCGAAGAACTTGAGCTTCTCGCCCTGTTCGATGGTGTCGGTGCCGCGGTCGAAACCGAGCAGTCCGTACTCCCCGATGATCACCGGGATGCCGTGCGCGACGAGCGTGTCGCGGAGGCGGGTGAAGGTGTCCAGCAGGTCCTGGCGCGCGGTGGCGTCGAAGCGGTAGCCGCCGGCGATGTTGACGCTGAACGGCCAGTAGCCGTAGTAGTGGACGGTGGCGATCAGGTACGGGTCGCCCAACGCCGTGAACGTGCCGGCGAGCTGGTCGAGGTAGCCCTGGTCGGCCGAGGTGTGCAGGGTGGGGAGCACGAGCAGCCGGGTGGCGTTCCCGCCGCCGGAGCCGCGGACGATCCGGTGGAAGGACGTGTTCAGCTCGGCGAGCAGTGCGGCGTCGTCACCGCCCGTCACGAACTGCGGCTCGTTGACGCTCTCGAAGACCAGCCGCTGCGGCGCGTCCCGGAAGGCCGCGGCGATCTGCGTCCAGACCGCGTCGTAGCGGGTCAGGACCGCGTCGTGGTCGACCGGCATCGTGTTGATCCACTGCCACGAGTCGTGGTGGATATTGATCATCACGTAGAGGCCGTCGTCCAGCGCCCAGCCGACCACCTCGCGCAGCCGGGTCAGCGCCGCCGGGTCGATGGTGTAGTCCGGTGCGGGGCCGAGGTGCTGGCTCCAGGTGACCGGGACCCGGATGCTGCGGAAGCCCTGCGCGCGGATGCCTTTCAGCAGCTCGGGGGTGGTTCGCGGGTTGCCCCACGAGGTCTCGTCGGCTCCGGTGGCGTCGAAGGTGTTGCCCAGGTTCCAGCCCGGCTGCATCGCCGCGACCGCCGCCGAGGCGGACGGCACCGGTCGTGTCCCGGCCGGCGTGGAAGCGGACGCGGGGACGGGTGAGAAGCCGAGGCCGACGATCAGGGCCAGGGTGAGCAACCTGCCGAACATGGCGCTCCTTTGAGGACGTTGCATGGGAGCGTTCCCGTGCTGCCTGCGCAGACTATGTTCGGCTACTGAACTATGTCAATCGATGTCCGCCGTTTGACGAGAACACGGAAGCGGGCCACCCGGGGGAGGCAGGGGGACATACGCCTCGCCGGAATGACCCGCCGCGTCCGACCGCATCAGACCCCACTTCGTCGTCGAAGGGTGTGGCGTCCACACCGGCCGCCATACCGCTGTCCGCAAGCTGGCAACTCGGCGAACACACGGCGCTCAGCGCACGAAGTCCAGTACTCGGTGCATTCCGCAAAAAGGCCGATCCGCGGAATACTAAACTTTCCTGGCTTCCATTCCGGTGGGCTCAAGGGGTCCCGATACGCGTCTCTGAGCTGCAACTTCGCAAGTTGCACGACTTTCGGGCAAACAACGACCCTCCTTTCTGGAATTGGCACACGAAATCCACGACCACGCATTGTCCTCAACCTATTGCGCTTCGTACTCTGTTGGTCACCTGTCATCGATCTACATGAGTACGGTGCACACGGACAAGGGTCGACACGGGGCCCGCGGAGGAGCAGCCATGCTTGTCAAAATCATCGACCAGATTCCCGATGAGATGCAGAAGGCCGCCTGGGAGCTCTATGAAGGAGCGTTCAAGGACCTACGTTCGCTCGCCGTACAACGGCATCTGATGTACCGGTCGGAGTTCGACGAGGTGATGCGCGACCCGAGGATCGACAAGTACCTGTGCCTCGACGACAGCGGGAACCTCTGCGGCCTCTCCACGTTCACCAACGACCTGGACGCGGTACCGCTGATCGCTCCCGAGTACTTCGAACGCCGCTGGCCGGAGATGTACCAGGAGAAGAAGATCTGGTACGTCGGCTTCGCCGCGGTCGGCACCGAGGCACGGTCGACCCGGGCCTTCGCCGAACTGGTCGAGGCCATGCATCGCACCGCCTCGGACCGGAACGGGATGATCGCCATCGACTACTGCAACTACAACGACGTCGAGCGCAACTTCGGCCGGGTCGTCCGGCTGATGCTGCACCGGCTGTCGGGTGGCGCCATGCACTCGGAGTGCATGGACCAGCAGTCGTTCTGGCTCTACGAGTTCCCGGCGGCCGCGTAACCACGAGGAGTCAGACCATCGGCGCCCTCCACATCCCCCACAGCGGAGGACCGTCGGGAAGCTGGATCACGGACCGGACCTGGTATCCGTGCCGGAGGTAGAGATCGCGGTTACGCGGGTCGTTCGCCTCGAGGTAGGCCGGAATCCGGGCCCGGTCCATCCGCGCGTGGTGCCGGTCGAGCAGCGCGCTGCCGATCCCCTCCCCCTGCCTCTCCGGGCGTACGGCCAGGAAGGCGAGGTAGTGGTGCGGCTCGAGCGGGTGCTGTTCCTCCAGCGCCGCGTCCAGGGTCTGCACCCGGTCGAACGCCGTCTCGGTGACCTCCTTGAGGCGGCGCTCGTAGTCGGCCGGCGGCGGGATCATCGAGGTGAGCGGGAACCAGAGCGCGACCCCGCACATCCGCCCGTCGTCGGCGTCCGCGGTGCTGTACACCTCGCCGTACTGGAGGGCGTACTCCACGAAGATCTCGAAGTACCGGGGCGACAGGCGCCGCCGGGTCTCCGCGTCCGGGTGCAGCCAGCGGGCGACCGGACCGTCCCACATCGCCTCGGCCACGAGGTCGGTGATCTCCTCGGTGTCGAACGGCGACACGTGCCGGATCACGAGTTCCTGGATGGCGTACGTCATTGGGGCTTCCCTACCTGGTCGAACGGATGATGGGTCGGGAACTCCCGCACCGGGTACTCCTGCGCGGGGTACTGCTCCGTCGGGTACTCCTCGGAGAGGTACTGGTCCTGCGTCGGGAAGTGCTCCGGCGGGAGCTGGCCCGCGATCGGGAACTGACCGGAGAGCGCCAGGGCGTGCGGCGGCTGGGCGCGCAACGGCTCCGGGAAGTCCAGGGCCGACCGTCCGTCCACGCCGCGGCCGATGACCGCATACACGTCCGGGCGGGAGTAGCGCACGATCGCCGCCCAGACGATGCCGAGGGCGCCGAGAACGGCGTACCCCGCGGAGAACGCCCAGTTGAAGGCGGAGTCGGCGGGCAACCCGAGGATGTCGCCGAGTCCCACCACGGTGGCGAACAGGATCACGCTGAGCAGGAAGAACGCGATGATCGGCGCGAGCCGGCCACGCCACACGTTCTCCCGGTGCGGATGGCGTACGAAGAAGGCGATCACCGCGGCCGAGGTGCCCCACATCAGGATGAGCACGCCCAGGCCGCCGACCACGGTGAGATAACCGAAGAGCTGGACCAGCGGATCGGCCCCGGCCAGCCAGTAGCAGACGATCACGATCAGGGCCAGCACGCTCTGGGTGATCGAGCCGACCACCGGCGCGCCGGTCCGCGGATGGGTGTAGCCCCAGCGGCTGGGCAGCATCCGCTCCCGGCCGAGGGCGAACTGGTACCGCGAGACCGCCGCGTGGAAGGCGAGCAGCGCCGCGAAGATACTGGTCATGAAGAGCAGATAGCCCAGGGTGATCATGATGCTCGGCACATGCGGGCCGATCAGGCTGAAGACCAGGTTGGTCTCCTCCCGCTGGGCGTCCGCGACGATCTTGCCGGGTCCGGCGCCGACCGACATGGCCCACGCGGAGAGCGCGCACATCAGGCCGGCGAGGAGAACGGCGATGTGGGTGGCCCGGGTGATGGTCCGCTTCGGGTCCTTCGTCTCCTCGGAGAGCACGACGGTCGCCTCGAAACCGGTGAAGCCGCCGATCGCCAGCACCATCATCGCGACGACCTCGGGGGTCAGCAGCTGGTGCGGGTTGAGGGTGGTGAAGGTGACCGCGCCGTCGGCCGGGTTGCTGACCATCACGAAGTCGTAGACCAGCACCACCGCGATCTCGGCGATCAGCAGGACGCCGAGCACCTTGCCGCTGAGGTCGACCCAGAGCATGCCGAGGATCGCGATCATGAGCCAGGCCGCCAGCGCACAGGCGATCCACGGCGCGTTCAGCCCGACCGCGGCGAGCACGTCCGAGGCCACCACACCGAAGAGACCGAAGAGACCGATCTGCATCATCGCGTACGCCGCCAGGGCCACGAACGCTCCGGCGATGCCCAGCTCACGACCGAGACCATGGCTTATGTACGAGTAGAACGCGCCGGAGTTCACGATGTGCCGGCTCATCGCCACGAAACCCACCGTGAAGATCGAGAGGATCCCGGCGACGACGATGTAGACCAGGGGCAGCGCGGTGTTCCCGACGACCGCGTAGATGGTCGAGATGGCGCCGATGATCACGGTGAGCGGGGCCGCGCCCGCCACGCCGAAGAAGACCACCGACGGGACACCGAGCCGATTGCTGGCCAGCGCCTGGGAGACGAGGTCCGGCCCGTCCGGCGACCGTCCACGTAGCTCGGTCAGCATGGTTCCCGCCCAGCGATCGACGTTGTCGCGCCGGCGCTGGTGGCGTCCGCGGCTCACCGGCGGCCTACCGCCAGCGCGGACCCGACCGACGCCTCGGTGCACTCGACCAGCTCGCGCAGGTCGGGCGGCAGGGAGGCGATCATGCCGGGCAGGGCGTGGTAGATGTGCGGGTACATCTCGAACCCGTACATCACGTGGCGGGTCAGGCCGGTGGCGACCACGATGCCGACCAGGGCCCGGTCGGTCAGGTTCAGCTCCATGCCCCGGACCAGCATGTTCGCCACCCGGGTGGACGCCCAGGCGGCGGCGTTGCGCTGCCGGGCGGTGTTCGGCATGTAGAGGACCTGGGTGCTGCCGAGCATCCGGCGGCGGGTCACCATCTCCACCGCGCCGACCCGCATCAGCCGCTCGGCGACGCGCAGCGAGGAGTCCTGGGCCAGAAAGGCCAGCCACGTGCGTACGTCGGAGTGCCGCGACTGGCCCGAGAGAAGATCGAGAATGTCGTGCGAAAGCGCGTCCCGGGGTGGCCTTTGATCAACGATGAAGAGATCGCCGTCGGATACCCCGATGCGCCCCTCCAGGACCAACTCTGTCAGTAAAGCGGCGGCCAGCCCCAGGCCAGTCGCACGAGGATGTAACCTGGACCGCCCGGTGCGGTCCTCGTGTGCGATCAGGTAGTACTGGTCAGCCAACACTGCGCCACGCCCCTTAGACGCCAGTTCCAATGATCATTTGGCCTATGTAGCAAACAAGACAGAACTCGATGTCCGCAGCATCATGTCCCCTACACCAAGGTCAATGCAAGAAGTACTAGACTCCTTATTAAGGCCCCGCTGCTCATCACACCCATAATTGATCATGAAATAGCGATCATGAATGAACCGGCTGGATCACGAGGAACACTCGTAAAATCAAACTCCTCAGGGCCATTAGGGAGTCCCAGGTGTCCGATATCGAGGGTCCGACGCTACGACGCCGCCGGCTCGGACAGGAGCTGAAGCGCTGCCGCGAGGCAGCCGCATTGACCCAGCAGGACGTGTCACGCCACTTCGAGTGGCACTCCGCGAAGGTCACCCGGATCGAGACCGCGCGCGTGGCGGTCACCCCACGCGATGTCCGAGATCTACTGACCCTCTACCACGTGCAGGACGAGGAGTACCGGGAGGCGCTCGTCGAGCTCGCCCGCCTCTCCCGGGAGCGCACGTGGTGGACCGACTACCGGGACATCCTCCGCCCGGGAAACTTCGTCGGGCTCGAGGCCGCCGCCTCGTCGATGCGCTGCTGGGAACCGGTGATCGTGCCGGGGCTCCTGCAGACCGAGGCGTACATGCGCGCACTGATCAGGAGCGGACGTCCGGGCGACTCACAGTCGCACATCGACCGGCGCATCTCACTGCGCCTGACCCGCCAGAGCCGTCTCGTCGGCGCCCGTCCGCTCGAGCTCGCCGTGATCATGGACGAGTCCGTGGTACGCCGGGTGATCGGCAACGAGGACGTGATGGCCGAGCAACTCCGCCACCTCATCGAGGTAGCTAAATCACCGAATGTAACGCTCCAGATCCTGCCGTTCAGCGCCGGAGAGCACGCCTTCCTGGGTGGCCCAGCAGCGCTTTTGGAGTTCCGCGAGACCACCCATTTGAGCGTTGTCTACCTTGAGGGTGTTGCGGGAGACTATTACGAAGAGCAACCGGCCGAGGTTGCCCAGCATCGGCAGGAGTTCGAGCGATTGAGTGCGAAGGCGCTCGATCACCGCACTACGATGAAGATGATCGAGAGTCTGCTCGACGCTTAGCAACTCCCGAAGCAATCCTCATACCGAAGGGAGGTGCTCGAGTTGCTCGCGCATCAGCTCAATGGTGCCGTCTGGAAGAAGGGCAGTCGCAGTAACGGCAGTGGCGGTAGTAACTGCGTCGAAGTCGCATTCATCGACGAGGGAATCGCCGTCCGTGACAGCAAGAACCGGACAGGCCCAGCACTTTTGTTCACGGAGGCGGAGTGGACCGCCTTCGTGGACTCTGCCAAGGACGGCGAGTTCGATATCGCTTCGTGAGAGCCTAGCGATAGGCCCGCACCGATGGAAGTCCTGATTCAGGATCAACTTCTCCGGTGCCGACATGAGGGGCTGTGACACTCCCACCGGGGTGGCACAGCCCCTTCTACCGTTCCAGTGTTCATTTTCGGCCAAGATCCCAACCCATTGACATAGATGTACGCCGATGCGAGAGTGCGAGCACCGTTAGCTCGATCGGTGACGGTGGGCCGTAGACCCGGCTCGCATCCCCACCCAATCCGCCGGCTCCATCCCCGTCGGCTCGGAGGGCTCCGTCGCCAGAGAAGAAGGGACCACCCTCGCCATGCGCCTCCGACGCGCACTCTCGATCGGCGTCGCCGCCGTCGCGGCCGCCACCGCCGTACTCGCCGGCCCCACCGCGGCGCAGGCCGTCACCGCCGTCACCCTCGCCAACACCATCTCGCTGAGCAACTGCTCGGCGTCGCTGGTCCGGTACCCGACCTCGGTCAGCACCGACCAGGCGTTGATGCTCACCAACGGCCACTGTTACGAGGGTGGCTTCCTCGACGCCGGCGAGGTACTCCAGAACGTCAGCAGCAGCCGGACCGGCGGCCTGCTCAACAGCGCCGGCACCCGCCTCGGCACGGTCCGCGCCGACCGCGTCCTGTACGCCACGATGACCGGCACCGACGTCACGCTCTACCGGTTGACCGCGACGTACGCCACGCTCTCCACCCGCTACGGCGCCACCCCGCTGACCATCTCGGCCAGCCACCCGGTCGCCGGCACCACCATCGCCATCCCGTCGGGATACTGGAAGCAGATCTGGAACTGCAAGATCGACAGCTTCGTGAGTACGCTCCGCGAGGACGAGTGGACCTGGCACGACTCGGTCCGCTACGACCCGGACTGCGACACCATCGGCGGCACCTCCGGCTCCCCGATCGTCGACGAGACCAGCGGCGAGGTCGTCGGCATCAACAACACCGGCAACGAGTCCGGCGAGATGTGCACCCTCGACAACCCGTGCGAGGTGGCGGACGACGGAACCACCACGGCGTACGAGGGCCAGAGCTACGGCCAGGAGACCTACTGGTTCACCACGTGCCTGGACAGCAGCCGCAACATCGACCTCACCATCTCGGGTTGCCTGCTCACCAAGCCCTGATCGTCTCCCCCGCTGCCCGGCTGGCCCTGACGGTTGTATTCGGTGCTCCGATACAGCCCCCAGAGCCAGCCGGGCAGTCGGCTGTCACCGACCGGTCGATCGGCTGCCGCCAGCCGGGCCCGCTCGACCGGGCGACGTCGCGGACGGCCCAGATCCACGATCATGGCCGGCGCCCCTTCTCTGCCGAACGTGTGCGTCGACCGCCTCCGCCACCCAACGTGTGCGGCGGCGCCCCCACGCCACCGGATGTGCACTGTGACCCCCCCGGCGCCGGGCGTGAGACCCGGGCGCCCTGCCTACAGCCGGAGGGTGAAGCGCGATCGCCCCGGCGACAGAGCGCGTGGAGGTCAGGCGGCGCGGAGGTGGGCGCGGGAAGGGGTGGCGTGAGTGGGAGTAGAGGGGAGCAGGTGGCGGAGGGACGCGGCGTGGATGGTGGCGCGAGTGCCCTCGCGGCGCAGGTGGTCGCGGTTGCGGGTGGCGCGCTGGAGGTCGTCCCAGGCGCGCCGCTCGGCGGTGCGGGCGGCGCGGTGCAGGGCGGCCAGGTGGGTGGCCGCGGCTCGGTGGACGACCAGTTCCTGCTCAGCGGGGTGGAGTCGGGCATCCCAGGCGCCGCCGACCGGAACAGCGGCCGGGGCGGGCGCGAAAGCAGGCGCGGGATCGGAAGTGGGCGCGGGGGCGGGAATGGGGGTGGAGGTGAGCGCGGGGGCGGGGGTGGTTGGGGACTCGCTGCGGGTGGTGAGGGCGTCGGCTACCGCTGTGGTGGGGAGTTCGCCGCGGTCGGCGGCGGCGCGGACGGCCAGGTGGAGGTAGCGCTCGCGGTCGGCGTACTCGGAAGGGGTCTGGTCGGTGAAAGGGGTGTGGAAGGGGGCGGCGGCGCGGGTGCGGTGCAGGCGGGTGTCGGCGGCGTGCCAGGCCTGGAAGGTTGCGGCGGACCGGGCGGCGGCGGTCTCCCACTGGGACTGCCAGCGGTCGACGGCGCAGGCGGCCTGGTCGGCGGCGACGCGGAGTTCGGCGGCGTAGCGGGCGGAGGAGACCGCCTCCTCGACGCGGTGGCGGTGCTCGGCCTCGCGGGCCTCCTCGCGGCGGCGCAGGAAGCCGATCGTGTCGAAGAGGGCGCGTCGCGGGTTGCGGACGCCGTGCGGGCTGGCCAGGACCACCAGCGCGGGGAGGGCGGCCAGCCAGAGCGAGGCCCAGATCGCCGCGGGGGCGGGCTCGGTCAACAGCATGTCGGCAACCATGTTCATGGTGGGTGGGTCCGTTCCGCTCGTCTCGGGTCGCATGTCGGGTCACGCGCCATGGAGACCGGCGGAGGCGGAGAATGCCAGGAATGACTGCCGGGAACTGACGCGGTCGGTTGACCCCGGACGGCGATCGGCGCCGCAGAGGTCAGGCGACCGCCGCGGGCGGGGCCCGCGAACCCGTGGTGCCGGTGATGACCTGGGAGCGCAGTTCGCGCGTACGGTCCTCGACCGGCGCGCCGGCGGAGACCGGCGAGAGGGCGGGCGGTTCCGGGACCGTCGCCTGAGCGGCGGGGGTCTCGGTGGCCGGCACGCTGTGCGCGACGGCGGTGGTGGAGACGGAGGCGTCGCGGGTCCCGGCGAGCTGGACAGCCGAGGCGGGGGCGGCGAAGAACGCCAGCACCAGCGCGAGCAACGCGGGCAACGACCGGAGCACCGAGGCGCGCCAGAGGGTCGTTGTCATGTCTACCAAAGTACCAATATGTCCTGGTGGGGAGTGGGACCCACACCCGGACGCGCCGGGAACGGGCATGGAGTGGACGCCGGGCGAAGCGCGCGCAGGGCAGATCCAGCGCAGGGCAGCGCGGGGCGGGGCAGATCCAGCGCGGGGCAGCGCGGGGCGGGGCAGCGCGGGGCGGGGCGGGGCAGCGCGGGGCGGGGCGGTGGCCTGGGGCGAGGGGACGCGCCGGGCCGGCTCCTTCGCCCGCGTCGGAGCCGGCCCGGCTGCGAACGGCGTCGGACGGATCAACCCCGCGGGTGCGGAACACCCGCCCGCCGGCGCCGAGTACCCGGTCGCACGTCAATGCGCACGGTTCCGGCAATTATGGGCGATAACCGGCCTGTTGCCCAGGTCTCTTGACGAGCATTTCAGGTGACTGCTCACATCGGTCCGCCGTACGCCGATGGAGCCGGCATGCGGAGACCTGCCGGCGCCGATCCGGTGCTGCTCGCGCTCGTTCTGGCCGGGCTGCTCATGGTGCCGCTCTTCCTCGGCGGGCTCGGCGGCGACGCCGTCTCGTGGACGTTGCAGACCGCGATCGACGGCCTGAACGTCTGGTTCGCGTGGCGGCTGGCGAACCATCCGGCCGTGCCGCGGCACGGCCGCCGCTTCTGGCTCGCGGTGATCGCCGCCTGCGCCAGCTGCGCGGTCGGTGACGGTTTCCAGACCCTTCTGACGTACGCCCACCCCGGCGCCGAGCTCAGCGTGGTGCAGACCGCGTGTGTGGTGGCCGGCATGACGATCGCGGTGGTCGCGACGCTGCGCCATCCACTGGGCGGCACCGGCTGGCAGCGGCTCCGGCTCTGGCTGGACGCCGCCACGGTGCTCACCGGCGTCGCCGCGTTCCTCTGGTACTTCCTGCTCGCCGGCCGGCTCACCGGCGGCCGGGAGGCGACCGAGCGGTGGGGTGCGGCGGCCACCGCGGTGGTGATGCTGCTGATCGCGTTCGGCCTGCTCAAACTGATCTTCAGCGGGACCGCGCCGTTCGCCCGGAGCGCCGGCTGGCTGGGCGCGCTGGGGCTAGCCGGGACCGCGCTGAGCTCCTCGCTGGGCTCGGTGATCCCGGGCGGCGACGAGCCCCGGGTGTTGTACCTCCTCCAGCTCCTGCCGTGTGTCGCCGTGGCGGCCTCGCTGCGCCTGCAGCTGGTGCTGACCCGGCCGGTCGACCCGGCGAGGTCCGTGGTGGCCGGGCAGTACCCGAGCCGGCTGCCGTACCTCGCGGTGATCGCGACCCAGGTGCTCGTGGTGGTGGCGCTGCAGGACGGCGATCCGGATCTGCGGGTGTGGGGTGTGGCGATCGGCGCGGTGGCGATCACCGCGCTGGTGCTGGCCCGTCAGCTCTCCGCGGTACGCGACAACGACCGGCTGCTCAGCGAGCTGGACGAGCAGCGGGAGTGGTTCCGGGCACTGGTCCAGCACACCTCCGACCTGACCATGGTGGTCGACCACGGCGGCGTGATCCGGTACGCCAGCCCGGCCGCCGAGCGCGTCCTCGGCACCGCGCCGGAGCTGCTGGCCGGCTCCTCGCTGGACGACCGTACGCACCCGGACGACCTGCCCGCGGTGGTGCTGCTCGGCAACCGGCTGACGGCGAACCCGGGGGTGGGCATCGCGATCCAGCTGCGATGGCGGCACGCGGACGCGTCGTACCGGTGGCTGGACGTGATCTGCACCGATCTCTTCGACAACCCGAGCATCCGCGGGGTGGTGCTGAACGCCCGGGACGCCACCGAGTCCCGGGCGCTCCACGACGAGCTGCGCCGGCAGGCGGACCACGACTCGCTGACCGGGCTGGCCAACCGGGCGCTGCTGCACCGGCGGTTCGCCGAGGTGACCGATGCGGACGGGCGGGTCAGCGTGCTGCTGATCGACCTGGACGGCTTCAAGCAGATCAACGACGAGCACGGCCACCACGCCGGCGACCTGGTGCTGACCGCCGTCGCGGAGCGGCTCACCGGGCTACTCGGCGTCGGCGAGACGGCCGCCCGGCTGGGTGGCGACGAGTTCGCGGTGCTGCTGCCCGGCACCACCGAGGAGGAGGCCGCGAATCTGGCCGGCCGGATCGCCGTGGTGCTCGCCGAGCCGATGCTGATCGCGGGTGCGTGGCTGACGGTCGGTGCGAGCGTCGGGGTGGCCGGCGGCGGGGCCGGCGACGGCGAGCGGGTCCTGCGCGAGGCGGACGCCGCGATGTACCGGCGGAAGCACGCGCGGAAGCAGCGAGCATGATTCCCATCGATCCCCACGCCTGTTACCTTTCGGTAACCACCGGAAAACAAGAGAAAGACTCATATCGTTAGGCGACGGATCACATGCGCTCCCACCCCGCGGCCCCCGAGCTCCTCGCGACCCTGGTCCATGACCTCGCCACCGACCGGCGGCTGGTCGACGACGTGGTGGCCTCGGCACGCGCGCAGTCCCCGGACGCGGCCCGGTTGCCACCGGCGGAGAGCCGCCGCCACGTGGCCGCGCTGATCACCGCGGGCTGCACGGCGTTCCTGAACACCGGCGAGCCGGACGACGGCGACTTCGGCGACGCGGAGCGGTTCGGTGCCGAGGGCGCGGCGCTCGGCGTGCCGGTCGGTGCCCTCCTCTCCGGGCTGCACGGCGGCCGCAGCCGGATCCTGGAGATCGCGATCGCGCGCGGCCGGGAGGCGGGCCTGCCAGACGACGTGCTGCTGCAGGGGCTGCTCCGGCTGGACCGCTACGGGACCGCGCTGGAACGGCACGTGCTGGAGGGGTACCGGGCGGCGGAGCGGCAGCTCGACATCGACCGCCGGGCGATCCGGATCCGGCTGCTGCGGCACCTGCTGCTCGGCGCGGACGGCGCGGACGAGGACCTGGCCCGGTTCGGGCTCACCGCCGAGGGGCGGTACCACTGCGTGGTCTCCGACGTGACCGACCCGGTCCGGGCCCGCGAGCTGGAACAGGCCTTCGCGCGCTGCGGCGGGGTGCTGGCACCGGTGAGCGGGCGGCTGAGCGGGGTGGCGCCACGGCTTCCGAGCTTCACGGCAGCACCTTTTGAGCGGATCGTGAGCACTCCGGCCGTACCTCTGAAAAACGTCGCGGAGGCGCATCGCCTCGCCCTGGCCGCGCTGCACGCGGCTCGCGTCCGCGGGGTGACCGGACCGCGCAGGGTGACCGACCTCGCGGCCGAGACGGCGCTGGCCGGGCAGCCGCTGCTGGCCGAGTTCCTGCGGGACGAGCTGCTCGGTGCGCTGGATCCGGGCGACGACTTCCACCGGGATCTGGTCGGGACCGCGCTCGCCTACCTGGACCGGGGCCAGCGGCTGGACCGGACCGCGGGATCGCTGCATCTGCATCCGAACACGGTCCGGTACCGGATGCGGCGGCTACGCGAGCTGACCGGTTTCGGCGACGGCGAGGAACAGCTCACCGTGATGGAGACGATGCGCTGGTGGTGGGCGCTCTGGGCCTGGCAGCAGGCGGCCGGCCACGGTCGGGGACCGGCCGCCTGACGCCCGTCAGGCCCTACCAGGAGCGGTAGTCACTCTGGGTCTGCGCGTTGAAGAGGTACGTCCGCGCGTGCTTCGCCTTGTCGATCCGGTGGTCCTTGACCTCCAGCACGTCCAGGCCCTTCTGGATGTCGCTGGAGTAGATGAAGCCGTTGTACCAGTACGCCGACCAGGAACCGCCGACGACCAGGCTCTCGGTGCTCAGCGGACCCCGCTCCCAGTACGCGATCTCCGTGGGCCGGCTGGAGTCGGTGAAGTCCCAGACCGAGATGCCGCCCTGGTACCACGCCTGGACCAGGATGTCGCGGCCGGGAACCGGGATGAGCGAGCCGTTGTGCGCCACGCAGTTCTCGGTGTCCGCGTTGGCCCGCGGGATCTTGAAGTAGCTGCGGAACCTCAGCGAGAGCTTCTTCCCCTTGCCGACGATGTCGTAGATCGCGTCGGCGCCCCGGTTCGGGCCGACCGTGGCGTTGCACTCGGCGCCGCCGCCCCCGCCGAGCTCGTCGGTGAAGACCACCTTGGTGGCGTCGTTGTTGAAGGTCGCCGAGTGCCAGAAGGCGAAGTTCTCGGTGTCCCGGACCGTGGTGATCACCGAGGGCGCCACCGGGTTCGAGATGTCCAGCAGCACGCCGTCGCCCATGCAGGCACCGGCCGCGATGTCCTTCGCCGGGTACGCGGTGATGTCGTGGCAGCCGGTGGTCGCGCTGCTGTCCGCGTCGCCGCCGAACCCGCCGTCCGGGAAGAGCACCGGGGTGGCGACCACGGCCGCCGCCGTCGGGTCCTTCAACGGCACCTTGACGATCGAGATCTTGTCGTGCGGCAGCGCGCAGTTCGTGTAGCTCGCGCCGGAGAGGTTGTACGACTGCACGTAGAGGTAGACCGAGTGGTCCTTCCCCTTGCCCGGCACCATCGTCTGGGTGTGCGAGCCGCAGTCCGTCTTGACCGCCTTGACGTACGCCGGATTGAGCGGATCGCTGATGTCGAAGACCTTGATGCCCTCCCAGCGCGGCGTCTCGGCCGGCGAGCTGGCCGGCACCGACGCGCTGGCGCAGGAGTCGTCGGTGCGCTGCGAGTCGGTCGCCACGAAGAGCAGGTCACCGTAGATCGACAGGTCGTTCTGCGAGCCCGGGCAGAGCACCTGGGTGGCGACCCGCGGGTCACGCGGGTCGCTGATGTCGTAGACGGTGAAGCCGTTGTAGTTGCCGTCGAAGGCGTACGTCCCCTTGAACGCCCAGTCGGTGTTGAACGCCCCGGCCAGTGGCCCGGCCGTGTCCAGATGTGCCACCTGGGCGATGTTCGGGCTACTGACGATCTCGTCGACGCCTGGGATGGCAGTGTCGGCGTGGGCGGGCGTGGCCACCAGCAGGCCGAGCAGGATCGCAGCGACGGCCGTTCCACGTGAGGCCAGGTGCTTCATCGAGCTAACCTCCGGCGATATAGATATTTGTCGTTACCATAGCTGCCGGAAGACGGGCCTGTGGGGCGTTCGGGAAGGAAGCGATGGACCGGAGACGGGTGTGGGCGCTGACCGGGGCAACGGTCGCGCTGGTCACGGCGGGTGGGGTCACGGTCGCGGTGCGCGCGTCGGACCAGCGCCCGGCTTCCGTTGCGGCGTCCCCTTCCGCGGTGCGCGTGGTGCTGCCGGGAAAGCCGGGGGAATCGGCCGCGGTGTCCGACTCTGATCACGTGCGGGCGCCCGACGGATCGCCCTACAACAGCATCGACGTGACGTACGCCCAGATGATGATCGCCCACCACCGGCAGGCGGTTCAGATGGCGAAACTAGCCCCGGAACGGGCGGGCAGCGCGCAGCTGCGGTCGCTGGCCGAACGGATCGTCGCCGGGCAGGGGCCGGAGATCGCGGTGTTGCAGGCGTGGCTCTCCGAGCGCGGGCAGCCGGAGAACGACCCGGACCACGACCACAGCGGGATGCCCGGGATGCAGTCCGCGGCGGCGCTCGCCGAGCTGACCTCGGCCCGGGGCGCGGACTTCGACCACCGGTTCGTCACGATGATGACCGAGCACCACGAGGGCGCCCAGCAGATGGCGGCGGATCTGCTGCGCGGCGGGTCGGACGAGCGGCTCAACGAACTCGCCAACGAGACCGCGGTGGAGCAGATGTCCGAGATCCACCGGATGGCGGACCTCGGACTCTGACCCCGGTCAGCCGACGGCGGACAGCATCTGGAGCTTCTCGTAGCTGGCGGAACCGGGCACCGCGGTGAAGACCAGCAGGGCCTGTTCCTGCTCCGGCTCGTACAGGGTCTGGCAGTGCACCTCGATCTCGCCCAGCTCCGGGTGGACCAGGACCTTGTGCTCGACGTGGGTCAGGCCCACCTCGTGGGTGTCCCAGATCGCGGCGAACTCGGGGCTCGCCGCCAGCAGCGCCGAGACGATCTCCCCGGCCCGGCCGTGCGGGGCGGCCGCGTACATCTGCCGCAACTGGGCCGCGAAGATCCGCCCGTGCTTCCCGTGGTCCCGCTCCGGATAGATCCGCCGGGACGCCGGATCGGTGAACCATCGGTGGACCACCGCGCGGGACAGCCCGGTGAAGTGCGTCTCGTCGCCGAAGAGCGCCACCGCCATCGGGGTCTGCCGCAGCGTCTCGCCGAACCGGGACATCACCATCGCCGGGGTGTCGCCGAGCCGGTCGACGATCCGCATCATGCCGGGGCTGATGTGGTCGTCGCGGAACGTCCGCAGCGGTACCGGATGCCCACCCAGCCGGAACAGGTGATCCCGTTCCGAGAGGTTCAGGTGCAGTGCCCTGGCCAGGGCCGCGAGCATCTGCCCGGAGGGCGCCGGGCCGCGCTGCTGCTCGATCCGGCCGTAGTAGTCGGACGACATCCCGGCGAGCGACGCCACCTCCTCACGCCGCAGCCCGCCGGTCCGCCGGCGCTGCCCCCGCGGCAGTCCCACGTCCTCCGGCTGCAGCGCTTCGCGCCGGGTTCGGAGGAAATGTGCCAACTGTTCCCGATCCATGCGATCCAGTCTTCCCTGTCCCTAAGGCCGGAAGAAGGCCGTCGTTAACCAGGGATTACTTGACCCCGGCTGGCACTCTGAGATCGTCATGGGATTCATAGATGCCGCCTTGAGCTTTCCCACGGTCCTGTTCACGCCACTGCTGGTGCTGGTGATCATCTACTGGGTCGTGGTGATCAGTCTGGGCGCCGACTTCGAGAGCGGCGCCGTCCTCGGCATCCCCGCTCCGATATACATCTCCCTCTTCGTCGCGCTCGCCTGGTTCGCCACCCTCTCCGGCGGCGAATGGCACGGCCCGGTCCCGCTCTGGGTGATCCCGATCGCCGCGATCGTGCTCGCCGCGGTCATCGCCCGGCTGCTGGCCATCCCGCTGCAGCGGATGCTGCCGGACGGGCCGGACGCCTCCCGCGCCGACTTCGTCGGTCTCACCTGTGTGATCCGCACCGGCCGGGTCACCGACGCGTTCGGCCAGGCCGAGGTGCACGCGGCGGACGGCTCGTCGGCGATCATCCAGGTCCGCCAGGCCGGCCGGGACGAACTGCACGCGGGCACCGTCGCCCTCATCTACGACGTCGACCCGGAAGGCGAGTTCTTCTGGGTCCTCCCCGCCGATATCGCTAGGAAAGGTCTTTGATGGACGTCGTCTCCACCGGTCTCGGTGTGCTCATCGCCGTCGTACTGCTCGTCGCGGTCGGCGTGGTGTTCTTCCTCAGCCGCATGTTCCGGAAGGTGGAGCAGGGTAAAGCCCTGATCGTCTCCAAGGTGCGCCGCGTCGACGTGACCTTCACCGGCGCCGTGGTGCTCCCGGTGCTGCACAAGGCCGAGACCATGGACATCTCGGTCAAGACCATCGAGATCTCCCGTACGGGTCGCGAAGGCCTGATCTGCCGGGACAACATCCGCGCGGACATCCGGATCACGTTCTTCGTCCGGGTCAACAAGACCACCGAGGACGTCATCAAGGTGGCGCAGGCGATCGGCACCAGCCGGGCCAGCAACGAGGCCACCCTGCAGGAGCTCTTCAACGCGAAGTTCTCCGAGGCGCTCAAGACGGTCGGCAAGCAGCTGGACTTCGTCGACCTCTACACCAAGCGCAACGAGTTCCGGGACCAGATCATCGAGGTGATCGGCACCGACCTGAACGGCTACAGCCTGGAGGACGCGGCGATCGACTTCCTGGAGCAGACGCCGCTCGCCGCGCTCGACCCGAAGAACATCCTGGACGCGCAGGGCATCCGGAAGATCACCGAGCTGACCGCGATCGAGGCGGTCCGCACCAACGACTTCCGCCGCAACGAGGAGAAGGAGATCACCCGCCAGGACGTGGACGCCCGCGAGGCGATCCTCGAGCTGGAGCGCCGGCAGGCGGACGCGGAGATCAAGCAGCGGCGCGAGATCGAGACCATCCGGGCCCGCGAGGAGGCCGAGATCGCGCTGGCCCGGGCCGAGGAGACGCTGCGCTCCGAGGGTGCCCGGCTCAAGACCGAGCAGCAGCTCGGCGTGCAGACGGAGAACAAGAACCGGGAGATCGCGGTCGCCGAGAAGAACCGCGAGCGGGTCATCGCGATCGAGAGCGAGCGGATCGAGAAGGACCGGATGCTCGAGGTGATCGGGCGCCAGCGGGAGACCGAGCTCTCCACGATCGCCAAGGACAAGGAGGTCGAGACCGAGAAGCGGTCGATGGCCGAGGTGATCCGGGAGCGGATCGCGGTGGAGAAGACGGTCGCCGAGCAAGAGGAGAACATCAAGCGCCTGCGTACCGTCGAGGAGGCCGAGCGGACCCGCCAGGCGGTCATCATCAACGCCGAGGCCGAGGCGCAGGAGGCCCTGGTCAAGGACATCAAGGCGGCCGAGGCCGCGGAGACCGCGGCCAAGTTCAAGGCCCGCGAGCAGCTGCTGCTCGCCGAGGCCCGCCAGCAGGCCGCCGACCTCGACGCCCGCGCCAAGATCCGCCTGGCCGAGGGCACCCAGGCCGAGGCGGCCGCGAGCGGCCTCGCCGACGTCCAGGTCCGCGAGCGCAACGCCGAGGTGATCGAGAAGACCGGCCGCGCCGAGGCCGAGGTGATCGAGAAGACCGGTCTGGCCGAGGCCGCCGTCGAGCGGCAGAAGGCCCTGGTCGCCGCCGAGGCGATCCGCGAGAAGCTGAAGGGCGAGGCCGAGGGCCTAGAGCAGAAGGCCGGCGCGATGGCCACCCTGGACGAGGTCACCCGGGCGCACGAGGAGTACCGCCTGCGTCTGGAGGCGGAGAAGGAGATCCGGCTGGCCGGCATCACCGTGCACAAGGAGATCGCCGAGGCGCAGGCCATGGTGCTCGCGGCCGGTCTGGAGAAGGCCGACATCGACATCGTCGGCGGCGACTCGATCTTCTTCGACAAGCTGGTCGGCTCGATCGCCCTGGGCAAGAGCATCGACGGTTTCGTGGAGAACTCGACGGTCGCGCAGGGTCTCGGTGCCCGATACCTGAACGGCGAGGGCGACCTGGCCGAGACGCTGAGCAAGATCTCCACCGCCGACGTCGCGAACATCGCCGTCGCGGCCAGCCTGGCCCAGGGCAAGAAGGACCAGGCTGACAAGTGACCATCGACGCCGGCACCTATGAGGTGCTCCGGTCCCGGCTCGGTGCGAAGGCACGCGAGCTCGCCGACCGGGCCGAGGCACTGAACGCGCGCCGGGTCGAGGCCTTCGGTGCCCAGCAGACCAGCCTGCTGGGCACCGAGCGGATCCGGACCGGCAACAACTGCGTGGCCCGCGATGTGGCGCCGGCCGGGGACGCGCTGCTCTTCGGCGGCAACGCGTTCCTCGGGCTCAAGGCGGAGACCGCGGTCGAGGACGTGCTCGTCTCGCTCGACCGCGAGTTCCAGCCGCACCCGGTGCCGGGCCTGCTCGACGATCCCGGCTTCCGGCGGGACTTCGCCGAGCTGTACCGCTACTACAGGGAGACCCGGCTGGTCCGGCTCTGGCGGGTGGAGCAGCTGCTGCTGGCCGTCTTCCAGACCGGGGCCCGGGCCGACGACCGCAAGGTGCTGCGCTGGCGGATCGGTGTCGACGGGAGCGTCACGTACCTCGACGCGCGGGGCGAACGGGACGCGGTGGCGCCCCCGCCGTACGACTTCGAGTGGACCCTCACCACCCGGGAGCAGCACGTTCTCGGGCGGCACCCGCACGTCTCGATCGAGGACGAGGTCTTCGTCGAGACGGTCGGCGGGACGCTCACCGTCAAGGTGGAGGACAACACCGAGGACGGCGAGGGCATCTTCTCCGAGCCGGTCGACGAGCCGCTGCAGAGCCTGGCGGACGCGGAGATCGGGTACGCCCGGGTCGGCGCGCTGATCCTGCTGCGGGTGCTGCCGTACCAGGAGACCGCGTACCGGTATCTGGTCTTCAACACCCGGACCCGGGACGTACGCCGGCTGGACGGGATCGGTCAGGCCTGCCGCCGTCTCCCGGACGACCAGGGCGTGATCTTCCCGGGCGGGTACTACCTGGCCACCGGCGTGGCGAAGACGTTCGACGCGGACACCGCCGGGCTGGAGTTCGAGCGGGTGGTGCGCTCGGTCAACGGCGAGGACGTGCTCTACGTGTTCCACGCCGCCGAGGCCGGGCGGTACCTCCTACTGCCGTACAACGTGATCCGCAAGGAGGTGGCGACCCCGATCGGCGGGCTGGGGTACGCGATCTTCGACGACGGCGTGCTGGTGGTGCTCCGCGGCACCCCCGACGACGAGCCGGCCCGGATCCACCCGGTCCAGCTCTGGCAGACGCCGTACGTCGCGGAGGAGGCGGCCCCGGCGGCCGGTAGCGGACCGCTGGAGCGGGTGGGCAACGCCGACCTGGTCCGCGGCATCGCGGACGCCCTCGTGGTGACCCGGATGGTGGACGAGATGTCCGCGGCCGGCCCGGTCTTCGAGGCGATCATCGCGGCCTGCACCCGGGCCTTCGACAACTACCACTGGCTCGGCGACGCCGAGTTGGAGGACCTCGCCGCGCCGCTGCACGAGGTACGCACCGCGGCGAAGCAGGTGCTCGACGAGTTCGCCTCGGTCGTCGCCCTCCAGGAGCAGGCGGCGACCGCGGTCACCGAAGCCGCCACGAAGGCCGACGGCCTGGTCCGGGACACCGACGCGGACTGGCTGCGCCGCCTCTCCGACCTGCGCCGCGAGCGCGGCCACGTGGCGGGGCTGCGGGAGATGCGCTACATCGACCTCGCCCGGCTGGACGAGATCGACGCGGCCCTCGCCACCGCGACCGACGAGACCGCCCGCCGCGCCGTCGAGATCCTGCGCCGCCCGGACGCCTTCGCCGCGTACCAGAAGACCGTCGACGAGCTGGCCGCGAAGGCCGCCGCGGTGGAGACGGTCGCCGAGGCGTCGCCGGTCGCCGAGCGGATCGCCGAGCAGTCCGACGGCCTGCAGGTGGTGACCGAGGTGGTCGGCGGCCTGGAGATCGCCGACGCGACCGTCCGGGTGTCCATCCTGGAGCAGATCGGCACCGTTCTCGGCGGCCTCAACCGGGCACGCGCCACACTGGACGGTCGCCGCCGGGAGCTGGCCTCGGTCGAGGGCCGGGCCGCGTTCGCCGCCGAGTTCGCGCTCTTCGGGCAGTCCGTCGCGGCCGCGCTGGCCGCCGCGGACACCCCGGAACGCTGCGACGAGCAGCTCGCCAAGCTGATGGCCCAGGTGGAGAACCTGGAGACCCGGTTCGCCGACGTCGACGATTTCGGCGACCGGCTGGCCGCCAAGCGCACCGAGGTCTACGAGGCGATCTCCGGGCGCCGGCAGTCGCTGCTGGACGAGCGGGCCCGCCGCGCGGACCGGCTGGCCGAGTCGGCCCGCCGGATCCTGGCCGCGGTGCACCGGCGGATCGCCACGCTCGGCGACCCGGACGAGGTCAACACGTACTTCGCCACCGATCCGATGCCGGCCAAGGTCCGTTCGGTCGCGCAGGACCTGCGCGAGCTCGGCGACACGGTACGCGCCGAAGAGCTGGACGGCCTGCTCAAGGCCGCGCGGCAGGAGGCAGGGCGCGCGCTGCGGGACCGGCTGGACCTCTTCGGCGACGGCGGGATCCGGCTCGGGCGGCACGTCTTCGCGGTCAACGAGCAGGCGATCGACCTGACCCTGGTCCCGCACGACGGCGGGCTGGCCTACGCGATCACCGGAACCGACTACCGGGCGCCGGTGACCGATCCCGCCTTCGCCGGCACCCGCCCGTTCTGGGACCAGCCCCTCATCTCCGAGAACCGGGAGATCTATCGCGCGGAGCACCTGGCCGCCGCGGTCCTCGCCGAGAACCCCGGGATCGCGGGCGGCGGCACCCTGCGCGAGGTGGTCCGGCGGGCGGCGGAGGCACGGTACGAGGAGGGCTACGAGCGCGGCGTGCACGACGCCGACGCGACGGCCATCCTCGAGGTGCTGCTCCGGCTGCACGCGGGGGCGGGCCTACTCCGCTTCGAGCCGTCGGTCCGGGTCGAGGCGCAGCTCTTCTGGGCCTTCGGCGCGTCCGGCGAGCAGCGGGCGAGCTGGCAGCTGCGGGCGGCGTCGCTGGTCCGGGCCCGGCAGCTGTTCGGATCGGCGGGCACGGCCCTCGACGACCTCCGCGCCGAGCTGGACGCGGCAGCCGGCACGGACGTCGGCGGTTACCTCATCGAGGAGCTGGCCACGGCGCCCGCGGGGTTCGCCACCAGCGCCGGGGCACGGACCTTCCTGGACCGTTTCCACCGGGAGCTCGGAGGCTCGGAGGCCGCTCGGCAATACACCGACGACCTTCGTGCCCTCGCCGATTCCCCCGAGATGAAGCGCCAGCTCGTCCAAGCCTGGCTCGAAGCCTTCCACCAGGCCAAACCCGACTCCGGGGAGCGGGCCGACATGCTGGAGGCCATCGGGGTCGAGGTCGCCGGCACCGCGCTGACCAGGTACGACGTCTCCGCCGCCCTCACCGAGAGCGTGTCGGGCCTACTCGGGGTGCATCCGAGGATCACTGACGGCCGGCTGGACATCCGGCTGGACGACCTTCTCGCGCGGGCGACGACACATCGTCAGCAGAATATGCCTGGATATCGGATATACCAGCAGCAGCGAGCGGCCCTGGCCGCCGCCGAGCGGGAGCGGCTGCGGCTCGACGAGTTCAAGCCGCGGGTGATGACCACGTTCGTACGCAACCGGCTTCTCGACGATGTCTATCTGCCGTTGATCGGCGACAACCTGGCCCGGCAGCTCGGGGCGGCGGGGGATGACAAGCGGACGGATCGCTCGGGGCTCCTCTTACTGATCTCCCCGCCCGGCTACGGCAAGACCACGCTCATGGAGTACGTCGCCGACCGCCTCGGCCTGGTCTTCGTGAAGGTCAACGGGCCGGCCCTGGGACACGGCGTCACCTCGCTCGACCCCGCCGAGGCGCCGAACGCGACGGCCCGCCAGGAGGTCGAGAAGATCTCGCTCGCCCTGGAGATGGGCAACAACGTGCTGCTCTACCTCGACGACATCCAGCACACCGACCCGGAGCTGCTGCAGAAGTTCATCTCGCTCTGCGACGCGCAGCGCCGGATGGAGGGCGTCTGGGACGGGCGGACCCGCACCTACGACCTGCGGGGCAAGCGGTTCGCGGTCTGCATGGCGGGTAACCCGTACACCGAGACCGGGCGGCGTTTCCGGGTGCCGGACATGCTGGCGAACCGGGCCGACGTGTGGAACCTGGGCGACGTGCTCTCCGGGCGCGAGGACCTGTTCGAGCTCTCGTACCTGGAGAACGCCCTGACCACGAACCCGGTGCTGGCGCCGCTGGCCGCCCGGGACCGGGACGACCTGACACTGCTGCTGCGCCTCGCGGAGGGGGACGAGACCGCGAAGCCCGCGCATCCGTACTCCGCCGCCGAGCTGGAGCAGATCCTGGCCGTGCTGCGGAAGATGCGCCGGGCACAGCGGGTGGTGCTCCGGGTCAACCAGGCGTACATCGCGTCGGCCGCCCAGGCCGACGCGAGCCGGACCGAGCCGCCGTTCAAGCTGCAGGGGTCGTACCGGAACATGAACAAGCTGGCCGAGCGGATCGTGCCGGCGATGAACGACGACGAGCTGGAGACGGTCCTCGACGACCACTACCTCGGCGAGGCGCAGACCCTCACCGGCGGCGCCGAGGCCAACCTGCTCAAGCTCGCCGAGATCCGCGACCGGCTGACCCCGGAGCAGGCCGCGCGGTGGGCCGACGTCAAGGCCGCCTACCTGCGCGAGCAGGCGCTCGGCGGGGACGGCTCGGACCCGCTCTCCCGGGTCGGCGGCGCGGTCGGCCTGGTCGCCGACCGGGTGGCCGGCATCGAGGCGGCGATCAGTCGTCTTCGGCCGGGATCTGCGGCAGCACCTGGGCCAGCTGAGTCGACGCCATAGAGAGCGCCTGGAAGCCGGCATCGCTGAGATCCTCGTCGTCGTGCAGGTCGACGAGCTTCTCGGCGAAGTCCTGGAGCTTCCGGGCCGCCTTCTCCGCGTCCCGGTCCTCGATCTCGTCGGCGACCTTGTCGAGCCGCTTCGCCAGCGACTCGGCGTCGTCGTCGTCGATCTCGCCGTTCTCCGCCAGCAGGTCGATCGCCTCGTCCAGCTGATCGACCAGCTGGTCCGGGGTGAGCGACGGGTTGCTCGCCGTCGCGGCCGGCGTCGTCGTGCTCGCCGTCGCCGCCGGCCCGGTGGAGATCTCCTCCCCCGGCTCCTCGGTCGCGGCCGCCGTCGTCGCCGTCGCGCCCGGCGCCGCGGCCGGACTCCGCTCGCCGTCCCCGCCCGACGACAGCATCCAGATCACCGCCGCCAGCAGCACGGCCCCGCCGGCGCCGGCCGCGATCGCCACCCGCCGGTGGTTGGCCGCGCGGTAGACGCCGCTCGCCTCCACCACCGGCAGCGAGGCCGTCGGCGACGGGTCACGGGATTCTGGATCATGCAGGTCCGCCATGGCGGACATTCTCTCCGCTCCCCCGCCCGGGGCTGCTCACCGCCCCGGGCGGGGTTCGGTGACGGAGGGCGCTAAAGGCATACCGGAAGAGACGAGAGGCCGTGCAGGAGGAGCCCCGGGCGCCACGGGATGGAGTCGGCGGGGACGGCCAGGCGCATGCCGGGGAAACGGGTCAGCAGGGCGGTGAACGCGATCTGGGCCTCCAACCGGGCCAGCGGGGCGCCCAGGCAGTAGTGGATGCCGTGGCCGAACGCGAGGTGCGGGTTCTGGGCCCGGTCCAGGACCAGGTCGTCGGCGCCGGGGAAGCGGTCCGGGTCGCGGTTGGCGGAGAGCAGGCCGATCAGCACCGGGTCACCGGCCCGGATCGGGGTGCCGCCGATCTCCAGGTCCTCGGTGGCGATCCGGTACGTCGAGGTCTCGATCGGGCCCTCGTACCGGAGGAACTCCTCGATCGCCGTCGGGAGCAGCGAGAGGTCGGCACGCAGGGCGTCCCAGCGGGCCCGGTCGGCCAGCAGGAGCCAGGTGCCGTTGGCGATCAGGTTGACCGTGGTCTCGTGCCCGGCGACCAGCAGCAGGAAGACCATCGAGGAGAGTTCCTGCTCGGTGAGGCGGTCGTCCTCGTCGCGTACCTGGACGAGCCCGGAAAGCAGGTCGTCGCCGCCGTGCGTGCGCCGGTCGGCGAGCAACGCCTGGATGTAGGTGACCATGGCCTTGAGCGACGGCGCCAGCCGGTCCCCGGCGGCGCTGCCGGCGACGACCGCGTTCGACCACTCGCGGAAGTCGTCGCGGTCGTCCGACGGGATGCCGAGCAGCTCGCAGATCACCTGGATCGGCAGCGGGAAGGCGAACGCGTCGATCAGGTCGGCCCGCTCCCCGCCCTCCATCGCGTCGAGCAGGTCGGTGGTGATCCGCTCGATCCGCGGGCGCAGCGCCTCGATCCGGCGGGCGGTGAACGCGGCGGAGACCAGGCGGCGCAGGCGGGTGTGGTCCGGCGGGTCGACGGCGAGCATGTGGCGGGAGATCGCGGCGCCGATCTCCGGCGGGGTGGCCCCGGCCGGTGCCTGCCCGGCCGTCCGGGAACCGCCGGACCCGTTCCCGCTCGCCCGTTTGGAGAGCCGCGGATCGGTCAGCGCCCGGCGGGCGTCCTCGTACCGGGTGACCACCCACCCCTCGGTCCCACCGGGCAGCAGCGCCCGGCGGACCGGCCCGGCACGCCGCCAGTCGGCGTAGACCGGATGCGGGTCGGACTGGAACGCCGGGTCGGCCAGATCGACGATCTCGGATGTCATGACGGTGCCTCCGGAATCCATCGGTATCGAATGGTGACGATACCGGCAGAACGCACCGCGAACCGCCCCGAATCCCGGGAACTCCACCCGGACTCCACCCGTGGGTGGCGGCTTTCCACCCGCCCGGATTCCTAGCGTGACCGACATGGACACCACCACGCTGCTCATCGTCGCTCTGGTCGGATACGCGCTCTACCGCCGCTTCACCGGCGAGCCGCTGGAGGCCCGGCGCCTCGTCGTGCTGCCGATCGCCCTGGTCGGAATGGGCCTGTACCAGGTCGCCGCGGGCGGCTTCCCGCGCGCGCTGCTGGATCTCGCGCTGCTCGGCTCCGGTGCGCTGATCGCGCTGGCCGGCGGGGTGGCGCGCGGGCTGACCGTCCGGGTCTTCGTCCGGGACGGGCACGCCTGGCAGCGCTACACCTGGGTCACCGCGCTCGTCTGGGCCGGGCTGGCCCTGCTGCGGTTCGGCCAGTACGAGGCCGGCATCGCGCTCGGTGCCGATCCGGCCGTGCTCACCTCCGCCCTGGTCCTGGCGCTCGGCCTGAGCTTCGTGGGCGAGGCCGCGGTGGTCGGCACCCGGGCGCTGGCGACCGGCGCCCGGATCTCCGCCGGCACCCGATGAGCGCGAGCATGGCGCAGACTGGTGCCGTGTTCACCGTCACCGATCGGCACGTGGAGTCGTGGCGCAAGCTGCGCGGCGTCGTCTCGGTCGTGATCGTGACCGTCGCGATGTTCCAGGACCGGCCCCGGCCCGGTCTCGACACCGCGCAGGGCCTGGCCATCCTGGCCGGGGTGACCCTCGGCGCGGTCGCCGGGGTGGCCATGTCGATCCGCCAGCCGACGCTCCGGCGACAGGCCGTCGCGGTCGGCTGCTGCTTCGCGGCCGGGCTGCTGCTCTGCGCGGTGGGCAAGATCGCCGGTGGACCGTTCTATCTGGTGGCCGCCGGTGTGGTCGGCGCGATGTCGCTGCCCGGGACGCTGCTCGCCGCGATGAGCGGCACCGCCGGGCTCCTCATGGTCGCCGCGCTGGCGGCGCACGGGATGCCCTGGTCGGCGATCGGCGTCTGGTCCGGGGTGCTGGCCCTGGTCCTGTCGGCCGGGGTGATCCGGCGGCAGCGGGCGGAGAGCGCCGAGCAGCGGCGCCTGCTCGGCGACGAGCAGGCCCGGGCGGCCACGCTGGCCGAGCGCGCCCGGCTGGCCCGGGAGATCCACGATGTACTGGCGCACTCGCTCTCCGCGCTCTCGGTCCAGCTGGAGACGGCCGCCGCACTGCTGGAACGGGACCGGGCCGCCGAGGCCGCGGTGCTGGTCGACCGGGCCGGCACGCTGGCCCGGGACGGGCTGACCGAGACCCGCCGGGCGGTGAGCGCACTGCGCGGCGACCCGCTGCCGGTGCCCGAGCTGGTCCGCGAGCTGACCGCGGGGTACGGCGACGACCTGGGCGCACCGGCCGGCTTCGCCGTCGAGGGCGAGCCGCGGGAACTGGCGGCCGAGACCGGTCTGGCCCTGTTCCGGGCGGCGCAGGAGGCGCTGACGAACGTCCGCCGGCATGCTCCCGGCAGTGCGGTCACCGTGCTTCTCGCGTACGCGGAGAGGGGTGTGCACCTGATCGTGCGGAACCACGGCCCGGCCGGTCCCCCGCTCTCCGGGCTCTCCAGCGGCTACGGGCTGATCGGGCTGCGGGAACGTGCCGAGATGGCCGGCGGCAGCGTCGAGGCGGGTCCGGAGCCGGACGGGTGGCGGGTGGATGTCAGGATGCCCGGGTGACTATCCGGGTGGTGGTGGCCGACGACCAGACCGCCGTCCGCGAGGGCCTGGCCCTGATGCTGAGCCTGCTCGACGACGTGGCGGTGGTGGGCGAGGCGGCCGACGGCGACCAGGCCGTCGAACTGGTCGCCCGGGAGCGCCCGGACATCGTGCTGATGGACCTGCGGATGCCCCGCGTCGACGGCGTCACGGCGACCGCGCGGATCCGGGAGAGCCACCCGGAGACCCGGGTGGTGGTGCTGACCACGTTCGCTGACGACGAGCACATCCTCGGGGCGCTGCGGGCCGGCGCGGTGGGCTATCTGACCAAGGACGCGGGCCGCGCGCAGATCGCCCAGGCGGTGCGGGCCGCCGCCCTCGGCCAGTCGGTCCTGGACCCGCGGGTACAGCAGCGCCTGGTGGCCGCCGCGGGCCAGGCTTCATGGAAAAAACGGGATATATCAGATTTGACCCCACGGGAAGCCGAGGTGCTGCGACTCATCGCGGCCGGACTCTCGAACCGGGAGATCGCCAAGCGCCTCTTCGTCACCGAGGTGACGGTGAAGTCCCACGTGAACCGGCTCTTCGCCAAGCTCGGGGTGCGGGACCGGGCCCAGGCCGTGCGCTACGCCTACGAGCACGGCCTGGGCGGTTAACGACTCTGCTCGGGGGCGTACCGGGACAGGGTCAGCTGCTCGATCACGCTGATCAGCGAGTAGAGCACGATCGACGCCACCGTCACCAGGGTCACGCCGGTCCACATGCGATCCAGCTCGAACGTGGTGACCGAGGCCAGCATCAGGTAGCCCAGGCCCTTCCCGGTCGCCAGCCACTCGGCGAGCAGCGCACCGACCAGGGCCAGCGGCGCCGCCACCCGCAGGGCCGCGAAGAGCGCCGGCAGCGCGCCCGGCAACTGCACCTTCCAGAGCGTCGAGTACGGCGAGGCACCGTACGCCCGCATCAGGTCCACCGAGGACTTCGGCACCGCCCGCAGCGCCAGCGACACGTTGACCAGCACCGGGAAGAACGTGACGATGCCGGCGATCACCGTGACCCCGGCCAGACCACGACCGAAGATCAGCGCGATCAGCGGGGTCATCGCGACCAGCGGCACCGCGCGCAGCGCCATCGCGACCGGCAGCAGGGTCTGCTCCACGCCCCGCCACAGCGCGAACGCGATCGCCGTGACCAGGGCCGCGATCGCGCCGCCGGCCAGGCCGATCAGCGAGTCCAGCGCGGTGACCTTGCCGGCCTCCCAGAGCAGGTCGCGCTCGGCGTCGTTGGCCGGGTCGGTGAGGTACGTCCAGACGTCGAGCGGGCCCCGGGTGAGGAACGGGTCCAGCGCGAACCCCTTGACCAGGATCTGCCAGACGGCGCAGACGACGGCGATCGAGAGGACCGCCATGCCGAGGCCCTTGAGCGTACGCAGCAGCCCCTTCATCGCGGCGCCCATGGCGTGAGCAGGCGGCCGACCAGCGCGGTCAGGCCGTACGCGAGACCGGAGAGGGCCGTCGCCACCAGGGCGATCCCCCAGGTCCGCTCGACCGCGAGGCTCTGCTGCGAGTTGATCATCGCGACTCCCAGTCCGGATTCCGAGCCCAGGTACTCGCCGATGATCGCGCCGAGCATGGCGGCCGGGGCGGCGATCCGCAGACCGGCGAAGAGGCTCGGCAGGCTCGCGCGCAGGCGTACCCGCCAGAGCTGTGTCCACCGCCCCCCGCCGTACGCGCGGATCAGGTCGAGGCTGGTCCGGTCGGCGCTGCGCAGTCCGACCAGCGCGCCGACCAGGGTGGTGAAGATGACCGAGATGGCGGCGAGGATCACCTTGGCCGTGTCACCGTCGAAGATCACCGCCATCACCGGTCCGATCGCGATCACCGGCAGGCAGTAGCTGACCAGGGCCAGCTGCATCAGCGCCCGCTCCAGGAACGGGATCTGCACCACCAGGAACGCCAGCAGCAGGGCGATCGCGTTGCCCCAGAGCCAGCCCCGCCCGGCCTCGCTCAGCGTGGTCGCGACGTTGGGCCAGTAGAACGCGAACCCGTCGGTGCCGAGCTGCGCCAGGATCGCGGTCGGCGGCGGCACCGCGCGGCTCTCGGCGAAGACGGTCCGCCCGGCGATCTCCCAGAGCGCGAGGAGACCACCGATGCCGATCACGCCGTACGCCCACCGGGGAAGCGTCATCCGACCGGCTCCGCGGCGGCCGATTCCGCCTCCGCCGATTCCGCGGCCTTGCCGAAGAGCAGGTCGCTGAGCTGGTCCTCCAGCTCGTGGAAGCGCGCGGTCCGAATCATGTCCGGGGTGCGCGGCCGGGGCAGGTCGATCTCCACCTGGGCGACGATCCGGCCGGGCCGGGCACTCATCACCGCCACCGTGTCGGCGAGGAAGACCGCCTCCGCGATGGAGTGGGTGACCAGCAGCGTGGTGGTGGCGCGCTCGGTCCAGATCCGCTGCAGCTCCAGGTTGAGCCGCTGCCGGGTCATCTCGTCGAGGGCGCCGAACGGCTCGTCCAGCAGCAGGATCTTCGGCTCGACCACGAGCGAGCGGGCGATCGCCACCCGCTGCCGCATGCCGCCGGAGAGCTGGGCCGGGCGGGCCTTCTCGAAGCCCTCCAGGCCGACCAGCTTGATCAGGTCGGCGATCGTGGCGTCGTCCGCCTTGACCCCGCTGACCTCCAGCGGCAGGCGGATGTTCGCCTCCACCGAGCGCCACGGCAGCAGGGCCGCGTCCTGGAACGCGATGCCCAGGTGGTGGTTGCGCCGGGTGGCGGCCGGATCCTCGCCGTGCACCAGAGCCGTGCCCGAGGTGGGCTTCTCCAGGTCGGCGAGGATCCGCAGGATCGTGGACTTGCCGCAGCCGGAGGGCCCCAGCAGGGCGACGAACGCGCCCGCCGGGGTGTCCAGGTCCACGTTGTCGAGCGCGGTGACGGTCGACCGGCGGATCGTGAACTGCTTGGTCAGGCCGCGCAGCACGATCCCCCGGTCGTCGGTACCGGTCAGGACGCCGCCTTCAGCGCCGGGTTCTCGGTGTAGACCTCGGTGAGCACCGAGAGGTCGAAGAGCTGGTCCTTGGTGATGGTCACGCCACCCAGGGCCAGCGTCTTGATCGTCTCGTCGATCAGCTCGTCGGTGATGGTGAAGAGGCCGTTCGCCTTGGTGTCGTCGGTCTGCACCACGGTGTTCTGCGCGGTCGACTCGAGCACCTGCTCGGCCTCGTCCAGGCCGAGGTCCTTGCCGTACTTGGTGGCGGCCAGGTTGGCGCCGAGCTTCGGGTCGGCGATCGAGTCGGTCCAGCCCTTGATGTCGGCGATCAGGACCGCCTTGATCTTGTCGCGGTCCTCGGTGAGGCTGGACTTCTTGGCCACGTAGACCTCGGAGACCAGCGGGTAGCCGTGGTCGTTGAGGAGCATCGACACGGTCTCGACGTTCTTCATCTTGAGCAGGTTGGGCTCGTTGGTGAAGAACGAGAACCAGCCGTCGACCTCCTTGGAGACCAGCGGCGACGGGTCGAACTGGGCCGGCACCTTGGTGATCTTGCTGGCGTCCAGGTTGTTGGCCTTGAGGAAGGCGGTCCAGACCGGCTCGTTGGTCGCCTGTACGCCGATCTTCTTGCCGATCAGGTCCTGCGGGGTGTTGATCGGCGTCTCGGCCAGGCTGACGATCGCGAACGGGTTCTTCTGGTACTGCGCGCCGAGGACCACGAGCTCGGCGCCCTTGAGGATGGCGGCGGCCGTAATGTCCGGCGACGAGATGCCGATCAAGGCCTTGCCGGAGGCGACGACCGCGTCCTGGCTGACGCTCGGACCACCCGCCATCAGGTTGACCGAGCTGAAGCCGGCCGCGGTGTAGTAGCCCTTGGTGTCGGCGATGTACGCGCCGGCGAACTCGACGTTCTTCACCCAGGAGAGCTGGTAGTTCAGGGCGCCGAAGCTCTTGGTCCCGGAACTTGCGGAACTGGACGGCGAGGAGTCGTCGCCGCAGGCGGCGAGGAGGGCCGCGGAGATACCGAAGCCGGCCAGGCCGGCTCCACCACGCAGAAGGGCACGCCGGTTTATGTTCGCGGTCACGCGTTGCTCACTTTCCCTCAGGGAGGGCCCGACGCTAACCACGGCCTGTTTCACCGCAGTTTCGCGGAACAGGCCGGGATGTAGCGCTCTCCACCTGCCTGTTTCGTGAGCCGCCGAAGTGCCCGGCGAGGCGGTTATCAGGCGCCGGGTGACCGCCGGGGCGAGCGCGGCGGGCGGACCGGCAGCCGGGGCCGGCGCGGGCCGGGCCGGATGGGCCGGTACGGCTCCACATCGACACTCTCAGTGACCACGACGATACGGGCGATCAAGGGGTCTGTACTGGCCACGTCTCCGAGGCCCCCTTCCGGTAACGGCACGGGTGTCCACTATGCGTCACGAAGCCATCGATCGACCCCGTACTTGAGATTCTTTTAAAGATCATCACAGCGAGTCCTCGATCGGTGCGTATCGACCGCCCGGTATCGCATCGGCTGGACCGTCCCGCATACCCTCCTGTGGCCACCTCTGAGAGACGGAGTCGAAGCCGCACCATGTCTTCCCCCTTTCGTCGCACCCTCGGCGGCCTGACCGCCGCCGCCGTCATGCTCGCCTCGGCCGGCTGCTCGTCGTCGACCGGCGGCGACAAGTTCCACGGCCTGGCCGCGGAGGTGGCCCCCGCCGTCACCACCAGCGCGCCGGCCGTCCGGCCGAACATCGTGTTCGTGCTGACCGACGACCTGTCGAAGAACCTGGTGCAGTACATGCCGAACGTGATCGCCCTGCAGATGGCGGGCACCACGTTCACCAACTACACGGTGACCGACTCGCTCTGCTGCCCGTCCCGTGCGTCGATCTTCACGGGTCAGTACCCGCACAACACCGGCATCTACAAGAACCACGGCTCGGACGGCGGGTTCCGCCTCTTCAACAGCCGCGGCGAGGAGAAGTCCACCTACGCCACCGACCTGCAGGCCGCCGGGTACCGCACCGCCTTCATGGGCAAGTACCTCAACGAGTACGAGCCGGGCAACAAGAAGATCACCGGGACCCCGTACACGCCGCCGGGCTGGGACGACTGGGTGGTGGGCGGCAACGCGTACAAGAACTTCGACTACACGCTGAACGAGAACGGCGTGGTCAAGAAGTACGGCCACACCGCGAAGGACTACCTGAACGACGTCCTCTCCACCAAGGCGAACGAGTTCGTCACCACCTCGGCCGCGAGCGGTAAGCCGTTCATGATCGAGGTGGCGTCCTACTCGCCGCACGCGCCGTACACCCCGGCGCCGCAGGACACGAACGCCTTCCCCGGGCTCAAGGCGCCGCGGACGGCCGCGTACAACACGGTCCCGCAGGGCTCGGCCTGGCTCGCCCGCCACCCGGCCCTCGGCAAGAAGGAGCAGGCCGCCCTCGACCAGGCGTTCCGTCGCCGGGTCCAGGCGGTGCAGTCGGTGGACCGGATGCTCGGCTCGCTGCGAGAGACGCTGGTCAAGGCGGGCGTCGCCGACAACACCGTGGTCATCTTCAGCTCCGACAACGGCTACCACATGGGCGAGTACCGCCTGAACGCCGGCAAGCAGACCGCCTTCGACACCGACGTCAACGTGCCGCTGGTCGTCGCCGGGCCGGACATCCCGGCCGGGCAGTCGGTCACCGCCTCGGTGGAGAACATCGACCTGCGCCCCACCTTCGGCGAGCTGGCCCAGGCCGCTACTCCGGCCACGGTGGACGGTCACAGCTTCGTGCCGCTGCTGCGCTCCGGGACCAAGCCCGCGTGGCGTACGGCGTCGCTGGTCGAGCACCACGACCCGGCGACCGATCCGGCCGACCCGGACTACGAGAAGGACAGCATCAACATCCCGCCGTCCTACGACGCGATCCGCACCGACACCTTCACCTGGGTGGAGTACGTGGACGGCGAGCGCGAGTTCTACGACCGGACCACGGATCCGTTCCAGCTGAGGAATCTCGCCGGCACGCTGACCCCGCAGCGGGTCGCCCAGCTCCAGGCCGCCGTCAAGGCGCTCACCTCCTGCAAGGGCCAGGCCGCGTGCTGGAAGGCTGGCCAGGGCATCGCGTAGCTCCGCTCGTACCGGAAAGCTCGTACCGGAAAGAGGGTCTTTAGAAGAACGTCGGGCGGTCGGTCGGGCGGTTGATCACCGGGTAGAGGCTGGAGTTCGCCTGCCAGGAGGGGCGCTGGCGGGTGTCCCCCATGGCCATCACGCGGATCAGGGCGTGCAGCATGTCCTGCAACGCCAGGTGCAGCCGCGGCTCGGTGATCAGGCCGTGCTCGTCGATCGACCGGGCCTCCAGCGGCACCCGCACGCAGGCGGCCCGCAGCAGCCGCGCGCCGCCGTGCTCCTCGAGGATCGACTCCAGCGTCGTGCGGGCGCCCTCGTCCTGGCCGGGCGCGACCACCGAGAGCCAGGCGGACGGCTTGCCGCGCAGATCACCGCCGTCGACCAGCCAGTCGAGCGTGTTCTTCAGGCTGCCCGGGAGCGAGCCCGCATACTCCGGCGTACTGATCAGGATCGCGTCCGCGGTGGCCACCCGGTGCCGCAGATCGAGGACGGCCCGCGGCGGCTCCGGCTCGCCGGGCACGAAGGCCGGCATCCCGGCCAGCCCGTCCCAGAGCACGGCGGTGACCTCCGCCGGAGCGAACCGGGCCGCGGTACGCAGTGCGGCGGTGTGCAACGACGTCTCGCGGATGTTCCCCGAGATCAACAAGACGCAGGTCATGGCCGAGACGATAGCTCCCAGCCAACACCCAGATCGCCCCCGCACAAAGCGTCCGTTTCGGCAATCGGACGGTCCGTCAGGCTCGCTCGTCGTGATCACCCGCCGCCGATTGGCTCCACTGTTCCTGTTAGTGCTCCTCCTGACCGCCTGTGACACCGCGCCACCGGAGCCGCCGGCGGCACAGATCCGTCTCGATCAGGTCGGCTGGGCGCCCGGCGAACGCAAGATCGCGACGTTGCTCACGCCGGAGGATGCGGCCGGCGCCACCGCGATGATCATCGATGAGCGCGGTCGGGTGGTGCTCCGGGTCGCCGCGGGCGCCAGCCGTGGTGCGTGGAACGCGCGCTTCCGCGCGACCAACCCGATCGACCTCTCCGCGTTGCACGCTTCCGGCACCTTCCGGGTACGCGTGGACGACCGCGTCGCCGCCGAGTCCCCGCCGTTCCGGATCGCACCCGCCACCGACCTGTTCGGCCCGCTGGTCGCCGGCACGGTCGGATACTTCCAGGCGCACCGCGACGGCCCGGACCAGATCGGCACGGCCTGGCGGCGGCAGCCCGCCCACCTGGACGACCGGGACGCCGCGGTCTTCCAGTCCGATGTCGACGACCCGACCGGCGACCGGACCGACGCCGCGGGCGGCTGGTACGACGCCGGCGACTTCCTCAAGTTCACCCACACCACCGCGTACGCCCTGATCGCCATGCAGCTGGTGCAGCGGGACGGCCCGGCGCCGGACGGGCTGGCCGCCGAGATCGCGCACGGCCTGGACTGGCTCACCCGGATGACCACCGGCGACACGTTCTACATCCAGGTCGGCATCGGCGGGGACGGCGACGAGATCCTCGGCGACCACGACGCCTGGCGGCTCCCCCAGGACGACGACGAGCTGGACGTCGAGCCCGGCGACGACCGCTACTACCAGCGGTACCGCCCGGTCTTCCGGGCCGCCGCGCCGGGCGACCCGATCAGTCCCAACCTGGCCGGGCGGGTAACCGCGGCCTTCGCGCTCGCCGCCCAGCTGGCCCCCTCCACCACCGAGGCCGCGACGCTGCTGGACACCGCCGCGTCGATCTTCGACCGGGCGGCGACCGAGGAGGTCGGCGAGCTGGTCACCACCGAGCCGCGCGCGTTCTACCCGGAGGACAGCTGGCAGGACGACCTCGCCCTCGGCGCGACCGAGCTGGCCCTGGCCGGCCGGCGCCTCGGCGACTCCCGGACCGACGGCTGGACCACGCGGGCGACGGAGTGGGCCGCCGGGTTCCGCGGCGGCACGGCCGGGCTGACCGTCTACGACGTGCAGGTGCTGGCCGACGCCGAGCTGTACCGGCTCGCCCCGTCCGAGGAGCTCCGCGCCGACCTGCGCAAGCGCCTGGACACCGCGGTCGCGGCGGCCGGTCGTGACCCGTTCGGCGCGGCCGCGGGCCCCGGCGGCGCGGACTACACGGCCCGGCAGCTCGGCTGGGCGGCGACCGCGTCGCTCTACCGGCAGGTCTCCGGGGACACGCGGTACGCGGAGTTCGGCACCCGGTCGCGGGACGTCGTGCTGGGCGCGAACGGCTGGGGCCTCTCCCTGGTGATCGGGGCCGGGACCACGTATCCACAGTGCCCCCACGACCAGATCGGCACGCTGACCCGGACCCGGATGACCGGCGCGGTGGTGAACGGCCCGAACGCCGCCGACCGGGTGGCGGCCCTCAGCCGGGACGACCGGCGGAGCATGTGCCGGGCGGGCTCGTACGCGGCCTTCGACCGTGCCGACGCCCGGTACGCCGACGACATGCTGATCTCCGCGACCAACGAGCCCTCGATCGACTTCACCGCCACCGGGATGCTGGCGCTGGCGCTCGCCGCCCGGTTTCCTGATTCTTGAGCCATTTCATGGTTTCTTGAGACTTCCTGGGGTTTCTTGTGCCTCCCTGAGGCTCCTCGAACCTCTTTGGGTCTCCTTGAACCGATCACGCTCTGTAGGCGTATTTCGGAGTGAGCACATCGGGCGGAGACGTCGCCGGTGGCGGCCGGAAGAACCCGCCCGATGTGCGCGCCCTGAGGAGACTGGAGCGTGATCCCGATGACCCGAATCGAGCGCCGGCGGATGGTCGAATACACCGCCGCGATGTGCGGGGAAGCCCTGGCAGGCCTTACCTACCTGGGAAGACGTGACGAATTCTGCGGCCGGGTGATCCTGTCGAACGCCGGCGGCGCCTCGCGTACGGAGCGCCGCCGGCCGGTCGCCCAGAGGTCTATCTGACCGGCACGGTCGCGGGTGTGGTCCCGGTAGACCGTGTGATCGTGGATCTGGATCGCGTGAGCGACGCCGTTCCGGCCGACGAATTCGATCCAGACACGGGACCTTCGATACACAAAAAGTCACTCTGCGTCATCGGGCTGCTTCGGTGCCGCCCAGGCTCGGCAGCAAGAAGGCCCCGACCTGACGGTCGGGGCCTTCTTCGTGTGGTGCGCCGCGTAGGACTTGAACCTACAACCCGCTGATTAAGAGTCAGCTGCTCTGCCACTTGAGCTAGCAGCGCCTTCCAACGAGGGAGAACGTTAGCACACGGCCCGGATCAGTCCCGGGCCCGGGGCAGGCAGCACTTCTTGTACTTCGCGCCGGAGTCGCACCAGCACGGCGCGTTCCGCTGCGGCGGCCACTCCCGCACCGGGCTGTACTCGCCGATCTCCTCCGCGTACGCCGAGTGGGTCTCCACCGTGCCGGGGTCCGCCTTCTCCCCGTCGGCGAACGCGACCAGGGCGGTCACCGAGCCCGGGAAGATCCCCAGCCGCATGGCCCCCGAGGAGGACCAGCCGGCGAGGGTCCGCTCCAGGCCGGCGCGGTGCTCGTCCCAGTCCTTGCCGTATTCGGTGGCCCGATCCGGCCAGCGGGAGATCAGCTCGGTGAACTCGGCCTCCGGCCAGAAGAGCACCGCGCGGCCCTCGTCCGGCTCGCCGGCCTCGATCGCCTGCTGCATCTCGTGGAAGAGGCCGTCCATCTCGTCGTGCGGCAGCTCGAGCTCCTCGCGCACGCGATGCCGCTCCTTGATCAGGGCGTAGACCACCTGCATCTTGTCGTAGTCCGGCTCACCGGCCGCCCGGGCCTCGTCCAGCAGGGCCTGCGCGGCCGAGGTCAGCCACTGCTCGACGGTCTCACCCCGGCCGCCGGCCTCCATCGACTCGGACACGAACGACGCGGCGAGCGGGTCGCGCAGCAGCTCCGGCCGGAGCTCCTCGAAGAGGGCCATGCCCTCGTCCGCCCGGCCCGTCCGCAGCAGCAGCTCGCCGACGCAGGAGCGGGCGAAGGCGTCCCCGCCGGCGGCCACCGCGCGCTCCGCGAGGACCAGGGCGGCCGCCAGGTCGCCGGTGCGCTCGGTCACCTCGGAGGCGAGCAGCAGCGCATGCGGCGCGTCCGCCGGATCGGCCAGCCGGCCCTGCTCCACGGCCTCGACCAGCCGCGCGGCGATCGGCGCCGGATCCTCGAGCTCGAACGCCTCGTGTGCGAGAGCGTCCAGATCGTCGATAGTGAGCACGCCCAGCCTCTTCCGTCGGACCCAGTCGGCGAATGACGAAGGCCCCGACCGGATCGGTCAGGGCCTTCATCGAGAAGTGCGCCGCGTAGGACTCGAACCTACAACCCGCTGATTAAGAGTCAGCTGCTCTACCACTTGAGCTAGCAGCGCTTGGCTTCGACACCACGTTAGCACGGCCTCGGAAGATCCTTGAAATCGCCTACTTACCACCTTAAGGGGGACCCGGGACTTGCCCGCATGAGTCAGGATGGCTGCGCCGAGAACTCCAGAACGGGGCCAGACCGATGGTTGACTTCCGCCGCTGTATGGCGGCGATCGTGGCGCTCGCCGTGATCGCCCCGCTCACCGCCTGCGGCGACGAGACGGAGCCGACCTTCACCGACCCGGCCGTCGCCGCCGGCACCACCGGCCCCTCGTCCAGCGCCGCGCCGGCCACCGCCGCGTCCGCCGTCCCGGAGAGCGCCACCGTGGCCTCCGCCGCGACGCTGAGCATCACCCCGGCCGCCGGTAAGAAGAACGTGCCGATCAGCACCGAGATCGGCGTGAAGGTCAGCGGCGGCGAGGTCACCACGGTCACCCTCACCGACGCGAAGGGGAAGCCGGTCGCGGGCGCGATGCGCGAGGACGGCTCCTCCTGGGTGCCGGCCAAGCCGCTGAAGACCGAGCAGACGTACGCGGCGAAGGTCACCGCGACCGCCACCGACGGCAGCACGACCACCTCGACCACCTCCTTCACCACGATGGGCGAGGCCGGCAAGCACACCGGAACCGGGCTCTACCTCTTCGACGACCACACGTACGGCGTGGCGATGCCGGTGGTGGTCGAATTCATCCCGGGCATCAAGAAGGCGGACCGGGCGGCCGTGCAGAAGCGGATGTTCGTCGAGACCACGCCGTCGCAGCCGGGCACCTGGTCGTGGACGTCGAGCGGGACGCAGGCGTACTACCGCGCCCCCGAGTACTGGCAGACCGGCACCGAGATCACGGTGCGGATCGCGGTCGGCGGCCTGCCCACCGGCAACGGGTACTACGGCGACAAGGACCGTTCGGCCACCGCGAAGATCGGCCGGAAGTTCGAGATGAAGGTGGACAACGCCACCAAGAAGATGACGGTGCTCAAGGACGACGAGGTGGTCAAGACCATGCCGGTCAGCCTCGGCAAGAAGAGCACCCCGTCCTCCAGCGGCACCATGGTGATCATCGAGAAGAAGGCGCACACCGTCTTCGACACCACCGACACCGACGGCGCGAGCGGCTACCGCACGAACATCGACTACGCGCAGCGGCTGACCTGGAGCGGTCAGTACATCCACTCGGCACCGTGGTCCACGGGCGCGCAGGGCAACTCGAACGTCTCGCACGGCTGCGTCAACGTCTCGCCGTCGAACGCGGTCTGGCTCTTCGACAAAACCCTGGTCGGCGATCCGGTCACCGTGAAGGGCACCGGCGACAAGCTCGACTACGGCAACGGATGGACCCCGTGGGACCTCAGTTGGGAGAAGTTCGCGCAGGGTAGCGCACTGCCGGTGCCCGACTCGCTCGGCTGAGGCGTGTGACACATACCGAACGGGTACATCAATGGCCGCCGGAGGGCACGGCACGAATCCGGGATTGGTCAACAGCCGTACGAGGAGCACTATTGGGCGCCGGGGAGAAACGACGCCGTGAGGGGACCATGGACATGAAAGCAGTTCGGCAGGGCACACTGAGCCGGCCGGTGGGCCGGAGCGGTCGCCGCCGAGTGCGGGCGACCATGGCCGTGCTGGTGGCGGGGACGATGCTGCTCACCACCGCGTGCAGCGGCAGCAAGTCGGCCTCCTGGCAGGGCGGCGGCGACACCGACACGGGCGCCGCCGCGACCGCGTCGCCCGAGCCGACGCTGAGCACCGTCGCGGTGACCTCGCCGGCCGCCGCCGCGACCGGCATCGAGGCCTGGTCCGCGGTGAAGTACACCTCCGACGACCCGGAGAACACCACCGTCACGGTCACCGACGACGAGGGCGAGGAGGTCGAGGGCACCGTCGACACCGACGAGAACACCTGGACCCCGTCCGAGTCGATGGCCTGGGGCACGAAGTACACGGTGAACGTCGCGACCCCCGCGGTCGACGGCAAGAACAACACCACCACCAGCGACTTCACCATCATGAAGAAGCCGGCGAACCTGGTGCGCGTCACCAGCTTCCTCGGCGACGGCGCCACGGTCGGCGTCGGGATGCCACTGATCATCAAATTCAGCCGGGCCATCCCGGAGAAGTACCGCGCGACCGTCGAGAAGAAGATGGTGGTCACCGCCACGCCGTCGCAGGAGGGCACCTGGCACTGGATCAGCTCCACCGAGATTCACTGGCGCCCGAAGGTGTACTGGGAGGCCAACTCCAAGGTCTCGTACAAGGTGCAGCTCAAGGGCGTCGAGATGGGTGACGGCTGGTACGGCAAGTCCGACCTCACCGTCGACATGAAGATCGGCCGATCGCTGATCATGACGGTCTCCAACAAGACCAAGAAGATGACGGTCAAGCAGGACGGCAAGGTCATCAAGACCATCCCGGTCAGCCTCGGCAAGAAGAGCACCCCGTCCTCCAGCGGCACCATGGTGGTGATCGAGAAGAAGGAGCACACCGTCTTCGACACCACCGACACCGACCCGGAGAACGGCTACCGCACCGACATCGACTACGCCCAGCGCATCACGTGGAGCGGTCAGTACATCCACGCCGCTCCGTGGTCCGAGGGCGTGCAGGGCAGGACCAACGTCTCGCACGGCTGCGTCAACGTCTCCGAGGCGATGGGCAAGTGGCTCTTCGGAAAAACGCTGATGGGCGACGTGATCACCGTCTCCGGCACCGAGGAGAAGCTGAAGAACGGCAACGGCTGGACCGACTGGAACATGAGCTACGACGAGTACAAGAAGGGCAGCTACCTCTGATCCTTCGAGGTCACTGCAACGCGGGCTCAGTCACTTCCGACCGGGCCCGCGCCCCTTTTCCACCCCTCCTCCGGTACGCGCTCCCTTCCACCACGCGCCCCCTGCCACACGCCGCATCCAGCTCACACGCCGCCCCCGGCGCGCGCCACATCCAGCCCACGCGCCACATCCAGCCCACGCGCCACATCCAGCCCACGCGCCGCCTCTGTCGCGCGCTGCTTCTCCCGGTCCCGCATAGGCTGCACCAATGGCTCCCTTTGCCCGCTTTTTTCATGCATTCTCATCACTTATCCTCGCAGCCGGTTGCTCGTCACCCACACCGTCCACACCGGTCACACCGGCCGGCACTCCCGCCGCCTCGGTGAGCCCGCCGCTCGCCGACGACCCGCCGGGCCTGATCACCTGCCGCCTGCTGGCCAACGCGATCCGCGAGTCCACCCTGATGGAACCGGGCGTGGTCGACGCGGTGGTCGCGGCCAGCGCCACCGCGGACGCCCCGGTGGCGGACGGCGCGGCCACCTTGCGGGACGCCTACGCCACCGCCACCGCGGCCCGCGGCACACCGGACGAGCCCGACGCCGTCGCCGCGGTCTCCGCCGCCGCAGCCACCATGTCCCGCGTCTGCGCCGACAGCGGCCTCGACTCCGCCACCTGACACCCCGCCTCATCTCGATATGGGCAGATTATGCCCATATATCGATCAAAAGTTGCCACGATCGGCATTGTCAGTGGGTGAGGGACGGGCCCGGTCCATGGCTGTGGACCGGGCCCGTTGGGGATGCGAGCAGGGCCGGGGGGACGGATGGGGAACGGCCGGCTCAGCTCGCGAGGAAAGCTCCCGTCACCTCCGCCTTCTCCTCCCCCGCGGAGGCCGCGGCACCGTAGACGTCGGCGGTCACGTCGTGGGCACCGGAGTGCTGGTACTGCACGGCGAAGGTGTAACTGCCCGGGGCCAGGGTCGAGCCCGGCTTCAGGGTGAACCGGTAGAGCAGGGTGCCCTTCTCCTCGGTCACGCCGATCGTGATCATCTCGGCCGGGATCGAACTCCAGCTGCCGGTGCTCACCACTCCCTCGGTACGCACCACGCGTACCGCCACCTCCAGCACGGTGATCGCCTGGGTGGTGTTCAGCGTCACGTCGCCCTGCGCCCAGTCATCAGTGGAGTACTCGTTGAGCACCCCCGACGAGCCGAGGAAGCCCGCGGTCGGCTGCAACGACGGTGTGGGCGACGTGGGCGCGCCGGTGGTGCCGGTCGTCTCGCCGCCCTGGCGACCCGTGGTGCCACCGCCCCTGTGCGGCTTCTTCGTCGTGCTCTCCGGGGTCGGCTCCGCGCTGGCCGGCGCGCTCGCCGACGGGGCGACCGAGGCGGAGCCCTCGTTCGCGGCGGGCGCCCGGTCCGGCCGGTCGGTGACCAGCTTGATGCCGGTGAAGCCGACCACCAGGGTGGCCACCACCGACGCCGCCGCCATCACCGGCCGCAGCACGGTGAAGCCCGGGAGTACGCCGCCCGGAGAAGCACCGAACAACCCGCCGAAGGTCATCCGTCGGCCGGGCGGGGCGACGGCGCGGCGCCGGTTGATCCGGGCGAACATGGCGTCACCGTCGGGCAGGTGCCGCTCGGCCTCCGAGCGCAGCACAGCGCCCAGGTCGGGCTGGGGCCGCTCACCCATGGTGACCTCCCGTCATCAGCGGCATTCCACGGAGGAACTCACTCAACTGCGCGGCACCCCGGGAGGTGTGGCTCTTCACCGCACCGACCGAGATGCCGAGGATCGAGGCGACCTCCTTCTCCGGCACGTCGAACGCGTACCGGAGGATCACGCACTCGCGACGGCGCAGCGGAAGCCGCCGCAGCGCCGCCCGCACGTCGAGGATCGCGGGGGTGTCGCTCTCGCCGCGCTCGCGGCGGAGCAGGCCGAGACGCAGCAGACCGGCACGCTCCCGGGTCTGCCGCTTGATCCACTGCCGGGCCAGGTTCGTCACGATGCCGCGGGCGTAGGCGACCGGGCTGTCGGCCGCCTGCACCCGCGCCCAGTGCCGCCAGACCTCGACGAACGCGTCCGCCGCCAGGTCATCGGCGACCTGAGTCTCGCCGGTGACGAGGTAGGCGAGGCGCGACAGGTCGGCGTGATGCTCGTCGAAGAAGCGCCGGAAGGCGCTTTCGGCATCCTGCTCCGCCACGCTGGTTGTCCTGACCCTCGGGGATGCTTGTCGGCCCGGTGCGGGCGGCGTCAGCCGATCGTCACCGAGTACGCGCTGGTGTCGAGCCGTCCCGACCCGGTGAAGACCTCGGTTCCCGCCTGCACACTGGACAGATACTTGCTCTTGTCTAGCCATCCCCGCCCAGCCAGGTCATCGGTGAAGTCAGTGAGGTCGAGAGAGGCGGACGTGGTGTTCGAGGTACGCACGAACGAGTACACGTTCCAGCCGATGTTGCCCTGGTAGAGGTCCCAGCTGGTGCCGCCGATCGTCACGGTCGCCTGCTTGGTGCCGACCGGTCCCGCGCCACCCGACCTGTAGAGCCAGACCATGACCTCGTCGGTCGGCTGGTCCGCCCAGTCCGGGTTCGCGATGGAGTGGAACCACAGGTCGTACGAGACGTTCATGATGTTCGACGTGGTCTGGGTGACCGTGAAGTTCCAGCTGGTGTCGACCGGCTTACCCGCGCTCAGCCGCACCGGGAGCCCGGTCCCGGTCGTCTTCCAACCCCAGTGCCAACCCAGGACCGCGCTCGCGTACGACTTGACCTTGGTGGTGTCGCCGTCCCAGGTCCAGTCGGTGCCCCAGCTCAGCTTGTCGCCGCTGAGCCCGTTCTCCCAGACGCACTGGGATCCGGTGCCGTCGGCCTTGCCCCAGACGTTGTTGTTCACCCAGTACTTGCCGCGGACCAGGGCGGCGTAGTCGGTGCAGTCCTTGCTGGCCACGGTCGTCGCGCTGGTGCTCGCGCTCGCCGTCGCGGTCTTGCTCGCGCTCGCCGTCGCGGTCGCCGTCGCGGTCGCGCTCTTCGTCGCCGACGCGCTCGCCGTGGCGGTGGCCGACGCGGTCGCGCTCTTGCTCGCCGACGCCGACGCCGACGCGGTCGGGCTCGTCGTGGTGGCTGCCGTCGCGCCGCAGGTCGTCCCGTTCACGGTGAACGCGCCGGGGATCGCGTTGCTGCCGGACCAGGTCCCGTTGAAGCCGAGCGTGACGGTGGAGCCGGCCGCGATGCTCTTGTTCCAGCCCGCGTCGGCCACCGTGACGCCGGTGCCGTTCTGCGCCCAGGTGCCGTTCCAGCCACCGGCGAGCTTCTGCCCCGAGGGGAACGCGAAGCCGAGCGTCCAGCCGTCGATCGCCGCCGAGCCGGTGTTCTTGATCTTCACGTCACCGGTGAAGCCGGAACTCCACTGACCGGCGACGGTGTAGGTCACGGCACACGAGGAGGCCACGGCCGCGTCGGCGTTCAGCACGCCGAACACCGCCGCTCCGGCGCCGACCGCCACCACCGCGAGCGGCACGACGAAACGCTTGGCGAACATCAGGGATTCTCCCGGGGGGACGAGGGTTGATCACCACCTCAGTGGCCCCGGAACAACGAAAGGTTGCGCGCTCCCACGAGAAAATCTCTCGGTCATCGGCCCGCTACGCAGCGCTTTCGCCTTTCCGTCTCCACCACCGAGACAGCCGGCTCCCCGCTCCCCCGGACAGCGAGACCTGCCAGACGTACCGTGCGGCGATGGCCTCGAGCGAATGACCAGCGAGGCGATGCTCGGCACCGTGACCAGCGTCGTCGTCTGCCCCAGCGCCCTGTCGCCCGCCGATCTGCGCACCCTCGTGCAAGCGTCGCTGCCGTGGCAGTCGGCCCGCGGAGCCGGCGACGAGACCCGCATCGAATGGGCATGGCTGACTGTCAGGCGCCACACGATCCACGGCCGGATCACCCCTGCGGGGCATTGCTCAGCCGAACGTCGTTCGTTCCCACCGGGGCAGCCCATCACCGGGCCCCGCATCGACGGTTGAGCATGCTGCGGCCCGGGTGTCTCGGGACTGGGCCCGGCCGCCAACCCAGTCATCATGCCCGGTCCGTGGAGAGTTCCCGCGATGACATACGACCCTCGTCAACTGCAGCCGACCCGGCAGTTCACTCCTCCGCCCGCCCCTTCACCGCAATATTCACCTGCGGTACCCGTCAACACTCCGCTCTCACCACGGAAGCGGCGCTGGCCATGGATCGTCGCCGGCATCGCCGTGGCCGGGGTCGTCGGCTGCGGCGGCGTGGCCATGTTGGTGCTCGGCGGGACCGCCGCAGTGGTGGGTGGCGCGGCGTCGGAGATGGACGCCAACCAGAACGGCGAGAACGCCGTCGCCGGGGAAATGGGCAAGGCCTCGAAGGACGGCAAGTTCGAGTTCACCGTGACGGATCTTCACTGCGGCGTGGACAAGGTCGGCGACCGGTACGCGGGCGCTACCGCTCAGGGAGAGTTCTGCCTGGTCAATGTGGGAGTGAAGAACGTGGCGACGACCGCGGAGACATGGGATTCGTCGTCGCAGAAGGCCTACGACGCAGCCGGGGTGCAGTACTCCGCGGACGGCGGGGCCGAGATCTACGTCAACGAGCAGGGGCAGACGTTCCTGGAGAACATCAACCCCGGAAATCAGGTCAAGGGCACCCTGGTGTTCGACGTACCGAGAGGCACGAAGCTCACCTCGGTAGTACTGCACGAATCGCACTTCACCGCCGGAGTACGCATCCCCGTCAGGTGACCGGGGCTTGAGCAGCAGCCCGCGCGCTCTCAGAAGTGCCAGGCCGCTCCCAGATTCGGACACGTGAACGGCAGAGGCCCTGATCGCTTTCGCGATCAGGGCCTCTGACCTGCACTTCACATGGGGTGATCGACGGGACTTGAACCCGCGACCCCCTGGACCACAACCAGGTGCTCTACCAACTGAGCTACGACCACCATGCCCGCACGGAGGAAACATCCCCGTGGTGCGGCACAATCATAGCCACATCCCCGGGGCGGCCGTCGAGCGGGTTACCGTCGGCGCGTCAGAGCTCCGCGGCGATCGCCTTCGCGGTCTCCACGTCCGGGCCGGGCTGCGGGACGAAGACGGTGCGCCGGTAGTACTCCAGCTCGCGGATGCTCTCCCGGATGTCGGCGAGAGCGCGGTGCGAGAGACCCTTGGCCGGCTGGCCGAAGTACACCCGCGGGTACCACCGGCGGCACAGCTCCTTGATTGAGGAGACGTCGATCATCCGGTAGTGCAGGTGCGCGTCGAGCGCCGGCATGTCCCGGGCCAGGAAGCCACGGTCGGTCGCGATCGAGTTGCCGCAGAGCGGCGCCGTCCGCGGGTTCGGCACATGCTCCTTCACGTACGCGAGGATGATCTCCTCGGCCTCACTCATGGTGAGCGCGGACCGGCGCACCTCCTCGGTCAGGCCGGACTTCGCGTGCATGTCGCGGACCACCGGGGGCATCGCGTCGAGGGCCTCGTCGTCGGCATGGATCACCAGATCGACGCCCTCACCGAGCACGTTCAGCTCCGGATCGGTCACCAGCGCCGCGACCTCGATCAGCTTGTCCTTGCCGAGATCGAGACCGGTCATCTCACAGTCGATCCACACCAGAAGATCCGCCACCCGGACAGCGTACGCCGCGACTCCCGAGGTTGTTCGACGCGAGTGTCATCGGCACGACTGTTCGCGTTGTTCAACCGCTTTTGAGATTCCGAAATGCTTTTGTCCGGTACGGCGGAAGGGCCACCCCGGCTGGAGCGGCCCTTCTCGGGTGCGGATCGCGTCGGTCAGTCGCCGTCGGGTGCGGGCTTGGGGCGGGCTCTCGAGGCACGGCGAGGCTTCCGCTCGGTGCTACCGGAGAGAAGCTCGGCGGCCTCCTCGCGGTAGCTGGGCGTGCGCTGGTGCGGCTTCCCCTCGCCGGCCTCACCCGGCTCGCCGGCGGCCACGGGCGACTCCGCCTTGCCGGTGACCACGGCCGGCTGCGCCTTGCCGGTGACCACGGCCGGCTGCGGCTTCTGCGCGGCGGCCGGGGTCTTCGCGGCGGCCGTGGCCGGGGCCTTCGCGGCCGCACGTTTCTCGGCCGCAGGTTTCCCGGCCGCAGGTTTCCCGGCGGCGGCTGCGGGCTTCTCGGCTGCGGCGGTCTTGCGCGGGCGGCGAGCCGCGGGCGGGGCCTTGGGGGTGGCGGGTCCGGTCTCGGAGTTCGCGGAGGTCTTCATGGCCGGGGCCTGGGCCGGAGCGGCAGCCTGGGTTGGGACCGGAGCGGCGGCCTGGGTTGGGACCGGGGCGACGGCCTGAACCGGAGCGGGAGCCTGCGCGGGAGCCTGAGCCGGGGCTGGGGCTTCGGGGTCTGTGGTGGTGCGGGCGGCGACGGACTCGGCTGCACGGAGCCAGGAGGCGGGGGTGCGCTTGGTGGCGGAGGCGGGCTTGGGGGCGGGGTCGGGATCGGGGGTACCGCTGGCCCGGCCCTGGGCGCGGGCGAAGAGGCGGGTCACCCCTGAGGTGCGCTTCGGCTTGGGGGTGGCCTCGGCCTCGGGGGCGGAAGCCGCTTCGGAGTCGGCAGCGGCGTCCGGGGCGGTGGAGGCGGATTCGACGGTGTGGATGGAGCTACGGGAGCCGGCCTGCTGGGGGGCGGAGGCGGTCTTCGCGGTCGCAGGGCCGGGTTCGTCCCGGGCCGGCGGGGCGAGATCGGCCGGGGCGTCGTGGGTGGCCTCGGCCGTGTGAACCGAGACCAGGGGCCGGGCAGCCGCCCGCGCGGTGGGCACTTCGGGCTTCGCGGGGGAGGCAACGGCGACAGGCGGGGCCGGCACCTCATCCACCGCGGAGCGGGCCGGAGCCACCGGGCGACTCGGGAACGGCACGATCGGCGGTTTCGGTTCCAGCGGCCCCGGCTCGATCGGTGCGGGGCCGACCCTGTCCGACTCGGCATCCTCCTCCGCCTCGGATCCACGGCCCGGCGCGGGCTCGCCGCTCAGCTCAGGCTCACCGCTCAGCTCAGGCTCACCGCTCAGCTCAGGCTCACCGCTCAGCTCAGGCTCGCTGCTCAGCTCAGGCTTGTCATTCGAGACGGGCTCGAGCTGCTCCTTGCCGGTTTCGGCCTTCTGCTGGTCCGGGGCGTCGGCCTCGGCCTGTTCCGGCTTCGCACTCGCGGCGGGAGTGACCGAGGTGGGAGCCGAGATGGGCGCGGGTGCGGTGGGAGCAGAGGTTGGCGTGGGTGCGGGGCGGGCGACCTGGCGACGGCCGACGCGAGTGAGGCCCGTCGCGGACCAGTCGGTGGCAGCGGGGCCGGTGACCAGGGCGGGTGGGTCGGTGGGGGCGGGCGAGCCGGCCGGGGCGGTGGCGCGGGTGCGGGCGGCCTCGGCCAGGCGGGCGGCGGCGTGGGCCTCGGTCTGGCGGACGCGTTCCGGCGTGGTCTCGGCGACCCAGGCGCCGACGGCGGTGGCGTGGAACTCCGGCAGGTCGGAAGGGGCGGTGGCGCGACGGCGACCGGCGCGACCACCACTCACGGCAGCGGCGAGGTCGGAAGAGGCTGATACCGATGAATCGGCCGTGACCCCGGCAGAAGAGGTCAAACCCGCACCGATCAGGCTCAACGGCTCACCCGGAGCAGGCGAAACCCCGGCAGGCGAAACCCCGGCGGCCGGGACCGAGGCGGGCGAAACCGGGGCAGACGGGACCGTAGGGACCAGGGCCGGTGGGACCACCGGAGTGATGCCTCCCGCGACGATCCCGGAGTGCGGGTCTGCGGGCGAAGCCTGGCCGGAGGGCGCGGGCGGGGGCGTACTCGACGAAGAAGTGGACGTGGAGGAAGGGGGCCAGGCGAACTGCGGCAGGGCCGGTGGGCGGGACGGGACGTCGGCCAGTGTGCGCGGGCGGGGCGCGCCGCCCAGGAGGGCGCCCGCGAGGGGGAGCGGAGCGCCGATGGCCAGCATCAGGTCGGGGACCTGGCTGGGCTCGACGACGTAGACGACCTCGCGGCGGCGGGCCGGGCGGGTGAGGATGAAGACGCCGGCCACCGAGAGGAGGCTGCCCAGGGTGAGCAGGCCCCAGGCGCCGGAGTCGAGCCAGCCGGGGCGGATCTCGGCGGTGGCGTCGAGGCGCATGCCGTGGCCGCCGCTCGGGTTCATGATCACCAGGCTGTAGTGATCACTCTCGGACTCTCCCGGGATCCAGCTGAGGGTGCCACCGCCGGTGCGGGTCCAGAAGTCCTGCCGGCCCGGGGCGGACGGGAGGGCGCGGCCGCCGGCGACCTTGGCGGCGGTCACCGGCAGTTCGCCGGTGCCGACCTGGACGCCGGTGATCGTGGTGTACGGCACGCCGCGCAGGAAGCCCTGCACGTCGGCGGCGGGGGCGAGCCCGAGGAAGGCCGGGCCCTCGGCGGTGAGCGCGGCGATCCGGAGCTGGGCGCCGCCGACCCGGGCGAAGGACGCGTCGTCACGGAGCAGGCGGTCGACGTCCGGCACGACGATCGCGTACCCGGGTGCCGTGAGCCGCTGCAGCTCGGCGCCGTACGCACCGGAGGCGTCCCGATGCTGCAGGGCGGCCCAGAGACCACCGCCGGTCAGCGCCGTGGGCACGCCGATCGTCAGCAGCAGCATGCCGAGGACAGGCCGGAACAGCCGCATTCTTCTCCCCCTTCTCGGGCCGTACTGGCCAGCACCATACCGAGGCAAATAACCCCAAAATGGGCAAACGGGTACGCAGCCCCCGATAGATACGGCGAGGGCCCGATCCGTTACGGACCGGGCCCTCGCTGGGGTCGTACCGGGAAAGGTCAGTTGATCTTTGCGGTCATCGTCAGGGTGGTCTGGTCGATGTCGGTCGTGCGCGCGGTGAACTTGAACGTCCACTCGCCCGCCTGGGGCAGCGCTATGTCGCCGATCGCGTGGAAGTCGGTGATCCGGAGCAGCGGGATCTCGATCGGCTCGATGCCCTTGGCCTCCAGCGACGCGGTGCCCTTCCACTCGACGACCGGCAGCGGCTTGTTGTCCGGGGTGTACGCGTACAGATGGATCGAGTTGTTCCCGACCGTCGCCGGGAAGATGCTCACCTGCAGCGACATGTCCTTACCGGTCAGCGTCTGCTCGACCGTGGTGGACGTGGTCGTCGTCTCGGCGGCCTCGGCGGTCCGCGGCGGCGCCAGCTGGACCAGCGCCGCGGTCACCCCGAGCACCACCGCGGTGATCCCGAGCTCGATCAGCACGATCCGGCGCAGTCCACGGGGCGACTCCGCGGCGACCCGGTCCTTCACCAGCTTCCGCGAGTACGCCGCCACCCCGATCACGATCGCCGCGAGCGCCACCTTGACCAGGATCAGCCGCCCGTAGGTGCTGTTCACCAGCCCGGAGAGCGACGACACCTCGATCAGTGCCTGCACCACACCCGCGAAGATCAGCGCGCCGACCGCGGTGAACGCCCAGCGGGACCAGATCGGCAGGATCGCGCCGAGCTCCCGGGCGTTCGCCTTGGGCAGCAGGAACGCGAAGAGCATCACCAGGCCACCCAGCCAGACCGCCATCGCTGCCAGGTGCAGCGCGTCCAGCACCACCGAGACGCCGGCCACCGGGGAGGCGGTCGGGTGCCCGGTCAGCGGCCAGGTCGCCAGCGCCGCCACGCCCAGCACGCCGAGCAGGGCCAGGTCGAGCTTGGACTCCCCGCCACCGCCGGAACCACCGAGCAGCGGCCGCAGCAGGAACGCGGCGGCCACCACCACACCCAGCCGGACCAGCATCACCGCGCCGAACGTACTGGCCAGCACGTCCTGCATGTCGCCGACCCGGACGTCGAAGAGGCCGGTGCCGAGCGTGTACGGCGCCTGGAGGTAGAGGCCGAGCAGGGTGCTGCCGGTGACCAGCCCGATGCCGGTCCAGATCAGCCGGCCGGGGCCGCGCCGGGACAGCCGCTGCGGCCAGAGCAGTGCCAGGACCAGGACCGGCCCGACCAGCAGGACCAGTCCCGCGTACCCGAGGTACTTGCCGACCGGGATGAGCCCGCGCACCACCGGATCGACGTTGACGCTCTCGTCGGCCTCCTCCGTCGGTGGCGTCGACGCCGCACCCACCGAATAGGTGATGCTGCCGGCCACCGGGTGGCTGTCCGCGGAGATCACCCGGTAGCTGACCAGGTAGGTGCCCCGGCCACCCCCGGACCGCAGCGGGATGGTCACGGTCGCGCCGTCCACCGTGGGCTCGCCCTGGTCGGCGCGGGTGCCGTCCGGGGCGAGGACGCGCAGCTTGTCGGTGATCAGCTGCACCGACTCGCTGAACGTCAGGGTCACCTTGTTGGGCGCGTCCGGCACGACGGTCGCGTTGCCCGGGTCGGTGGCGACCAGAGCGGCGTGCGCGCTCGCGGGCGCCGCGGCCAGCAGCGTCCCGAACATGCCGAACAGCAGGCCGGCCAAGACGGTCAGGCAACGGCGTCGGTCAACGGTCATGACGGCCATGCTCTCCGATCACGCTCCGATCGCCCACAGGCGGGTAGTCGTCCGGGCGACACGCATGGTTCCAGATGATTCTCCAGACGCGTACGATGCCGGTCGTGACGCCAGGTGAGCAGGAGACGGACGAGACCACCGCGCTGGCCCTCGCCGCCCGTGCGGGCGACCGATCCGCGCAGGCCGCGTTCGTGCGCGCGACCCAGGCAGAGGTCTGGCGGTTCACCGCGGCCCTGGTCGACCCGGGCACAGCGGACGATCTGACGCAGGAAACGTTTCTTCGGGCATTCCGGGCGCTCGACAGCTTCGCCGGGCGTTCCAGCGTACGCACCTGGCTGCTCGGGATCGCCCGCCGGACGTGCGCCGACCACCTGCGGGCCGTCGTGCGCCGCCGCCGCCTGGACGCCCGGCTCGCGGCGCAGGCGACGACCGAACTCCCGGTGCCGGACCCGGCCCACCGCCTCTCCAGCGCCGACCTGCTCGGCCGGCTGAGCGACGAACGGCGGACCGCGTTCGTGCTGACCCAGGTCCTCGGGCTGTCCTACGCGGAGGCCGCCGACGTCGAGGCGGTCCCGGTCGGCACGATCCGCTCCCGGGTGGCCCGCGCCCGCGACGAGCTGATCACCGCGGTGTCCAAGGCCCAGGCAAGCTAGGTTTTTTGCAGGGTTCTTCAAGCTCGTTTCCAGAAATGTCAGGACTATTGACCCTGAACGTGACGGCGGCCATGCCGACACGATGGTCGGGAACTCAAACCTGATCACCACCGTCTAACAGGGCGTGACCATGGAAACCTTGCGGCCGTGGATCTCCACGGTGGCCCGCCTCGGCCTCGCCGCCGTCTGGCTGATCGCCGGGGCCACCAAGATCGGTGATCTGGCGGAGTCCGGCCGCGCGGTGAACGCGTACCAGCTGATGTCCTACGACGTGGCCAAGGTCGTCGGGGCGGTCCAGCCGTTCCTGGAGATCGCGCTCGGGCTGCTGCTGCTCGCCGGCCTCGCCACCCGCCTCACCGCCGCCATCTCCGCCGTACTGCTGGCGCTCTTCATCGGCGGCATCGTCTCGGCGTGGGCCCGCGGGCTGCGGATCGACTGCGGCTGCTTCAGCACCGGCGGCGAACTGGCCGCGGGCCGCACCACCGAGTACGGCCTGGACATCGCACGCGACGTGGGCTTCCTCGTCCTGGCCGGGATCCTGCTCTGGTGGCCACGGACCCGGTTCTCCGTCGACAGCGCCCTGATGGGCGAAATGGGGGAACGATGAGCAAGAAGAACCGGGACGCCAACCGGGCCGAGCGGGCACGGAAGATCGTCGAACAGCAGCGGGCCGCCGAGCGCCGCCGCAAGGTGACCCTCTGGACCTCGGTGACCGTGGTCCTGGTGCTGGTGATCGCCGGCCTGGCCGGGTACTACACGCTGAACAGCAAGGACAAGGGCACACTGGTCACCCCGAGCGTCGCGGTCGACGACGGCACCGGCTTCGCGGTCGGCACCGGCAGCGTCGTCGTCGACGTGTACGAGGACTTCATGTGCCCGATCTGCAACCAGTTCGAGTCCGCGAGCGGCTCCACGCTGAAGGACCTGGCCACCGCCAACACGATCACCCTCCGGTACCACCCGGTCGCGATCCTGGACGGCGCCTCCAACGGCACCGAGTACTCGACGCGCACCGCCGGCGCCGCCGCGGCCGCCGCGCAGGAGGGCAAGTTCACCGAGTTCCACGACGTGCTCTACGCCAACCAGCCCGAGGAGAACTCCGACGGCCTCACCAACGCGAAGATCATCGAGCTGGCGAAGTCTGTCGGCTTGACGAGCGACACGTTCGCCGACGCGGTCAACGCTGGTACCTACAAGGCATGGGCGACACACGTCACCGACGTCTTCTCCGACCGCGGCTACACCGGCACCCCGACGATCGTGGTCAACGGCAAGCAGCTGGAGAGCTCCAGCGGCGGCGTCCCGGACACCGCCCTGATCACCGAGACCATCACCGAGGCCGCCGGTTGAGCCGTCGTCTCCTGCCCCTCCTGGCCGTGGCCGGCGCGCTCCTCGTGCCGGCCACGCCCGCGTCCGCGCACGGCGGCGAGTCGGCGAACGTCACCTCGTACCGCACCGCCGTCACCGGCATCAGCTCCCCGATGTCCGGCCTCTCGGTCCGCGTCGTCGAGGGCGGCGCCCGCCTCGAACTCACCAACGACACGTCCCGCACGATCGAGATCCTCGGCTACTCCGGCGAGCCGTACCTGGAGATCCGCCCGGACGGCACGTACCAGAACACCAGCTCCCCCGCGACGTACATCAACGAGACCCTGGCCGGCGACACCCCGGTCCCGTCCACCGCCGACGTCACCACCGCGCCCACCTGGTCCCGGATCTCGTCCGGCACCACGGTCCGTTGGCACGACCAGCGCACCCACTGGACCGGCACCGCCGTGACGTCCACGACCACCCGCCACCTCCGCGACTGGACGGTCCCCCTCCGCGACCAGGCCCGCACCTTCGAGATCACCGGCACCCTCGACTACGAGCCCGCCCCGGCCGCCTGGGCCTGGTGGCTCACGGCGGTCCTTCTCGGCCTGACGGCCGCCGGCCTCGCCTGGCGCCTCCCCCGCTCGATCACGCCCCTGACGCTCCTCACGGCCTTCTCGGTTCTCACGTACGCCACGTCGAGCGCCCTGGACGGATCCGGCTGGTCCGGCGTACTCCTGCTGGCCGCCGCCCTGGGCCTGGCCGCCGCGTACCGCCACCCGCCGTTCTTCCTGACCCTGACGGGTTTCGTGCTGGCCGCCTTCGCCGGTTTCGGCAGCGCCGACGTCTTCTTCTACCCGGTCCTGCCCACCGCCGGCCCGGCGTGGCTGGCCCGCACCGCGGTAGCGGCAACCATCGGCCTGGGCAGCGGCCTCGCCCTGGCGGGCCTGCTCCAGATGCGCGCCGCGACGCCCGACCCCGTCGCCGCTCCCGAACCGCTCGCAGCGAGCTAGGGAGTGCCGCCCGGAAACCGTCGCTGAGCACTCGAACCGGTGATGGATCAGACCGCCGACCTCGTATGCTGGAAAGCAATCGAGGTCGGCGGCTTGACGGGTAGGGCCGACGGGAGTTGAACCCGCACTACCACGGACCTAAACCGTGCGCCTCTGCCGTTGGGCTACGGCCCCTTGGGTGCATAAATGTACACATCCCACGGCCATTCTTGCCGACGAGGCAGCCTCCTGCCTAGCGGAAACCCCGTCGGCGTGGTCGCCGTGTCGTCGTAGACGACGTCGTCCGGAGCCGATCCACCTCGCCGGGATCCCGCGTAGGTCGAGGTCTGGCTGTGACAGTTGGGGCAGAGGAAGCGCAGGTTACGCGGACGATTGTCCAGGCGTTCGCGAACTGGCTTGGTCCACAGATCTCGATCGCCACGGTTATGGGCGGCACCTCGGAAGTGCGAGGTGTCGATGCCGAACTGTTTGAGACGGCGGCTGATGTGTGCGTGCATGCCGCCGCTCTGTCGTAGACCCAGAATCCGGAGGACACCGGCAACGCTGTTCGCCTGCACCGCTGCCCGCGCCAGGATTTCCGGGGTGTGCTTCATGACCCCAGGCATGGAGCTAGTTCACTAGCGCCACTAGGCACTGAGCAAGGAAGAACGCGCACGGCGGCCGCCTTGCGGGTTGGGTACCGCATGACGGCCGCCGTGAGCCCGGGTCCGCCTCGGTCTACTCCGTGGCGGTGGCGATTGCCCTCACCATCGGCGACGGCGGCCCGGACCTAAGAAAGTCGTCAGTCCAGCCCCAGGTCGCGGCGCAGCTTCGCGACGTGGCCCGTGGCCTTGACGTTGTAGAGCGCCCGCTCGATGTTGCCGTTCTCGTCGATCACGAACGTGGAGCGGATCACGCCGGTCACCGTCTTGCCGTAGAGCTGCTTCTCGCCGAACGCGCCGTACGCGGTCAGCACGCTCTTGTCCTCGTCGCTGACCAGCGGGAACGTGATGGCGTCGTGTTCGCGGAACTTCGCCAGCTTGGCGGGCTTGTCCGGGGAGATGCCGACCACCTCGTACCCGGCGGCCTGCAGCGAGGCGAGCGAGTCGCGGAAGTCGCAGGCCTGCGTGGTGCAGCCGGGCGTCATCGCGGCGGGGTAGGCGTACAGCACGACCTTGCGCCCGCGCAGGTCCTTGAGGGTGAGCGTCTCCCCGGTGTCGGTGGGCAGGGTGAAGTCGGGTGCGGCGTCGCCGGCGGCCAGACGCACGTTTTCAGTCATGGAACCGACGATAGTGCCGGTCAGGCGTGCACCCGCCGCGCGCTCCACAGGCGCCGCGCCGCGGTGATGTCGCGGGGCCACTCCTCGCCGCGGCGGGTGAGCTTTCGCTCCGCGATTTCGTAGTCGCCGACCAGCCTCCGGAACTCGGCGAGCACGTCCTCCTCACGAAAAGGCTTGCACGAGAAGACGTCGACGAATATCTCGCGAAGGTGCGGATAGGTGTGGACGGCCGCATGCGATTCCGCCAGGATCACCACGGCCGATTTGCCGGCCTTCTCCGGCGGACCGTCCTCGGTGGCCACCAGCGGGCCCGCGATGACCGTCATGCCGATCCGCTCGACCAGCTCGCGCATGAACGTGACCAGCGTCTGGTCGTCGTGAAGGGGTGCGGTGTCGGCGATCGCGGAGAGCCGCAGCGTCAGCTCGTCGCCGTAGTGGTCAGTGCCCTGCGAGATCATCGGGACCTCCGGATGCCGCCCGAAAGAATGGCTTGAGCCGAACGTAGCTCATCTTCCGGGCAATGGCGCATGCCAGAAATTCCAGGAGTCTAGTACTTCTGTGGAATTCGTTTCCCAACCCCGCGCGGCCACCGTTTTCCGCGCCTTCCGGGCGGCGCGGCGCGCGCTTTCACTACACAGTGGTCATTCTTTGGCACATCTCTCACGCCGCTTTTATCGTACGCAGCCTGGTGTCCAGCCTCGGTCAAGAGGCGGTCGGCCGGTCGGGAATGGACGGGATACCGACCGTTCCCGGGATGGCGGTCGCCCGGCGATCTTCAGTACGCTCCCCGCACCGGAGTCCAGAGCGGAGTTCACGTCATGAGCGACATCACCGGCGGCACCGCCGCACACGGCACCACCAGCGTCTCCAGCGAGGTGATCGAGAAGATCGCGGCGGCCGCCGCCCGCGAGGTCCCCGGCGTCGCCGACCTCGGTGGCGACGTCTCCCGCTTCTTCAACTCGATCCTCGACAAGGTCGGCCTGGACGAGACGGGCGACGCCGCGCGGGGCGTGTCGGCGAAGGTCAAGGACGGCACGGTCACCATCGACGTGGTCGTCGTCCTCGCGGCCGGCAACGTGGTCGCCGAGGTCACGTCGGCCGTCCAGCAGAAGGTCACCGAGGCGGTCCAGGCGTACGGCCTCCGCGTGCTCTCGGTCCACGTCAACGTCGACGACATCGCCCTGACCACCGCGGCACCCGAGGCCCCGGCCGCACCCGCCGCCCCCTCTGCCGACCCGGCCCCCGAGACTCCCCCGGCGGCCTGACCTCCCGGACTGCTTCTGGCTGGTTCTTAAGGGTGCCTCCGCCCCGCCGAGACACCCCTCAGAACCAGCCAGAAGCCGGCACGGCGGGTCCCAAGCCGGCACGGCGGGTCCCTGACCACCGGCAGCACGGGCACCCTGGGCGCCACCCCGCACGGGCACCCCTGGGCGCCGGGCGGGGTGGGGCAGCGGGATCATCGGGGGATGACGATTCCCCCGGAGTTGGCCGCGTCGGTGCGGGAGCCGGAGTTCTGGGCGCGGTACACGTTCGCCTACGCGGACGGGCCCGGCGCCGACCGGCTGGGTGACCTCGACGTCGAGGACGCGTTCGACGAGGGCGACGACGAGGGCGAGGGCGACGGCGAGGACCGCGACGGCGAGGACTCGTCGGTCGTGGTGGAGTTCGCGGTCGGTGGCGGGTACCGGCTGGTCCTCGACATCGACGTGTCACTCGACTCCTACGAGCTCGGGATCCTGGTGCCGGGGGCCGTGGAACCCGCCGAACTCGGCTGGGACGATCTGGCCCACTGGCACCCGTTCGCGCTGCGCTGGTCCGAGTTGGAGAGGATCTGCGGTGCGGTGGGCGTACCGGAGAAGGGGTTGGCTCTGGCTCTTCTCTGCCGTTTTGTCGCCTTCTTCGAGGATGACGATGTGACGGCGGCCGCGGCGGCGATCGACGAGGCCTATGCGGACCTGCGGCCGGCGGGCTGGAACGGGTACTGGCCGCGGGCGGCGGACTGGCTGGAGCGTGCCGACCTGCGGGGGCAGGGTGTCGTCTGGGAGCGGGATGCGGACGGCAACCTGTTCGGGCGGCAGGGGGACGGGCACGAGCGGGACTTCTACAGTCTTCGCGGGCCGGAGACGGGGCGTTTTCCGCACGCGCCGTTGCGGGCGCTGCTGAACGCCGCCGGATAGGGACCAGCCCGCCTCCCGCTCGGGCGCGGAGGCGCCTCTGACGGGGAAGACGAGCCGGGCCGGGTCAGCCGCAGGAGGCGGCGGCTGTCGGCTCTCCGGCGGCCAGGTTGACCAGGGCCTCGTTGGTGACCGCAGGCTCGGTGGTGGCCGACTCGACCGGCGGGGCGGACGACGCGGACGCCGACGCGGACACGGACGCCTTCGGCTTCGCCGACGCGGACGCCTTCTTCGACGAAGAGGCGGCGGACGAGGACGAGGACGAGGACGACGACTTCGAGGTCACCGTGGACGAACCGCCGCTCATGGTGACCGACGTCTTCTGGACCGTTCCCGGGTCCATGTCGATGCCGCTGAGCGTCGCCGTGTTGCCGTACACGTCGGTGATCTTGATCTTGTAGGGGCCGGAGCCGGCGCCGCTGTCGATCAGCCAGTAGTTGTAGTCGGTGCGATACGCGGCCTTGAAACTGCCGCCCGAGTTCGCGACCTTGACCGACGACAGCAGGTTGGCGTGGTTGTCGATCCGGGCGGCGAACCAGTACTGGGACGCGCCCTCCTTGATCCGGACGGTGATCGGGGCGGGCACCGACGGGTTCGTGACCAGCTTGTACTTGATCGAGATGATCCCGTCGACCTCGGCGCCGATCTTCTTGAACGCGGTCCGGCTCAGGTCCAGGTGACCGGCCTCGCACTCGGGGCAGGAGTCGAAGACCTTGACCCGGACCTTGCCCTTGGGCCCGGTCACGTCGAGGTACGCCCCACAGGCCGCGCCCTCGGAGTACTCGGCCGGCCCCAGCGCCACGTAGAGGTCGTCGGACGGCACCTCGAACGAGCAGTTGCCCGAGGTCCCCGCCAGGTCGTAGAAGGTCGCCTTGCCGCTCTTCGTCGTGGTGCTCGGCGGCGCGGCGCAGGCCGACCCGCCGGTCTGCAGCAACAGCGCGACGCCGATGATCCCGGCGAGGACGGCCGCGCCGCCGGCGGCGAGCCATCGGACATTGAGGGGGCGTCGATGAGCACTCACGACCAGGGATCCTGGTCGCAACGCCGACCCGGGGGCAAATCTCCTAAGACACTCCTAAGACAACGGGGTCCCCGATTCGGATGACAGCGGTCTTTCCGGCCGGAAGGTCCGGGATCAGGTTGACCGCGAACATCAGCCCGCCGTCGAACCGCCGGTGCTTGCCGAGGACCTTCAGCGGCTGCCGTCCGGTGGCGCCGCTCTCCTGGTCGATGGTGGTGACCCGGCAGCGGGCGCAGTGCTTCGCCACCCGGAAGGTGGTCCCGCCGATCCGCAGCGTCCCGCCCAGCCAGTCGTCCTCGGCCCACGCCGCGGCGCCGTCGATCACCAGGTTGGGCCGGAACCGGTGCATCGGCACCGGCTCGTCACCCCCCTCGACCAGCCAGTCGTTGACCGCGTCCAGCGAGGCGGTGTTGGCGAGCAGCATCGGGTAGCCGTCGGCGAGGCTGACCCGGTCGCCGGGGAGCGCGAACTCCGGGATGGTCCGGCCGGTCGGGTCGGCCTGCCAGGTCAGCCGCGCGTCCCGGCCGAGGAAGGCGCTGCTCCACTCACTCTCCGCGATCCGGGCGGGGACCTCGGGCTTGTTACGGAACACCCGTACGCCGATCTTCGGCCCGTCGGCCGGCTCGCCCAGATCGAGGTCGGGCAGCCCGGGAGCGTTGAGCAGCATTCCGCCGGGCCGGGGCCGCGCGGCGAGCTGGGTCAGCAGCGGCGTGTCACGCTGGGTGATTCCGACGCCGTCGGCGTCGACCATCATCCATCGCCGGTCACCGCGCAGGCCCCACGGCTCGACCTCCGCCTCCTGGTGGTCGAGGCGGTGACACCCCTTGATCGGGTACGTGTGCAGCGAGACGAGACGCATGCCCCCACGATGTCACGCCGGTACCGCGGGCAGCCCGGCCGTCTCGGGGAGCGCGGCGAGGGCAGGCAACTGGTCGACGTGGTGTACGCCGGCCGGGAGCACACCGGTGAGCACGGTCCGGGTGACGTGCGCCGCGACCAGGGCGGTCACCCGGCTCTGGCTGTTGCCGCCGAGGGTCAGGGTGGCCCGCCGGTCGCCGTTCACCGCGTCGACCCGGATGGCGTACGCGTCCCCGCCCAGGTGGATCCCGGAGAGCGCCGCGGTGACCAGCCGGCGGACCGCGGGCCACCGGCGGGCGGCCCGGAAGACGCCGAGCCGGCGCAGACCGGCGAGCAGCGCCGTGGAGAGCGCCGAGTCGAGGCACATCCGGGTGGTGACCGCGGTGCCCAGCGTCCGCCGCAGGCTGTGCTGGTCGGAGAAGTCCATCGGGAACGCGCTGCGCACCCCGTGTCCGGGCATCGCCACCCGCCGCGGCGTGTCGGCGGTCTCCCGGCCCAGTCCGGCCACCGTCCAGGCGACCGCGTCGGCCCCGTGCCGCTCCCCCGCGCCGAGCATGACGGTGATGTCGATCGCGGTGGCCCCACCGACCTCCTCGGACGCCCGCCTGGCGAGCAGGTTGGTCAGCCCGGGTGCCAGGCCGACGCTGAGCACCCCGGTGGCCCCGGCCGCGACCGCGCGGTCGTGCAGCGCCTCGACCTGCCGGTGCAGTCCGTCGGTGGCCCCGATGTCGATCAGGTGAATCCCGCGGTCGAGCAGGGTCGCGGCGACCGTGGCGTCGGCCGGCTCGACGCAGAGCACCGCGGCCTCGATCGCGTGGGTGTCGAGCAGCCGGCCGAGGCTCGCCGGGTCGGCCAGGTCGAGCCGGGCCCGCCGGATCGTGGCGGGCAGTGTCGCGGCGTCCGGGCGGCGGCCCGCCGCGATCACCCGGCCCGGGAACCACTCGTCCAGCAGGACCGAGACCCCGGCGCCGACCGCGCCGTACCCACCGATCACCAGGATGTCCGCCATCACTCCGCCCTCCGTCGTCATTTGACTAGAGCATGACTCCAGTCAGTTGCCGTCCGCCAGTAACGTGTCGATCAACACCCCGGCGCTGAGGTCGGCCCACTCCTCGCCGGTCCAGCCCCGGTCGCCGGTGAGCAGCCGGTAGGACTCCGGCGCGAGCACGGCCAGCGCGACGTCGGCGGCGCGCAGCGGGTCGAGGCCGGGCCGCAGCGCCCGCTTGGCGGCGAGCGCACCGGTGAAGACCGCGAGCACCGTGTGCCGCTGGGCGATGTTGACCCGCCACATCCCGGCGATCTCCGGATCGGTGGCCGCCGCCGACCGCACCGCGTCCAGCAGCCCCGCGACGCGCTCGTGGGTCGCGGCATAATTACTGCTCAGTAGCCGCAGGAGCGTCGTGGGCGGCGCGGCCAGCGCCTCCGCCACCCACGGCCGGTCGAGAGTCGCGACCGGCTCGTCGTCACCGGCCACCCCGACGTCGAGCAACTCCTTGAGGATCGCCCGCTTGTTCTCGAACGTGAAGTACACCGTCTGCACCGCCACACCGGCCTCACCGGCGATGGCCTGCATCGAGGTGCTCGCGTACCCGCGGGCGCAGAAGAGCTCCCGTGCCGCCGCCAGCATCCTCCCGCGCGTCTGCGCGGCACTCGCCGCTCGCTTCCCCATCCGCCACTCCCTTCTACGCTAGAGGAATACTCTAGCGAAAAAGGGGAGCCGGGGTCAGCTCTCCTCGGGGAAGCCGGTCAGGTCCGGCTGGGTGTAGCCGACCAGGACGTCCATCAGCGGCTCTCCTATCACGGCTGGGTTCCGCCCGGGACATCGGCAGACTCCGGCGTCGCCCGGGAGAGTGCATGGCCTGGTGCGTGAAAGTTCTCATGCATAACCTTCTGGCGTGAATGGGCCTTCTGGCGTGCACGGCGACGCGGTGCGGACCGCCGAACGGGTGGCCGACCTGTTCCAGGGGGCGCGTCTCACCCCGACCCAGCGGCGGATCGCGCACAGCCTGGTGGAGAACGCCGCCCGGGCCGCCTACCTCTCCGCGGCCGAGGTCGCCGAGCTGGCCGGGGTGAGCCAGCCGTCGGTGACCCGGTTCGCCATGACGCTCGGGTACGCGGGCTATCCCGCTCTCCGCCAGGAGCTGCGGTCGCTGGCCGCCGCGGCGGCCGGCGAGCCCGACACCGGCCGGAACGCCATGCAGCGGGCCGTGCACGCGGAGACCGAACACCTGCGCCGGCTCGACGAGCAGTTGCACCGCCTCGACGACGTCCGCGCCGCCGCCGCGCTGCTGGCCGGGAGCCGTCCGCTGCCGGTGCTGGGCCTGCGGGCCGCCGCCCCGCTCGCCGCCTACTTCGGCTACTTCGCCGCCAAGGTCCTCCCCGACGTGCGCGTCCTGGACACCGGCGGCACCGGCCTGCAGGACCGGCTGGACCAGGCCCGCGCCGCGGGTGCCGCTGCCCTGCTGGCGATCGTGCTCCCCCGGTACCCTCGCGAGGCCGTGGACGCGATCCGGGAGGCCCGCGCCACGGGTTTCGCGGTCGTGGCGATCACCGACTCGGTGGTCAGCCCGGTCGCCGAGCTCGCCGACGTCGTCCTGCCCGCCGCGGTCGGCACCCGGCTCGTCTTCGACCTGCACACCGGCCCGATGACGATGGCGATGGTGCTGCTGGAGGCGATGTGCGACGCGTCGCCGGAGCCGGTGCAGCGACGGCTCGAGGAGTTCGAGGCGACGGCCGCCCGGCGAAACGTGTTCACGGCGTGATGGAGGAGACGTTAACGATCCCCACGGATGAATCCGGGGGATTTCCCTCCGGGGCAAGGCCCTGGATTCCCAGCTCGGACCGCATCTGATCCACGCTCCCGGAAGG
>NZ_JBFAYF010000055.1:6211-65350 GCF_040681165.1 Actinoplanes sp. NPDC051851 | reverse complement strand
CGGCCGGGGCTAGAAGATGGCGATCTCGGTGACTCGGGTCTGGTCGTTGACGCCGTTGCCGGCCAGGGTCAGGATCCGCAGCGAGCGCGTGGTGACCTTCGGGAATGTCGTGATGTTGAGGGGGGTCGTGCTGTCGCGGACCGTGGCGACCGTCTGCCAGGCCGTGCCGGCCGCGGGGATCTGGATGTCCCAGTCGCGCAGGCCGAAACGGGGGAAGGGGAACTCCACCGTGTTCGCGGCGGTCAGCGACACCCGGGTGATCTGCTGCGGGGTGTCCCAGTCGAAACGGATCCAGTCGGGCCACTGTTTGCCGGTGGCGTCGTTCCAGCCCGTGGTGATGCCGAAGTTCGCCGGGTCGTCGTCGCCGTCGACCGCGCCGCACGGCATCAGGCCGGCGCGGGACGAGGACGCCGTGACGAACGCGGCGCTCCGGGTCAGATCCGGCGACGGCTGCGGGGCGGTGACCGTCACCGGGACCCGGATCCGGTTCGTTCCGGAGACCACGGTGACCTGGTAGTCGCCGGGTGGGGTGCCGTGCACCACGCTGACCGGGAGCGGGACCGTGCGCGTGTAGCCCGCCGGCAGCCACGTGCTGACCAGGCTCCGGGGGAGGTGCAGCTCGGGGGAGGCGGTGATCGACGCGTCGGCGAAGACCGGGGAGGCCGTGTCGTTGGTGAGCGCGAGGCGCAGGTTGTCCCCGTTGCACTGGCCGGTCGAGACGGGCAGCCGTTCGGGGAGCACGGCGATGGGCGTACCGAAAGGAACCGGAACGGGAAGTTGAAGTTGAAGTTGCAGGAGGGCGGCGGTGAGGACGGACGGGACGCTCATGTGTGGACCAGCCCTGGGCGGGTGCGCTCGGTGACGAAGGACGCACGGGTGAGGATCGGGGCGTCGAGGCGGGTCACGTAGGGGACCACGCGGTAGTCGGCCCGCAGCCGCTCGCGGGTCAGCTCGGCGCGCACGTAGCCGCGCTGCGCGTTCGCGAACCGCAGGTGCGGGTTGAAGGCCAGCTGCTGCTCGAGGTTGGGCGTGCTCTCCGAGCCGTCGCCGCCGCTCGAGATGGACGTGCAGACCAGCTCCACGCCGACCGCCGGCGTCCCCGGGCGGGCGAAGTCGACGCGCAGGTCGGCGGCGTAGTTGAAGTGGATGTCGCCGGTCAGCACGACCGTTCCCGGCACCCGGCCCGCGTGCAGGAGAACGGCCCGGCGGTCGGCGGCGTACCCGTCCCACTTGTCCATGTCCATCCGCGCGGCCGGCCCGCCGTAGTGGCACTCGGCCATCATCACCTGCTGGGCTATCAGGTTCCAGTGCGTACCGGAATCGGACATGCCGTCCAGTAGCCAGTCGCGCTGCGCGCGGCCCAGGATCGTCCGGCCGGCGTCGTCGCGCGCGGCGCACCCGGCCCGCAGGTTGTCGCCGCAGGCCTGGTCGCTGCGGTACTGCCGGGTGTCCAGGACGTGCGCGGTGGCCAGGTCCCCGTACCGCAGGCGGCGGTAGAGCAGCGCGTCCGGACCGGCGGGCAGCTGCGGGAGGCGGAGCGGAAGATTCTCCCAGTACGCCCGGTACGCGTTCGCCCGGTGCACCAGGAAGTCCACCGGGTCCACCGGGTACCGGGAGACGCCGGCCGCGTAGTTGTCCTGCACCTCGTGGTCGTCCCAGGTCACCACCCACGGGAACGCGGCGTGCGCGGCCTGCAGGTCCGGATCCGTGTGGTAGAGCGCGTACCGCATCCGGTACAGGTCGAGCGTGTCGGAGGCCAGCGTGTACGTGTCCGGCAGCCGCAGCGAGGTGTCGAACCGGTTCCCGCCGTCCGGGGTGATCGCGCCCTCGTAGATGTAGTCGCCGAGGAAGAAGACCAGGTCCAGGTCCTCGGCCGCCAGGTGCCGGTACGCCGTGAACCACCCGTCCTGGTACGCCTGGCAGGACGCCGCCGCGAACCGGAGCCGCCCCGGCGAGGAGCCCTGTGCCGGCATGGTCCGGGTGCGCCCGGTCGCGCTGACGTGGCCGCCGGTGCGGAACCGGTACCAGTACTCGCGTCCCGGTTCGAGGCCCCGGACGTCGACGTGCACGGAGTGGCCGTACTCGGCGGTGGCGGTGGCCGTACCGGAGCGGATCACCGTCCGGAACCGGTCGTCGCGGGCGAGCTGCCAGGAGACCCTGTGGGACGCGTAGGTCAGCCCGCCCATCGGCTCGAACGGGCTCGGCGCCAGCCGGGTCCAGAGGATCACGCCGTCCGGCAGCGGATCACCGGAGGCGACGCCGAGCGTGAACGGGTAGCGGCGCGGGGCGGCCGCGGCGGGTGCCGGGGCGAGGGCCGCCACGAGGGTGGCGCTTCCGAGGGCGAACAGCCCACGACGGGGCAGCATGGACTCCTCCTGCCGTAACAGGTCGAAAAACCAGGAAACGCCTCACTGGGGTACAAGTTACGCGCCCGGTTGTGCATCCGCTGGGATACCGATGGTTTTCGATATTCGGGCGTCTCACGCTGGGAAGATGCAGCTCACCGACTCCCTGACCCCGGTACCGCGTCCCGACCCGGACGTCCTGCGGCAGGCCGCCGCACACCCGGAGAGCGACCCGGTCTACATCTGGTCCTACCTACTGTCCCGTACGGTCGTCGGCTTCCTCGGCCTGGCGCTGCCGGTCGTGCTGATCCTCGGCGACGTCTTCTTCCTCGCCGGCAGCCCGACCGCGCGCGGCTCACTGAGCGCCTACTACCACTCCGGCATGCGGGACGTCTTCGTCGGCACACTCTGGGTGACCGGCGTGTTCCTGCTCACCTACAAGGTCTTCTCCCGGAACCTGGAGAACCTGCTCAGCTCGCTCGCCGGGATCGCCGCGATCCTGGTGGCGATCTTCCCGACCGGGCTGCCACCCGGGCACGAGAACGAGGCCACCCCACTCCAGCTGCGCCTCGGCGAGACGGCCGTCGAGCGCGTCCACTTCACCGCCGCGTTCGTCTTCATCGGCCTGCTCGCGGTCATCTGCTGCTTCTTCGCCCGGCGGGAGAGCCGGCGGGACGAGGTCGACCCCGGCCGCGAGCACATGTTCGGCTCGTGGTTCTGGGGCCCGTTCCACTACGTCTGCGCCGGCCTCGTCGTGGCGGCCGTGATCTTCATGGCGATCACCCGGCAACTGCTGATCGGGGAGACCGTCGCGATCGTCGCGTTCGGCCTCTCCTGGTTCGCCAAAGGATCGGAACTGCGGACCCTCTATCCCCGCAAGGCATAATCGTTCTCATGACGACCGGGCTCCTCGCAGCGCCGGACGTCCTGGTGCCCTGGGCCTCGGGCGTGCTGCGCGACGCGTTGAGCCGGTCACCGCTGCTCGACGGGCGGCCCTACGAGATCTTCGGGCAGGGTTCCCGGGTCAACGGGACCGCCATCGAGCCGGCCAGCGACATCGACCTGGTGCTGATGCTCACCGCCCCGGGCCGCTGGGAGGACTTCCGCGACGACGTCCGCTCCCTCTTGGGAGAGTCTTTCGACGTACGCACGGGGCGGCGCTGCCTGAACATCGACTCCCTGTACGGCGAGGCGGTCGACGTCCTGGTGGCCACCGAGCACCACGGCCCGGAGCAGGGCGTCTTCTTCCGGGACGCCGAGGGACGGCCAATCGTCAACTTCCCCAAACGGCACACGGTCAACGGGGACGCGAAGGACGGCCGTACCGGGGGGTGGTTCAAGGACGTCATCCGGGCCGCCAAGCGCGCCCGCCCGGCGGGCGACCCGATGCCGTCGTACCTGATCGAATGTCTGCTCTTCAACGTCCCTGACCGGGTCTATCGCGAGCCGGATCCCTACGGCGCCGCCTTCGGCTGGTTACGCCGCTGCTATCGCGATCATCCGGCGGCGTTCGCCGGGCTGCCCTGCCAGAACGGGATCAACCGGCTCTTCGGGGTGGGCCCCGATCAATGGAAGCCCGGCGAGGCTGCAAGAATCATCGAGGTTCTTCACCGTATCTGACGCCCCCTGGACGGTTTCCGCAGCATGACGGCTTCCTCGATGACGGCTCCCTCGGCATGACGGCTCCCTCGGTGACGGCGTCTGCGGCATGACGGCTTCCTCGGTGACGGCTCCTTCGGCATGACGTGGACCAGTGCGCAGACGACGGCGGTGCTCGCGCCGATCATCGCGATCCTCGGTGCGGCGCTGGTCGCGCTGCTGACGTACGGCCTGAACCGCCGCGCCGCCCGCCGGGAGCGCCGCGCGCTGGCGTTCGGCGAGGCGCTCAGCGTGGTCGAGGACTACGCGGAGATGCCGTACCGGATCCGGCGGCGCTCCGGCAGCGCGGACGGGCGGCAGAAGCTCACCGAGGAGGTGAGCCGGATCTACTCGCGGCTCGCGTTCCACCAGGCACTGCTCGACATCGAGGCGCCGGTGGTCGCGTCCGCGTACCGGCACCTGGCGAACGAGGCCAAGGCCGAGGTCGGCGAGCAGATGAAGACGGCCTGGCAGAAGCCGGTCCGCACCACCGACGCCGAGATGAACCTCGAACACCACTACGGCCGAGACCGCGTCGACGCGGCCCGCGACCACTGCGTCGCCACCATGCGCGCTGCCCTCGGCCAGCGGCCGTAGGTGGCGGAATCTCGCCGAGAACAGTCATCTCGCGGACCGGGCGGCCGACAGTGATGCCGACCCGGCCAGCGAGGAGACCGCAGTGCGAGCACGAAGCGCGTTCTACGCGACGACCACGGTCGTCGCGTCGGCGGCCATTGCGGCCGTTCTGGCCGGTGCCGGTCCCGGTGGCCAGGCCAGCCCCGTCCTGAACCATCTCGTCAGCTACGGCATGCTGACCGCCGACGCGCTCGGCCTGGTCTTCGCGGTCCGTACCGTCCGTCGTACCGACCTGGACCAGCGCACCCGCCGCGCCTGGCAGGTGATCACCGCCGCCATCGGGATGCTGACGTCGGTCGCGCTGATCCACACCATCCTGCCCGGCGTCGGCACGATGGGCGACGTGCTGCGCTTCGGCTTCATCGTGGTGATGTTCGCCGGCGTCCTGATGCTCCCGCGCAGCGACGGCGGCCGCCTGGCCCGCCACAAGATCCTGCTCGACGTCGGCACGGTCGTGGTCGGCGCCGCGATGGTGATGTGGCACTACATCGCCGGCCCCGCCCTGCTCTCCAACGCGGCGCCGTCGATGGGCCCGGGCGGCCCGGGTGGTCCCGGTGGCCCCGGCGGCCCGCCCGGTGCCGGCCCGCCCACCCCGTGGATGACCGCGCTGCTCTTCCCTGTCGGGTACACGGTCCTGCTCTTCGGCGTGGTCCTCGCGTTGATGTACAGCACCACCACCGCCTCCCAGCGCCCGATGCGCCTGATCGCCGTCGGTGTCTCCCTCGAGATCGCCGGCAACCTGGCGATGGCGTACCACTCCTCGACGCCCGGCCCGCCGCACGGCATCGGCTGGTCGTTCATCCTGGTCGTCCTGGCACACTTCTCGCTGGCCGCCGCCGCGTTCGAGCAGAGCCGGATCACCACGGTCGCCGCGCGGGTCACCCGTACCCGGTCCGGCATCAGCCTCCTGCCGTACGCCAGCGTTCTGCTCGGCCTGTATCTCCTGGTCAGCTCCACGCTTGAGCAGACCGGCCTGGCCGACCAGCTCGGCATCGTGCTCGGTTCGGTCGCCCTCACCGTCCTGGTGGTCCTGCGCCAGATCGCCGTCCTCCGCGAGAACCGCCAGATGGCCGTCACCGACGCGCTGACCGGCCTGGCCAACCGCGGCCACCTGCACGAGTCCCTCTCCCGAGCCCTGGCCCGCTCCGCTCGCAGCGGCAAGAGCGTCGGCGTCCTCCTGGCCGACCTCAACGGCTTCAAGGAGATCAACGACACCATGGGCCACGCCGCCGGCGACACCATGCTCGTCGAGTTCGGCAAGATGCTCCGCCGCTCGGTCCTCGGCGCCGACGTGGTGGCCCGTCTCGGCGGCGACGAGTTCGTCGTGGTCCTGCACGAGATCGACACCATCGAGAACGCCGAGGCGGTAGTCCGCCGCATCCGCTCCGAGATGGAGATGCCCATCATGATCGGCGACACCCCTGTCCAGCTCCGCTCCGCCATCGGCCTCTCCCTGGCCACCCCGGGCGACACCGACGTGGACGCGGTCCTCCGCCGCGCCGACGAGTCCATGTACACCAACAAGCAACTGCTCAAGTCCGCCCGATGATCAGCCATTCCGCATCGGCATGACAAGCGCGAGTAGCCAGTTTGCCGCGCCGAGCGGAAGCGAGTACCTTCGGCCTCACCGATGGTACTCCTGACGGTCGGAAGGTTTACTTTGCAGAATTGATGCACGGCTTCCACCGGGGCTGTGAAGAATTGCCAACATTTCCCCATGGATGTTGCCTTGATGGCATTCACTGCATCGCGATCCTCACCAAGGCTACTGCTGTCTCTTCCTCGCTTATCGTTTTCACGGCGATCGTCGCCGTCGGCGCTACCGGATGTATTCAGTGGCAAGCCGACCCGCACCACAGGCGCTCCGGCGCCGAGGAGCGGAAGCGGTGCGGCAGCCGCTGCACTTTCCGCCCGACTCGACCTTGGCGGGCCGCACGGAGAATCCGGTCGTCTGATGGGCCCGAGCCTGGCGGGCCCATCGGGTCCGAGCCCATCGGGTCCGAGCCCATCGGGTCGGAGCTCGCCGGGTCGGAGCTCGCCGGGTCGGAGCTCGCCGGGTCGGAGCTCGCCGGGTCCGAGCGCGGCGGGTCCGGCGGGTCCGGTGGTCCTGGTTGGTTCGGTGGGCTCGGCGGGCCTGGGCCGCTCCTGACCTGGTCCGGCAGGGTTGCGCCAGCCGAGCCGATCGGCGCGATCCGGTGTGGCTTGGTCCTCTCGGATAGCCGCTGCGGCGTTTTCCCTGGCTGCGGCCGTTTCCCCGTCTGCGGCCGTTTCCCTGGCAGCGGCCGGCCGGACCGGGTGGCGGGGGACGGCAGGGTGGCGGGGGACGGCAGGGTGGCGGGGGACGGCAGGGTGGCGGGGGACGGCACGCTCGGCCAGACCGTCTCGCTGAGCCGGATGCTGCGGCGAGGCTGGGGCGCCGGGCGGTTCCGGTCGACGGGACCGGTCCAGCTGTTGTATACGTGTGAAATAGGCGTGGTTCAGGGCTCGAATGGCCTCGGGGGAGTCTTTTCCCAGCTGCTGTAGCCGCCTCACATGGCGTTGTCGTAAACCCCAGGCGCGATGGCGCTCATGCTCGCGCCGGAATTCCTCGCGCTCAGGAGAGTAATGGCGTGCCTTGGCCGGGTCACGCATCTCCGCAACGTCATGCCTGCTGAACAAGGATCCCTGCTTCATGCTCCGATTCTGCCGCGCTCCGAAGCTCGATTGTCAGTACTCGAATGTGCCAATCAAAAAGCAACAACGATCAGTTTTTGAAGGCTGGCGACAGGGGGTACGTTTCTTCCGCAGTGAGCGGCAGCAGGGGTTGCCGGCCGCCGCGCGGCGTCGCATCGGTTCGGGTCACGCACTCTGCGACGCTGCGGTGCAGTGGACCTGGGGTGGCGCGTGTGCATGGTCGGCGTGAGCGAGGTGGCGCGTGTGCATGGTCGGCGTGAGTTGGGGGCGGTGGGCGTGCGTGATCAAGTGAGAGTGCGCGGCGGTGGGCGTGCGTGATCAAGTGAGAGGAGGGGTGGTGGGCGTGCGCGATCCGCGGCCGGGTGCAGGAGGGGGTGGATATGACCAGAATTCTAGTGCTTTGCCCAGGGGCCGACGCCGGTGATGTGGTGGATGCGGTAGCGGACGATGAAGCCCGGCTTCCGGGGCGCGGGAAACTCGGCGTCCGGTCCGACGTAGACCCTGTAGCGCATGCCTCGATCGACGGCGCGCGGATTACGCCTGCCAGGACGACCAGCGGGTCACCTCGATGCGCAGGAACGGGCCGGGCGGAGTCCGGGCGGCGTACTGCGGATAGCGGGCCACCAGCGCGGGCGACAGCGTGCCGGCGACCGTGGCGATGCCGTCGGCGCGGACCCACCAGAGGCGCGACCAGTCCTCGTCGTCGTAGTGGTCGGCCAGGACGCTGACGCGCGGGTCGTGGGCGATGTTGGTCAGCCGCTGGAGGTTTCGGTGGCGCTTCGGCTTGGCGTCCACGACGGTGTGGATCACGTCGCCGACCAGGGCGAACACGATCGGGACCAGATGCGGGGCGCCGTCCGGGGTGATCGTCGCGAGGTGGGCCACCCGGGCGGCGGCGAAGCGCTCGGCCGGATTCACCGGTTCATCCTAAGCGGGCGCGGCCTCACAACCGGTTCATCCCCAGCGGGCGCGGTCTCACAACCGGTCTCACACCCGGTTCATCCCCAGCGGGCGCGGCCTCACAACCGGCCTCACACCCGGCTCATCCTCAGCACCGCGACCAGGTTGACGCCGACCACGGCGAGGATGCCGAGCCACTCGTGGACGGCGAGCGCCTGGCCGAGGATGATCAGCCCGGCGAGCGCGGCGAAGACCGGGTGCACGCTCATCAGGACGCCGAAGAACCGGGGCGGGACGGTGCGCAGGGCGATCAGGTCCGCGGCGTACGGGATGACGGAACTCAGCACGCCGGTGCCGATCGCGGCGAGCAGGGCGGTGCCGGTCATCCGGTGTTCCGCGAGCAGCCACCCGAGGACCGGCAGGTAGAGCAGAACGGAGACGGTGGTCGCCGCGGCCGGTGCCTCAAGACCCGGGAGGCGACGGCCGAGCATCCGGTTGAGCAGGATGTACGCGGCCCAGCAGCCCGCGGCGAGAAGCCCCGCGCCGATGCCGGGCCAGTCACTGCCGCCGTGCGGGAGCACGAGGACGTAGACACCGGCGCCCGCACCGAGGGCGCAGAGCACGTCCATCCGCGTACGCGAACCGCCCAGTGCCACCGCGAGCGGGCCGAGGAACTCGAGGGTGACCGCCAGGCCGAGCCCGACCCGGTCGACGGCGGTGTAGAGGCTGAGGTTCATGGTCGCGAAGACGAGCCCGAGAAGGATCGTCGGCCACCACTGCGGCCAGCGGAACCGGAGCAGGTTCGGCCGGGCGACCGGCAGCAGCACGGCCGCAGCGACGAACTGGCGGACCGCGACCACCCCGGCCGGTCCGATCGCGGGGAACGCGTGGGCGCCGACCGCCGCGCCGACCTGGTTGCCGGCGGCGCTGGCGAGCACGGTGGCCAGACCACCGGCGACGCGGCGGCCGGGTGTGGGCGGGGCCGGTGCCTTCAGGAGCATGCACCCATCGAATCCGGTGACCGGCGCGGCGGGAAATACGCGGCGTGCCCGACTTATACGCTGAGCGCATGGATCTGCAGCTGCGGCACCTGCGGGCGCTCGTCGCCGTGGTGGACGCGGGCACGTTCACCGACGCGGCGGCCGATCTGGGTACGTCGCAGGCCGCGGTCTCCCGCTCGATCGCCGCGCTGGAGGAGGCGCTCGGGGCAGGTCTGCTGCTGCGGACCACCCGGCATGTCAGCCTGACCGGCACCGGGACGCAGGTACTGGCCGGCGCGCGGCGGATCCTGGACGAGGTCGCGCACCTCCGGCGGATCGCCGAGCGCTCCCGGACCGAACTGCGGATCGGGTACGCGTGGGCCGCGCTGGGCAAGCACACCCGCCGGCTGCAGAAGGCGTGGACCGCCGTGCAACCGACGGTTCCTCTGGTGTTCCACCAGGTCAACACGGTGACGGCCGGGTTGAGCGAGGGGTCCGCCGATGTGGCCGTGCTGCGGCTGCCGCTCGCAGACCCCCGGTTCGCGACCGCCCTGATCGGCCGGGAGTCCCGGTTCGCGGCGATCGCGACGGACAGCCCCCTCGCCCGGCGGCGCTCGCTCGCGCTCGCCGACCTGTCCCGCTACCCGGTGGCGATCGATTCACGCACCGGGACGACGCGTCTCGACCTGTGGGCGCCGGGCACCGAGCCGGTCACGATACGCCCCACCCACGGTGTCGACGAGTGGCTGACTCTGATCGCCGCGGGCCAGGCCGTGGGCGTCACCTCGGAGGCGACCGCCAACCAGTACCCGCGCCCGGGGGTCGCCTACCGGGTGCTCCGGCACACACCGAAGATCGACGTGTGGCTGGCCTGGTGGGCGGACGATCCACCGGCCGATTTACCGGATCTGATCAGGCTCGGCCGGGCGGCTTACGGGCTGGACGAGGCAGAGCGGGACGACCGGCCGGGCGGAGGGCGTACCGGAAGGGGGTGAAGAAGCGCAATGCCGGGAGCGGGCGTGGCATGGGGTGCCGTCGATGGAGCGGCGGAGTGGGGAGGGCCGATCTCGGGGGCGATTACGATGAACGGGATGTGTGCACCGTGTTGAAACCGACCCGCAGAGATTGCCTGGATATTTCGTGACAACAGCATCTATCGCCACTCCGCTGGTCGAGAGCCTGCACCGCGCGGGCGTCACCGACGTGCTCACTGACGCGGCGCACCGGGCCGCGTATGCGAGTGACGCCTCGCTCTACCGGGTCGTGCCGCAGGCCATCGTGCGGCCCCGGTCGGATGAGGACGTGCTCGCCACGCTCGAGGTGTGCCGGACGCTCGGTATCCCGATCACGGCGCGCGGGGCGGGTACCTCGGTGGCGGGCAACGCGATCGGGCCCGGCGTGGTGCTGGACTTCAGCCGGCACATGAACCGGGTGCTCTCGATCGACCCGGTGGCGAGGACCGCGCGGGTGCAGGCGGGCACCGTTCAGGCGACCCTGCAGGCGGCGGCCAAGCCGCACGGGCTGCGGTTCGGGCCGGACCCGTCGACGCACACCCGCTGCACGATCGGCGGGATGATCGGCAACAACTCGTGCGGGTCGCGGACGCTGGGCTACGGGCGGACCTCGGACAACACCGTCGACGTCAAGGCCTACACGATCGACGGGGAGTTGCTCACCGAGTCGAAGATCCCCGAGCGGCTCCGGGAGCTGATCGGCGCCAACCTGGCGGTGGGCCGGACCGAGTTCGCGACCTTCGGCCGTCAGGTCTCCGGGTACGCCGTGGAGCACCTCCTCCCCGAGAACGGCTTCAACCTGACCGAGTTCCTGGTCGGCAGCGAGGGCACACTCGCCGTGATCACCGAGGCGACCGTGCGGCTGGTGGCCGACCCGGCGTACCGGACGCTGGTGGTGCTCGGCTATCCGGACTTCGGCACCGCCGGTGACGTGATCCCGGGCATCCTGGAGTTCACGCCGACCGCGTGCGAGGGGCTCGACCACCGGATCTGCGAGCTGGTGCGCAGCCGCCGCGGGCCGGACGCGGTGCCGCCGCTGCCCGGGGGCGCGGCCTGGCTGATGGTCGAGATCGCCGGCGACGATCAGGACGAGGTCCGCGGTCGCGTCGCGGAGCTGGTCAAAGCCTCGCAGGCGATCGACACCCGGGTCGTCGAGGACACCGCCGAGGCCGCGCCGCTCTGGAAGATCCGGGAGGACGGCGCCGGGCTGGCCGGGCGGGCCCCGAGCGGGCTGCCCGCACACGCCGGCTGGGAGGACGCCGCCGTGCCGCCCGCCAGGATCGGGGCGTACCTGCGGGACTTCGACGCGCTGACCGAGCGGCACGGGCTGAGCTCGATGCCGTACGGGCACCTCGGCGACGGCTGCGTGCACGTCCGGCTGGACTTCCCGTTGGACAAGCCGGGCGGGCCGGGGAAGTTCCGGGCGTTCCTGGAGGACGCGGCCGACCTGGTGGTCAGCTACGGCGGGTCGCTCTCCGGTGAGCACGGCGACGGGCGGGCCCGCAGCGAGCTGCTCAGCCGGATGTACTCGCCGGACGCGATGAACCTGTTCCGGCAGATCAAGCAGGTGTTCGACCCGGGTAACCTGCTGAACCCGGGCAACCTGGTCGACCCGGATCCGGTGGACGCGAACATCCGGGTGTCGCAGGCGCGCCGGGTCGAGGTGCCGCTCGCGCTGGCGTATCACCACGACGGCGGGGACTTCAACCAGGCGGTCCACCGGTGCACGGGCGTGGGGAAGTGCCGGGTCGACACCCGGGTCCTCGGCGGGGTGATGTGCCCGTCGTTCCTGGCCACCAGGGACGAGAAGGACTCCACGCGGGGACGGGCCCGTGTCCTGCAGGAGATGATGGACGGCGACCTCGCCCCGGACTGGCGTGCGGAGGCCGTACACGAAGCTCTGGATCTCTGTCTGTCCTGTAAGGGTTGTGCGTCGGACTGCCCGACCGGCATCGACATGGCGGCCTACAAGTCCGAGGTGCTGCATCAGAGCTTCAAGGGCCGGGCGCGTCCACGGTCGCACTATTCGCTGGGCTGGCTCCCGCGGTGGTCCCGGCTGGCGTCGCGGATGCCTCGTCTCGCCAACCTGATGACCAGCCTGCCCGGCATCCGGGGCTTGGCTCTCTTCGTCGCCGGTGTCGATTCCCGTCGATCAATCCCGACGTTTGCCGATAAAACCTTCAGAAGCGGATTTGTCCCTAAAAAGGTGGGCAAGCCGGTCATTCTGTTCGTGGACAGCTTCACGGATCACTTCGCGCCGGAGATCGCGCAGGCCGCCGTCGACCTGCTGACCGACGCCGGGTACGCCCCACAGGTCGCCAGCCGCAAGGCCTGCTGCGGCCTGACGTGGATCACCACCGGCCAGCTGGACGCCGCCAGGCGCATCCTCGGCACCACGGTCGCCGAGCTGGCCAAGGCCGCCGACCAGGGCATCCCCATCGTCGGCCTGGAGCCGTCCTGCACCGGCGTGCTGCGCGGCGACGCGGTCGAGCTGGTCGACAACGAGGCGGCCCGCACGGTCGCCAAGGCGACCCACACGGTGGCCGAGCTGCTCGCCGCCACTCCCGGCTGGGAGCCTCCGTCCCTCTCCGGGGTGCGCGTGATCGCCCAGCCGCACTGTCACCACCACGCCGTGATGGGCTGGGAGGCCGACGCGAAACTGCTGAAGAAGGCCGGCGCCACGGTCAAGCGCCTGGGCGGATGCTGCGGTCTCGCGGGCAACTTCGGCGTCGAGCGGGGCCACTACGAGGTCTCGGTCGCGGTCGCCGAGCAGCAGTTGCTCCCGGCCCTGGAGGCGGCCGAGGAGGGCGACGTCTTCCTGGCCGACGGCTTCTCCTGCCGCACCCAGGCCGACGACCTGGCCGACGTGACCGGCGTCCACCTGGTCCAGCTCCTGGCGAACGCCCTCCCCGGCCGCTCGTCCTGATCTGGTGATTGCCGGCGTCCCGCCTCCGTCGGGCGGGGCGCCGGCTGTTCACCGGGGGCTCGTCAGGAACTCCAGCCCTTCACCGTCGCTGCGACCGTGGCCAGTGCCATCGTGACCTCGGCGATCGTTCTGACGACGAGCAACCACCGCCCATCGTCTCCGTGGGGATCGCCCTCCTCCGAGGCCTCATCGGGTGACGGCATGGCTGCGATCCATCTCCCATTGAGGGGGCGTCAGCGGTATCGGGAATCCGGTGTTGCGGCTACAGTCCATATCAAACTCCTGTCCTGTCTTCACGGCGTGGGCAATGGGGTCCCGGTGGTGGTCGTGACAGCGGCCACCACCTTTTTCGTCCAGCCGGGCACTCAGTGCTCGGCATGGATGTCGTCTGACTATTGACGGGCAATTCATGCACGCCGCAACGGACTGGCTGTCCGGCTATCGGGCACGCCCGTCGAGGCCCGGTAAAAGCGCACTTCACGAGGCGATTTCCGCTCCCGAGCAGGGAATTTCTCCCGCGGGTGTCGACTATGGATCATTGAATTGCGTATCACCTTTTCGGGGGATACGTGGGACAACGTGGTCATCGCTCGGCGACGATGGGACGATGTTGCTGGGAGATGGGACGCGATCGGCCGAGACGTCGGAAGGGCTACCCGATCTGGATTCGGTCAGGACGGTCGAGGATCTGGGCCGCCAGTTGGCGCTGCTGAGGTTGAATGCACCGCGGCAGAGCCCGGGCCAGGATCCCCTGACCCTTCGGGAGCTGGCGGTGATCACCCGACTTCCCCGCAGCACGCTCGGCAACGCGGAATCGGGCCGCGTCCTGCCCGGGGCCAGCGTCGTGTACCGGTTCGCCGAGGGGTGCGGAGTGCCGCGGGAAGAGCTCACGGCGTGGACGAGGACCCGCAACCGCCTGGCGTACGATCGCCGCCACCAGCGACGTGCGTCGAAGCAGGAGGCCGATCGAGGGGCCGTGCCCGACTCCCCGGAGCCCACCGGGCTGGACTCCGCGATCGATTTCCTGGCGACCAAGTCGATCGATGTGAGCCAGGCCGACCTCGGCAAGGCACTGGAAGCGCTCCCGGCCCGACAGCGTGCCCGGTATCTCATGGAGATGTCGTCCGCAGCGGCCGGTGAATGTCTGCACCAGATGTCCGTTCAAGCCGCGGCGGCATGCTTCGAGTTCATCGACACGCCGACCGGAGCGCGGTTGCTGGGAACGGAGGATCCGGCATTCGCCGTGGAACACCTTCAATTGCTCCGGCCGGACATCGTTGTCGACATCCTTTCGCGGATGTCCTTTGCCGAGGTGTCCCAGTGGCTCGCGTTGATGGCCCGCCACGAAGTGGAATCATTGGTTGCAAGCATGCCGGCCGAATGGATCGGTGCGCTGATCGCCGACGAGGCGGCACCGTTCTCCCTGGCCGCTGATCTCGCTTTCCTTCTTCCGTTCGACGACTGTATTCAGCTCGTCGCGATGATGCCGGCGGCCCGCGGGATCGGCCTGTTGACGACCATGGCTCCCGAGCCGGCGGCCGGGCTCCTCAACCGGCTGCCGAATCCGCAGCGGAGAACGATCGTGACGGGGATGAGCAGTGGGAAGCTGTCACGCATCATCGTTCACCTCTCCGCGGAGAAGGCGGCCTCCGTGCTCTTCGATTTCTCGGCCCATGAGGCCGCCAACCTCCTCGCGTTGATGCCGGAGGACGGAGCGGGCACGGCGCTGAGCAGACTGAGCAAGGACCACCGATCGGCCATCCTGGACGCCATGTCGAACGGGCAAGCCGATCTCGTTGACCGGGTGAAGCTGCCGAGGCTCCAGCGCTAGTGGACACCTGCGGGATCCCGGCTACCGCCGGGTGACGCGGCGCAGGCCGCGCTTGATGTCCTGTTTGGCGCGGGTGAAGACCGCGTCGTAGCCCACCTCGCCGGTCTGGCTCAGGTCGTCGGCGTGGCCGAGCATGGCGACGATGGTCTCGATGGCGGCCTGCAGGACCTGCTTCTCGTCCAGCTCGTCCGGGGAGGGGGACGGCGACGCGGCCATCTCGCCCGGTCGCAGGTCGGTCAGGTCGCCGACGATGTGGCAGGGGTAGTCGCGCAGCTCCTTGATCTGCTGTTCGGCGAGGTCGCGGACCCAGGCGGCCCGGTCCTGCCCGACGCTGAAGCGCGTCTCGTTGCGGCGCTTCTTCAGGACCGCGTTGACCAGGTGGCGCTGCACCACCTTCTGGTACGGCGTCCGCACCGGGTACTTCTCGCCGAGCGCCCCGTTCACCCGCCGCAGCACCTCGATCTCGGCCGCGCCGAGCGACGGGTTCGCGGTCGGCGCGGCCATCTCGCAGACGCCGTCCGGGATGCCGATCACCGCGGCGAAGCGCTGCCAGAGCGTGTCGTGCGGCGCCCCGGGCGGCGGCACCGTGATCAGGTGCCGCTGATCCGGGGCGACCAGGTCGCCCCACTTGCGGAACATCCGGTTCGGCGTGTGGATCTCCCAGAACGTCTCGAACCGCCCGCTCTCCACGTCGCGCAGGAACGTCTCGAACGTCCAGCTGCGCCGTTCGCGGATGCTCTGCTGCCACATCGAGGGCAGCGTGCGCCAGAGATCACGCCCGGCCACCACGACGTGCACCTCGGCCGGCGCCATCGCCGCCACCCCGCGGGCGGCCTGTTCCGGCGTGGCGCCGCCGAGAGCCTCGTTCGTGATGATCACGTCGCCGTGCCACTTCGCGGCCTTCGCGGCCAGCTGGTCCCAGGTCCAGGTGGCGTTCGGGTCGCGCCACGACACCTGGCGCAGATCGGTCATGGCCTGGTCGTGCGCCGACCGTGTGCCGGGCAACAGGATGCCGGCGCGCTGGAGCGCGTCACTGTTGTTCCAGAGCACGTTCTGCACGTAGGTACTGCCGGTCTTCGGCGCACCGATGTGCAGGAAGACGCGTCGGGCCATGTCCCCTCCAGGTCATGTTCGGTCCCCAGAGTGGCATATGAGGGGTTTCCGATGCGTGTCGGCCAACCCCTCAAGATCAAAATCTTTGCTTAACGTACGGCCGGAGCAGCGGCCCGATACCGTCCAGCACCAGCCGGCCGATGACGTCCGCGCCGTACTCGGAGAAGTGGGTGTTGTCCTTCAGCTCCTGATAGAGGTAGAGCTGCTGGGAGGCGTCCGGCCCGAGCCCCGTCACCAGCGCCGCGCTCGCCGCCGTGAGATCGACGTAGGGCACGTCGAGTTCGGTCGCGACCGCCCGCATCTCCGCCGGGAGATCCACCCCGAGCCCGTTGACGTGCAGCGCCGTCGGGGTCAGCGTCCCGTCGCTCGCGAACAGCCGGCGTACCGGCGGGCTGACCAGGATCGGCCGGGCGTGCCGTTCGCGAACCCCGGCGACCAGCGCGGCCAGGTTCGCGCGGTAGTCCTCGGCGGTCGTCTGCTTGTCGTTGTGCCCGAACTGCAGCACCACCACGTCACCGGGGGCCAGCAGCGGCGCCATCGTGTCGAAGAGCAGCGGATTCGCCAGGAACGAACCGGAGCTCTCCCCGGAGTCCGCGTAGTTCGCCACGGTGATCCCGGCCAGGTGCTGCGGTATCGCCTGCCCCCACCCGGTGTACGGGAAGGTGTCCTGATCACAGACGGTCGAGTCGCCGGCCAGGTAGAGCATCGGCGTGTGCGGTTTCGCCGGGCGCACCCGGATGTCCTGCACCGCGGGAGCCGCCCCGGTGAAGGTGAGCGTCAGCCCGGGCGTCCCGGACGTGGTCTTGGTCGGCTCGCCCTCCGGTTCGCGTACGTTGACGGTGAAGTGACGGTGGGCGAACCGCCCGGCGCCGGTGGCGACCTCGGCGACCATCATCCGCCGGGCCTCGGCGCGCACCGCGGTGGAGGCGGTGGCGTCGGCGCTCCCGAGCACGACGGACACGTCGTAGTCACCGGGCTCCACGTCGGCGTGACAGACGATCGGCGCGACCCCGTCGCAGGTGACCGGGATCCGCGGTGGCTCACCGCCCCCGGAGGCGGCCGCGGGCGAGGGCATGGCGGCTCCCGCGGTGATGAGGGTTCCCACGGTGGCGAGGGTGACGGCGAGGATCAGGGGCGGGCGCATCGTTCTCCTCGGTGTTGGAGGACGGGTTAAAAGGTTTCATTCCCCGGCCATCGAACCCCGGCAACACATCGACCGTCAAGAATGTATCGGCCGCACTCGGTCGACTTCTCGCCGTGAGTGACAATCCGGCTTCGTTGAGTTAGTCCACAGTGGCAATTCGATGGGAGGGAGGCTCCCGTGGTGGGGGCGAGCCCTTCTTTGCGCGGTGCTCTGCCAAGATCCGAACCGATTCGCGATATTCGATCTGCGCGTGGGGGTGCCCATGTCGAGGCCGGGAGCGCGGTGGTGGGGAATGGCGGCGGCGGGGGAGTGGCGGCGGCGGGGAGCGGTGGCGGTGGGGCGGCGGTGGGGGCGTCTGAGTGGTGGTGGGTCGGTGCGTGGCGGTGAGTGGCGGGGTGGGTCCGAAAGTCTGATGAGCGTGTTCTATCAACGGTCAGTGTGCCGTGGGCCGAATCGGTACGCCGGAGAATTGCGGGCAGGCTGCGCCGATAGACGACGGTAGGTGCTCTCGGCGTGCCGGAAAGGGAAGCGTGAGCCGCGGTGGGCGGTGGCGCGCGCCACGCCGGAGCAGGCTACCGGCCTGGCGGATTGTCGCACGACGATGGGTGGGTCATGTGGCGAATATGGAGCGAACAGTAAACAACCCTGTTTCATGGAAACGCTCCCACGCCGGACGGTTACATGGCGTAGTCCAAACCGGACACGCAAGGTGGTCGCCACCAAGTTGCACTAACGTAAATTCCGGCCGTGCGTATTGACCGAATCGGTCTTTAGGAAGATCCTTACCCGGCGGTTCGGAGCGAGATCCACTTCCGGCCGGCGCTGCCGCGTGCGGGGACGCGGCTGCTCATTTTCAGCCACTGTCCGGTTCACCGAGACGGATTCTCCGGTGTACCGGCTCATCACCGTTGACTTTCAGGAGTGATCGCTTGACCGTCCACGATGGCGGCGCCGAGCAATCCGGGCCGGACGGCGACAGCCCACCGGCTCCGGTGAACGGTAAGCGTGCCCGGGCCCGCCGGTCCGGTGGCACGATCCGTCGGCGCGTCGTGCGTACGCTCGCCCTGCCCGTCGCGACCACCCTGGTACTGCTGGCCATCGTGGCCGTCAGTGAGGTGCAGAACTACCGTTCCGCCTCGGCCACCGCGAAGGCCGTCACCATCGACCTCGCCGTCCAGGACCTGGTCCAGGAGCTGCAGACCGAGCGTGGCCTGACCGCCGGTCTCCTCGGCGGCAACGAGGGCTTCCGCGCCGAGCTGGCGCCGGCCCGGGTCCGGGTGGACACCAAGCGCGAGGCCGTGGAGAAGCTGGTCGACGGCGGCGGGACCGTCGAGGACCGGGTGTCGAAGGCGGTCAGCGAGCTGGACGGCCTCTCCGGCGTACGTGCCGGAACGGACACCGGCTCCGGCGCCCGCGCGGCCACCTTCACCTTCTACACCGAGCGGATCGCCACGCTCAGCGACATCGACTTCGGCCTGGACAGCGTCTCCGACGGCGAGCTGCGCCGGGGTGTCGCGGCGCTGGACGCGCTCGGCGACGCCAAGGAGGCCTCCGCCCAGGAGCGGGCGTTCCTCAACGGCGTCTTCTCCGCGAGCGGTTTCCAGAGCGGCGAGTTCCTGCAGTTCGTGACGATGCGCTCGACCAAGGACGCCGCGCTCACCGCGTTCAGCCGGTACGCCACCAGCAGCGAGAACACCGCCAAGAACTACGTGCTGGACACCGGTGCCGCCCGCGAGGCCGCGTACTTCGAGCAGGTCGCCCTGGGCTCCGGTGACGGCAAGTACCTGCAGGTCAACCCGCAGTCCTGGTGGTCCGCGCTGACCACGGTGCTGGACGACATGCTCACCCTGGAGCAGCACGTCGGCTCGGTGATCAAGGCCCGGGCGGCCACCCTGGAGGACGAGGCCACCCTGCGCATGGGCGTCCTGATCGGCGCGGTGCTGCTCTGTCTGGCCGGCTCGGTCTACCTGGCCTCGGTCGCGTCCCGGTCGGTGGCCCGGCCGCTCGACGCGCTGGCCGGCGAGGCGAACCGGCTCGCCACCGAGCAGCTGCCCGAGGCGGTCGCCCGTGCGGCCAGCGGGGACGGCACGGCACCCCCGCCGCCGGTCGACGTGGACCGGCGCGCGAGTGACGAGGTCCGGCTGGTCGCGGACGCGTTCGACCGGGTGCAGGCGACGGCGTACGAGCTGGCGACCGAGCAGGCGGTGCTGCGGCGTACCACGGCCGAGTCGCTCGCCAACCTGGGCCGCCGCAACCAGAACCTGCTCCGCCGCCAGCTCGGCTTCATCACCAAGCTGGAGCGGGAGGAGTCCAACCCGACCGGCCTGGCGAACCTCTTCGAGCTCGACCACCTCGCCACCCGCATGCGGCGCAACGCGGAGAGCCTGCTGGTCCTGGTCGGTGCGGCCAGCCCGCGGCAGCTCTCCGAGCCGCTGAACGTCTCCGACGTGATCCGGGCCGCGGTCTCCGAGGTCGAGGAGTACCGCCGGGTCACGCTGCGCCGGGTGGACGACACCATGGTCGCCGGCGCGGTGGTCAGCGGTGTCGCGCACATGCTCGCCGAGCTGATCGAGAACGGTCTCGCGTTCTCCCCGCCGGACATGGACGTGGAGATCCACGGCCGGATGATCGGCGGCGGCTACCTGATTGCGGTGAGTGACCAGGGCATCGGCATGAGCACCTCGGACATGGAGAAGGCGAACGAGCGGCTCCGCGGCGAGGGCGACTTCATCACCGCACCGGCCCGGTTCCTCGGCCACTACGTGGTCGGCCGCCTGGCGATGCAGATGGGCATCTCGGTCCAGCTGACCCCGTCGCCGGTGACCGGTGTGACCGCACGGATCATGCTCCCGGCCGAGCTGCTCTCCGAGGCACCGGCGATCGCCCCGGCACCCGCAGCCCCCGCCCCGTCGCGGCAGAGCCCGCGGAAGGTGACCTCGGCGCTGACCGAGCCGACCCGCCCGCTGCGCCTGCCGTCGGGGCAGATGCCGATCCTGACGGCCGCGTCGCAGACCCGCGCGGTGGACCGGCCGCTCAGCACCACCGCCATCGAGTACGTCGTGGTCGAACCGTTCACGGGGGCGGACGACGACGCCGAGCGTACCGCCAACGGTCTGAAGAAACGGACGCCGCGCAACCGCCGCGCCGGAGCCGGAGCAGGCACCGCCCCGGCTGCCAAGGTCGACAAGACGGAGAAGTCCGCGCTGGTCACCGACTCGCCGGACGCGATCCGTAACCGGCTCACCGCCCTGCGGGCCGGCATCGACCGTGGCAACGCCGAGTCCGCCGGACTCCAATGATCCTCAGCATGGCAATGGCCCCCTCCCCGGCACCACATGGAAAGAAGAATGATGAGCGTTGACACGTCGGCTGACCGGCACCAATTCAACTGGCTGCTCGGCAACTTCGTGCACCAGACCGACGGGGTCCGGGACGCCGTAGCGGTCTCCTCCGACGGTCTGCTGATCGCCAGCTCGGACGGGTTGAACCGGGCCGAGGCGGACCAGCTGGCCGCGATCGTCTCCAGCATGGCGAGCCTGGCGCGCAGCGCCTCCCGCCGGTACGACTTCGACGGCCTGAAACTCATCATGATCGAGATGCGCCGGGGCTTCCTGCTGGTCTCGGTGATCGCGGGGGGCAGCTGCCTCGGCGTGGTCGCCGGGAGCGAGGCGGACCTGGGACTGGTGGGCTACGAGATCTCGCTGCTCACCGAACGCTTCGGTGACCTCCTTACTCCGGCTCTGATCGCGGAGTCCCGGCAGTACCTGCCGCGATGAGCGAACCGACGTATCCGTACGCCGGCTCGCACCGGCCCTCGTCCGGGTTGCACGGCGACCTGGACGAGGACCCGGTCATCCGGCCGTTCATGCTGACCGGTGGGCGTACCCAGCCGCTGCACGACGACCTGAGGATCGAGACGCTGTTGCACGCGGCCCCGGCCGCGCTCTCGGCGCCGTTGCGCTTCGAGTCACGTCGGATCGTCGAACTCGCTCAGGCACCGATGTCGGTCGCGGACATCGCCGTGGCACTCAAAGTGCCGCTCGGCGTCGCCCGGGTCATCATCGGTGACCTGGTCACCCAGGGCTACCTCAGCATCCAGAAACAGCCTGAGGTGCTCTCCACCAGTTTGATCGAAAGGATCAGGGACCGTGTCAGGGCGCTCTAGCAGGGAGCTGCACCCCGTCGCTGTCAAGATCGTGATCAGCGGCGGCTTCGGCGTCGGCAAGACCACCTTCGTGGGTGCCATCTCCGAGATCGAGCCGCTGGTCACCGAGGCAGAGATGACCGAACGGTCGATCGGCATCGACGACACCTCGGCGGTAGCCAACAAGACCACCACCACCGTCGCACTCGACTTCGGCCGGATCACCCTGGACGACTCGCTGCTGCTGTACCTCTTCGGCACGCCCGGCCAGGACCGGTTCGCCTTCCTCTGGGACGACCTGGTGGACGGCGCGCTCGGCGCGATCGTGCTGGTCGACACGCGGCGGATCGAGGACTGCTTCCCGGCGATCGACTACTTCGAGGAGCACGAGATCCCCTTCATCATCGGCATCAACCACTTCCCGGGTGGGCAGCGGTTCCACCTCGAGGAGGTGCGCGACGCCTTGGGCATCGACGACCGCACCCCGCTGGTCGAGTGCGACGCGCGGCAGCGGGAGTCGGTCAAGAGCGTCCTGGTGGCGCTCACCGAGGAGGTCCTCGCCAAGCGGGCGAACCGTGAGCGGGCGGGGTCGATCTGGTGAAACGTTTTCTGGTTGCGGGGCTCGCCGCCCTCACCCTCGCGGGCTGCTCGGGCACCGAGGCTGCGATCACCCCGGCTCCGGGCGCCACCGCCGGCGCGGCCACGGCCTGCGGGACGGTGCAGATCGCGGTCAACCCCTGGTCCGGGTACGCCGCCAACGTCGCCGTGGTCAGCTACCTGCTGCGGGAGAAGCTCGGCTGCACCGTCGACGCCAAGGACCTGACCGAGGCCGACTCGTGGGCCGGTCTCGCCGACGGCACCGTCGACGTGATCCTGGAGACCTGGGGCCACGACGACCTGCGCAAGAAGTACATCGACGACCAGAAGGTCGCGGTCGAGCTGGGCCTCACCGGCAACAAGGGCGTGATCGGCTGGTACGTCCCGCCGTGGATGGCGAAGACGTACCCCGACATCACCGACTACAAGAAGCTCAACGACTACGCCAGCCTGTTCCGCACCGAGAAGTCGGGCGACAAGGGCCAGTTCCTCGCCGGCGACCCGTCCTTCGTCACCAACGACGCGACGCTGATCGACAACCTCGGCCTCGACTTCACGGTGGTCTACGCGGGCAGCGAGGACAAGCTCATCGCCGCGTTCCGCAAGGCGCAGGCGGAGAAGACCCCGCTGATCGGGTACTTCTACGAGCCGCAGTGGCTGCTCTCCGAGATCAAGCTGGTGCACATCCCGCTGCCGCTCTACCGCCCCGGCTGCGACGCCGACGCGGAGAAGGTCGAGTGCGACTACCAGCCGTACGACCTCGACAAGGTGGGCCGCAAGGCGTTCGTGGACTCCGGCACCCCCGCCGCCACGCTGCTGAAGAACTTCACCTGGACCAACGCGGACCAGAACGAGGTCGCCCGCGACATGACCGAGAAGAAGATGACCGCCGACCAGGCCGCCGAGAAGTGGCTCGAGGCGAACCGCACCGTCTGGGAGAAGTGGCTCCCGTCCTGAGCAGGTCGTTTCACACGGTGGGCGGGCCCTCGGGCCCGCCCACCGTCGTCTGCCGGGCCCATCTGCGGGCCCGTTCGGGCGGTGCCGCGCAGTGCGGGAGCGTTGGTCAGGAGCGCTTGGTGACCAGCTCGACGAGGGTGCCGTCGGTGTCACGGAGCAGTGCGTTGCGGGACGGGGCGTCGTGAGCCGGCGGGGACCGGGTGGCGGGGGAGGACGGTGACCGCGATGGCCGCGGCGGCGAGCAGGAGGGCGGCGCTGAGGGTGAGGCCGAGGGCGTAACCCGAGGTGAGGGACTCTGGGGTGGGGGAGAGCGGCGTGATGCCGGCGGTGCGGTGCTGGGCGGCCGTGCCGAGGACGGCCAGTCCCAGGGAGGCGCCGATCTGGCGGGCGGCGTTGAGCAGGCCCGAGGCGGTGCCGGACTCGTGGGCGGGGACGCCGGCCGTGGCGGTGGCGACGACCGGGCCCAGGCAGAGGCCGAAGCCGGTGCTGGCGAGCAGGGACGGGCCGAGGACGTCGGTGAGGAACGTGCCGTAGGGGCTGATCCGGCCGAACCAGAGGAAGCCCGCCGCGGTCAGGAGCGCGCCCCCGATCAGCAGCGTGCGCGGGGCGAGACGGTAGCCGAGGCGGATGGCGAGGACGGAGCCGGCGACCACGCCGAGGGCGAAGGGCAGGAACATCAGGCCGGTCCGGGCCGGGCCGACGGCGAGGACCCGCTGCAGGTAGAGCGAACAGAAGTAGAACGACGCGGCCATCGCCGCCCCGGCCAGCAGGTTGTACGCGTTCGCCCCGGCGACCGAGCGGCCGGCGAGCAGACCGGGACGGATCAGCGGGTCGCGGGTGGTGCGGCGCTCGACGGCGAGGAAGGCGGCGAGCAGGGCCACGGCGACGGCGAGGGTGGTCAGCGTGGTGGCGGACGCCCAGGCGTGCCGGTCGGTGCGGACGATGCCGAAGACCAGCAGGGACATGCCTCCGGTGCCGAGCACGCCGCCGAGCACGTCGGGGCGGGCGGTGGGGGCGACCGGGCGGTCGGCGGGGACCGCGCGCCAGGCCAGGGCCAGGGCGATCGCGGACATCGGGACGCTGACGAACATCACCCAGCGCCAGCCCGCGTACTGCGTGAGGACGCCGCCGATCAGGACGCCGAGGGCGCCACCGGCGGCGTTGGTGGCGGCCCAGACACCGAAGGCGCGGACCCGCGGGCGACCGGCCGGGAAGGTGGCGGTGAGCAGGGCCAGCGCGGCCGGGGCCAGGCCCGCGGCGCCGAGGCCCTGAACGGCGCGGGCGGCGACCAGCTCCCCGGGGCTCTGCGCGAAGCCGCCGGCGAGCGAGGAGAGGCCGAAGAGGACGAGACCGGTCAGCAGGACGCGCACGGATGGGCGGCGGCCGCCCTATCAGGACGTCGACTTCGCCCGGTTCAGCGCCGAGCGGACGCCGAACATGGCCGCGATCGGCGAGCGGTGGCCGGAGCTGGCCGCGCGGGACACGTACCGGCGGGGGCTGCGGGCACTCGTGGATGGACTGATCGATCAGGCGGTCACCGGCCGTTCCTGACATTGTCCTTAGCAGAATGGCGAGGATGGTCGGAAGCGTCCGGGCGGATTGACTTTCGCGCGAGTCCGGCACCATCGGGCGTACGTGTCGCCGTTGTCCTTCGTCGGTCCGAAACAGCAAAATCGAGTCTCCGGTCACGTAAAAAGGGACTCGAGTGTGGCGCGCGCCTGGAATGATCTCCCCGTCGATCGGCCTATCAGGATTGCGGAATCCGATGCGGGCGCGATCGCGGAATTGATCGGCGCGGCGCCACCCGATGCGCCCGCGGTGATCACCTATTACGCGGACGGCGCGGAACGGGCGGCCGCGGTCGTCGCCGATCTGCTCGGCCGGCTGGACCGGGCCGCGCGCGAGCTCTTTCCGGCCTGGCTCCCGGCGGCCGCGCCGATCGACAGCGCCGCCGGTGCGGGCACGGTCGCGGTGCGGTCCATCGCGCTGCGCTCGGCCCGCCACAGTGGGCGGTTCGGGCCGTTCCTGGCCGACCTCGCGGAGCGTTCCCTGCGCTTTCTCTGCGGGTACGGGTCCGCGGCGACGCTTCCCCGGGCTCGCTTCAACCGGGAGATCCGCGCGCGCGAGCTGTCCCGGGTGATCGCGGCGAGCTACGGCCGCCGGAGCACGGTGATCCTCGTCCGGGTGCCCGCCGGTCTGACCGAGGTGCAGGAGTCCGCGCTGGTCGCGGCGGCCCGCTGGCTGACCGACAGCGGCGGTTTCGGCATCTGGTTCACCGGCGAACCGCTGCACGCGGCGGACACTGTCGACAATGTCCCGGCCCCGCCATCGCCAGGCGAGCCCCCGGCGCACGCCAGGCCGGTCCATGGCGGTCGCCGGGAACCGGCGCCGGCCGGGATCACCCATCCGGCGCCGACGGGGATCAGGTATCCGGCGCTGGCCGGGCGGCCGCACCCGGCCAGCGAGGCGGAACGGGCGCTGGAGGCGGCGCTCGCCGCCGCCGAGTGGGCCGCCGGGCGCGAGTGGAACCGGCACCACCAGGTGCATCCCCTGGTCAACCCGGTCCGTCTCGACCTGGTCTGGCGCCCGGAACGGCTCGTCGTCGAGATCGACGGGGCGGAGCACCGGGCCGCGGACCACTACGCGAGCGACCGCCAGCGGGACGTGCTGCTCCAGCTCGCCGGATACGCCGTCCTGCGGTTCACCAACGACCAGGTGACCGGTCACCGCGAACTGGTCCTGGCGCAGATTCGTGAATTCCTCTCCGGTCGACGTACCGGGCGATATGAAAGGGTTCTGCATGACTGACGTCAAGCTCTCCGTGCCGGAGCGCGCGCTGCTGTTCATCCTGATGTCCCGGAATGGCGAGCTCTCCAATCCGCAGATCGAGAAGGAATACGCGCCCGGCCTGAGGCTGACCGGTAAGGATCGTCTGAAGCTGGTCGACGCGAAGCTGATCGAAAGCCGTAAAGGCGAACGGGGCGCATATTTCTTCTCCCTCGCCGACGGCGGCTGGGCCTGGTGCCGCGAGGAGCTGAAGAACCGCGAGGTGCCCCGCGCGGCGGGTGCCGCGGGGCAGGCGCTGTACGCGTTGTTCGGGGGGCTGGACCAGTATCTGGAACGGACCGGCCGCAGCCTCGCGCAGGTCTTCGGCGGGCAACCCGAGGCGACCGGGCCGCAGCCCGAGGCGACCGGACAGGCCGAGGTCGCCGTGGCGGTCACGCCGGCCGACGAGATCGAGAAGAGCATCCGGCGGGCCTACCGGAGCCTGGCGAAGCCGAACGGCGACTGGGTCGGGCTGGCCGACCTGCGGGACGAACTGGGTGGACTCGGGCGGGCCGAGGTCGACGGCGTGCTGCGGCTGATGACCCGGCTGCCCGGCGTCCGGATCGAGGAGGAGACCAACCAGAAGGCGCTGGAGCCGCGCGACCGGGCGGCCGCGGTCGTCATCGGGAACCGCGACCAGCACGTCCTGGCGATCGAGGACCTGTGAGCGAGGCCGCCCTCAAGGCCCTGTCGACGGTCCGGATCAGCGTCACGCCGACCCGGGACGACGTGTGGCGCGAGTCGCCCTCGCACGTGGACACGCTGAACGGCGATGTCGCGGCGACGATCATCGAGGCGATCGACGACGCCCGCAACAGCGCGGGGTCCAGCCCGGTCGGCATCGTGGTGCAGGGCCAGCGGGGTTCCGGGAAGACCCACCTGCTGGGCTGGGTCCGGGCGCAGGTGCAGCGGCACGACGGCTACTTCTTCCTGGTCAGCCTCCTGGACGGGGCCCAGTTCTGGGAGAGCGTCGCGGTGTCGATGCTGGACGGGCTGACCCGGCAGGTGCCGGGGTACGAGACCCAGCTGAAGGCCTTCCTGCGCCGGCTGACGCTGCTGATCGGGGTGCCGTTCGCGGCGCGGCAGGCCGTGGTCGGCGACGAGCCGCTGGACAAGGCCGCGCTCACCGCCTTCCTCGCGCAGCTGCACCAGTTCGACGCGAAGACGGCGCTGGACTGCCGGAACACCGCCCGGGCGCTGGCCATGTTCAACGCGGGCGACTTCGCGGCGCAGGAGGTCGGCAGCAACTTCCTGCTCTCCGGTGAGGAGTGCGAGCCGGGTGAGCGCGCCCAGTGGGGGCTGCCGCGCGGCGAGTACCGGCCCGAGCGGGTGGTCGGCGACCTGTCCCGGCTGCTCGCGCTGACCGGGCCGTCGATCATCGCGGTCGACCAGATCGACGGCGTGCTGGCGCCGATGGCGAAGGCGATGAGGGGCGGCCAGACCGCGGAGTGGCAGGACTCCCTCCTCCTCGACCAGGTGGCCAACGGGCTGATGGACCTGCGCGAGCGGACCTCCCGGACACTCACCGTGGTGGCCGCCCAGCCCGCCAGCTGGGAGGTGATCAAGACGTACGCGATCGCGGCGGTGCAGGACCGGTTCGTCGCGCAGCAGAACCTCGGGCGGATCCCCAGCCCGGCGGTCGGCCGGGACCTGGTGGCGAAGCGGCTGGCGCCGCACTACGCGGCGATGGCGTTCACCCCGCCCTACCCGACCTGGCCGATCCGGGCGGAGGCCTTCGACGACGCGATGGACTTCATGCCCCGGGAACTGCTGCAGACCGTCGTCGCGCACCTGCAGGGCTGCGTGGCGCAGGGCGTGGTCCGTGAGCTCGCCGAGCTGCGGCGTGAGCCGGAGGAGCAGGTGCCCCCGCTGCCGGTGAGCCCGCCGCCGCCCGATGAGCTGGCCGCGATCGACGCCCGGTTCGCCGAGCTCCGGGCCGCCGCCGACGTCTCCGGGGTGCTGGGGAAGTACACCGAGGACGAGCGGCTGCCCGCGCTGCTCGCCGCCGGGCTGGAGGCCTGGATCATCGAGCTGGGCGACGCGGGGAAGCACTTCGAGCAGGACCCGCCGCCGAGCACCAAACCGGCGCTGCACGCCCGGCTGCGCCGGGTGATCGACGACGAGACCGAGGAGGAGGCGCACTGGGGCTTCCGCGGGATCTCGGACGAGTACCACGCGACCGCGGTCCTGAACCGGCTGCGCGTCGCCGGGACCGAGTCCGGACTGGCCGGTGGCGTCTCCCACCGGAAGCTCTTCGTGCTGCGCAACGGCGACTTCTCCGGCGGCCCGAAGACCCGGGTCGCGGCGCGGGCGTTCGAGGACGCCGGTGGGCGCCGGCTCGCGGTCGGCGAACAGGACCTGCGGACGCTGTCGGCGCTGCGGGCGTTGATGGTCCGGCCGCCGCGGGAGTGGCAGGCCTGGCTCGTCGCCCGGCAGCCGGCGCACGGGATCGACCTGCTGCGGGAGGCGCTGGCCGAGGCGGCGGTGGATCTGCCGTCGCCGCGGATCGCACCTTTAGAAGAGAAGCAGCCGGAAGAAGGGAAGCTGCCGGAAGAGGAGAAGCTGCCGGAGGAAGAGCCGGAGGTTACCGGGCCGCGCTTCGGGCTCGGGGTGGCGTTCGGGTCGGGGGAGACCGTCGCCGTCGAGCTGGAGGCGCTGCGGAAGCACACCGCGATCTTCGCGGGCTCCGGGTCCGGGAAGACCGTGCTGCTGCGGCGGATCATCGAGGAGTGTGCGCTGCAGGGCGTCTCGTCGATCGTGCTGGACCCGAACAACGACCTGGCCCGGCTCGGTGAACCCTGGCCCGAGCCGCCGGCCACCTGGACCGATCGTGATCAGGCCCGGGCCCGGGAGTACGTCGAGCACACCGACGTCGTGGTCTACACGCCGCGCCGCGCCGCCGGGCGGCCGATCAGCTTCCAGCCGCTGCCCGCGTTCCACGAGCTGCGGGATGATCCGGACGAGTTCGAGATGGCGATCGACGCGGCGCTCGCCACGCTGGCGCCGCGGGCCAAGGTGGACGGGAAGACGCGCAAGGCGGAGCAGGGGCGGGCCGTCCTCAAGGAGGCCCTGGTCCACTACGCGCGGCGGTATCGCGAGACCCGCCTCGGCGGACTCATCGAGCTTCTGGAGGAGCTTCCACCGTACGCGACGAGCTTTGGTGACAGTGCGGTGAAGATCGCCGACGAGCTGGGGCAGGCGCTGAAGGCGGCGACCGTGATCGATCCGCTGTTCGGTGGGCTCGGGGAGGCGATCGACCCGGGTGAGCTGCTGCGGCCGCGGGTGGGGAAGCGGGCCCGGGTGTCGGTGATCAGCATGATCGGGCTGCCCTCGGAGGAGCAGCGGCAGAGCTTCGTCAACCAGCTGCAGATGGCGCTCTTCGCCTGGGTGAAGCGGAACCCGGCGGGGGACCGGCCGCTCGGCGGGCTCTTCGTGATGGACGAGGCGCAGACGCTCGCGCCGTCCGGGGCGATGACCGCCTGCACTCGCAGCACGCTGTCGCTGGCGTCGCAGGCCCGCAAGTACGGCCTCGGCCTGGTCTTCGCCACCCAGTCGCCGAAGGGGCTGCACAACCAGATCCCCGGCAACGCGGCCACCCAGGCGTACGGGCTGATGAACGCACCGGTGCAGATCGAGGCGGCGCGGGAGATGGCCCGGGCCAAGGGTGGCGACGTGCCGGACATCTCCCAGCTGCGCAGCGGCGAGTTCTACGTGGCGCTGGAGGGCCGGCCGTTCGCGAAGCTGCGCACCCCGCTCTGCCTCAGCCACCACCCGAAGAGCCCGCCGACCGCCGAGGAGGTGCTGGACCGGGCGCGCGCCGCCTGACGGAGGGCGTACCGGAGAAGCGGAGGGACCCGCCGGCAGAAGCCGGCGGGTCACGATGCGGGTGAGGGTCAGTGGACCGGGATGGGGGTCTCCTCGGCGGAGGAGCCGGCGGTGTTGGTGGCGGCGAGCTCCTTCTCCGGGAGGAAGAGGGCCAGGATCAGGCCGCCGGCGAAGAGCGGCAGCAGGTAGAGGAAGACCGGGGTCAGGGCGTGCTGGTACGCCTGGATGATCGCGTCCTGGACCTGGCTGGGCAGGCCGTGCACGATCGCCGGGGTGAGCGAGTCGGTGTCGCCGACGGTGGCCGAGGCGGACGCGTCGAGGCGGCTGGCGAGCTGGTCGGTGAGGCGGTGGGTGAAGATCGCGCCGACCGCCGCGGTGCCGAGGGTGGCGCCGATCTCGCGGAAGAAGTTGTTCGCCGAGGTGGCGGTGCCGACGTCGGAGGAGGGGAAGTCGTTCTGCACGGCCAGCACCAGGGTCTGGAACATCAGGCCCATGCCGGCGCCGAGGATCGCGACGTAGACGCAGACCAGGGCGATCGCGCTCTCCACGTCGAGGGTGGAGAGCAGGGCCGCGGAGACGCCGACCAGGACCGTACCGATGATCGGGAAGATCTTGTAGCGGCCGGTGCGGCTCATCAGGTTGCCGGACGGGATCGCGGTGGACATGATGCCGACCACCATCGGGATCAGCAGTAGGCCGGACTCGGTGGCGCTGACGCCGTAGACCATCTGCAGGTACGTCGGGAGGTAGCCGACCACGGCGAACATGCCGACGCCGATCACCACCATGCCGATCAGGGTGGCCATGTTGAAGATCCTGCTGCGGAACAGGCGGAGCGGGATCAGCGGCTCCTTGACCTTCGCCTGCACCACGAAGAAGAGCACCCAGGCGAGCACCCCGGCGGCCGCGGTGATCAGCAGCGTCGCGGAGGTCCAGGCGTATTCCGTGCCGCCCCAGTCGGCGACCAGCACGGTGCAGGTGACCGCGATCGCCATCAGCGCGAAGCCGAGGTAGTCGAAGCTGACCTGGGCGGCCTTGCGGGGCAGGCGCAGCACGACGGCGCAGACCGCGAGCGCGGCGAGACCGGTGGGCAGGTTGATCCAGAACGCCCAGCGCCAGCCGATGCTGTCGGTGAACCAGCCGCCGAGCAGCGGTCCGGCGACCGCGGAGAGGCCGAAGACGGCGCCGATCGGGGCCATGTACTTGGCGCGCTGCCGCGGCGGGACCAGGTCCGCGATGATCGCCTGCGAGATGATCATCAGACCGCCGCCGCCCAGGCCCTGGATGCCGCGGCCGATGATCAGCATCGCCATGTCCTGGGCCAGACCGGCCACCGTCGAGCCGATCAGGAAGATCGAGATGCCGGCCAGGAAGAGGGTCTTGCGGCCGATCAGGTCGCCGAGGCGGCCGTAGACCGGCATCGAGATGGTGGCGGCCAGGATGTACGCCGTGGTCACCCAGGCCATGTGCTGCACGCCGTTGAGCTCGCCGACGATGGTGGGCAGCGCGGTGCTGACGATCGTCTGGTCCAGCGACGACAGCAGCATGGTGAGCATCAGGCCGGCGAATATCAGCCCGAAGTGCGGGGGTGTCTCTCGTTCGTGGGCGGTGGAAGTCAAGGGGTGTCTCCAGGGGCGAGAAGGTCGTGCAGGAGCGCGACGGTGCGCTCTACCTGTGGTTGGGGGTCGACGGCGTCGCCGAGCGACCAGCGGTGCAGGCCGACCCGCATCGGGGCGATCGCGACGCAGGCCAGCAGGGCGGGCAGTTCGGTGCCGGGCGGCACCCCGAGCCGCCGGGCGGCGGCGTCGGCGACCTCGTGCTCGAACCGGTCGAACGAGGAGAGCAGCGCGGCGAGGACGCTGGTGTGCGCCTCGGCCAGGGCGAAGACCGCGCGCAGGTCGTCCCGGTCGGGGAGGTTCGCGGTCATCTCGCTCAGCAGCAGGGCGCCGAGGTCGCGCAGCACCCGGACCGGTTCGCTGGACTCGACGGCGAGGAAGGCGGCGAGGGCCTCGGCCGGCAGGATGCGCGGCCCGGCGACGATCGCCGCCTCCTTGCTGGCGAAGTAGTTGAAGAAGGTCCGCCGGGAGATGCCCGCCTCGGCACTGATCATGTCGACCGTGAGGTGGTCGAAGCCGTGCTCGGTGGCGAGACGCAGCGCCGCGGCGTGGATCTCACGCTCGGTCTGGCGGCGCCGGCGCTCCCGGAGGTCCTCGGATGCTGGCATGCCCCCATCATTGCACGGCGTGCAATCATTGCGCGGGGTGCAGCTGTGTGCCGGAGGTGTGATGTTGGGCAATCTGTCCAGCGCCCGTCGGCTTTCGGCGCCGCCGGGAGGACAGAAGTACCAGGCCCGCGCGGCGGCGTTGCCCCGCCGTGTATCGGTCCGATGACATGGGGTCATGGGGATTTTTGAAGGGCTCTTCGACGACGCAGCGCTCTTTCCGCCCGGGAATCTGCCGCTGGCCGAGGCGATTCCTGCGCATCGGGCACATCGACAATCGTGGTATTCCGCCCTGGTCGGGCCATTCGTCTGCCCGGCCGATCGGGCCGGTGCGGTGCCGTTGCCGGTCTCGCTGATTCTGCGGGACGGGCCGGAATCGCTGCCGCAGGTGCAACGGCAGGCACGGGAACTGCGCGCGGTGGAGATGCCGGTGCCCGGCGGGATGAATCCGACCGACGCGGCACGGGCACTCGAGAAGCACCTGCCGGACAATGTGCCGGGTTATTTAGAATTGCCGTGGGACGATCTCGACGCGCTGGCCGGCACCCGGATCCGGGCGAAGTTCCGGACCGGTCCGGCGCCCTCCGACACCGCTCTGGCCGGCGCGATCCGGGACGCGGTGGACCGGGATCTGGCCTTCAAATGCACGGCCGGACTCCACCACGCGATCCGCGCCGGACAGCAGCACGGTTTCCTCAACATCCTGCTCGCCACCGACGCCGCGCTGCAGGGCGCGAACCGTGCCGACCTCGCCGCTCTGCTCGCCGAACGCTCCGCCGAGCAGGTCGTCCACCTGGTCGATCAGGTGACCGCCGCCGGGCGATGGGATGCGGCCCGCGCGGTTTTCACCTCCTTCGGAACGTGCAGCATCGTCGAGCCGATCGCCGATCTGGTGGCGCTCGGGCTCCTTGGTGGAGGTGCGCGATGACCCTCGCCTACGGTGTCTTCTCCCATTCCGGCGGGATGCCCCGCGTCGGCGCGCGGATCGACGGCGGCGTCGTCGATCTGGCCGCCGCCCTCGGCGATCCGGTGTTCGACGCGCCCTCGCTCAACGGATTCCTCGCGCAGGGCCGCGCGAAATGGCGGGAGGTGAACGACGCGGTCAACCGGCGTACCTGGGACACGATTCCGCTCGACCGGGTCCGGCCGCACCTGCCGTTCAGCGTCGGCGACTATGTCGACTTCTACGCCAGTGAGCACCACGCCTCGAACATCGGCCGCATTCTGCGCCCGGATTCACCGCCCCTGGCGGCGAATTGGAAGAGCCTCCCCATCGCTTATCACGGGCGTTCCGGCACGATCATTCTCTCCGGTACGCCGATCGCGCGCCCGCACGGACTGGGACGCGACGGCGCTTTCGGCCCGACCCGCCGGCTGGACATCGAGGCCGAGGTCGGCTTCGTCGTCGGGACCGGCTCGATGTGGGGCCATCCGGTCCGCCCGGACGACATCGAGGAGCACGTCTTCGGTGTCTGCCTGGTCAACGACTGGTCCGCCAGGGACATTCAGGCTTTCGAGTACGTCCCTCTCGGCCCGTTCCTCGGCAAGTCGTTCGCGACGTCGATCTCGCCGTGGATCGTCCCCCTCTCCGAACTGCGGCTCGCCAAGATCACGCCGCCGGCGCAGGACCCGCTGCCCGCCGGCTATCTGCGCAGCGAGGACGGCGGCTGGGGGCTGGACATCCGGCTGGAGATCGCGGTCAACGGCGAGGTGATCGCCCGCCCGCCGTTCTCCACGATGTACTGGACCCCCGCGCAGATGCTGGCCCACATGACGATCAACGGAGCCTCGGTGCGCACCGGCGACCTGTTCGCGTCCGGCACGGTGAGCGGCCCGGAGCCGGGCGAGCGCGGCTGCCTGATGGAGCTGAGCTGGAACGGCCAGGAGCCGATCAAACTGGCCGACGGCAGCACCCGCACCTTCCTGGAGGACGGCGACGAGGTCCGCATCTCCGCGGTCGCCCCGGGCCCGGCCGGCACCCTGATCGACCTCGGCGAGGTCACCGGCCGGATCCTGCCCCCGGTGGCGCTGTAGCGGAAGATGGGGGAGTGGCCGATGTTCATCACCTGGAGACCGTGGACGACCGGGGAGCGACCGCGCCGATCACGCTCCTGGTGAGTTCGGCCGGAGGCGCCTCCGCCGGCGATACCACGACGATCCTCGTCGTGCGTGGGGAAGCGGCGGCGGAGGCGTTCTCCGGTTTCGACCTGCTGGCCTGTCTGGTCGCCCTGCGGCGGCGTCTGGAGGAGCGTGACCTGCTCCTCTGCTGTCAGGGGGCCCGCCGCGACGTGTGGCCCTCGGGGCAGTTGGCCTCCTTCAGCGACGGCCGGCAGGGCTACCTGCGCGGCGTACCCCGGGAATCCGAGGGCTCGCCACCGGTGGTCGATCTCCTGGATCCCGCTCCACCGGGCCTCGTCGTGACGGTGGACGAGCAGTTGCGCCATCTCGCGGACCTCGACCGCGTCGCCGTTCGCCCTCCTCCGGCGACGTCGCGGCCCGGCGCGCTGCGCAGCGATGAACTCCGTGTGGAGGCCGGTGCGCGGGTGGACCTTCACGTGCCCGATACCGGCGCCTCCGACTGGTGGCGACTCGTGGATGACCTCCGCTGGCCCAAGGGCCTCCTGGTGGACGGCCGGCCGGCTCCGACCCGCCGGACGTTGGCGGAGATCCTGGCCTCCTCCGGTGCTGCCGGTGCCGAGCTCAAGCTCTTCCCCGGGCGCGGTGACTCGGTGGTGATGGTCGTCCGGGCGGATCGGATCGACCGCATCACCTTCGACCTCGACCTTCGCCGCCTGCCGGGTCGCGATCACCGGAGGATGCTGGCCGGTGTCGTCGTGACTCTCGGCCGGAGCCTCCGCAAGTGCGTACTGCTGACGCGGGACCCGGTGTTCGGCTACGACGTCGAGCGCGACGCGTTCCGGTCCGGTGTGGTCAACGCGCCGGTGGGGTGGTAGCGGTCAGCCAGGTCGGGAGCATCCCCGCGACCGCCGTGATCAGCAGGTGGCGGTCGCGGGGGCGGCTCTCGGTCAGCCAGGCCTCGACGATGCCGGTCTGGCCGTGCGCGATGAAGGCGCTGTACGCCGTGGCGCGCCACTGCGGGGAGCCGGCGCCGTCCGGGAGCAGTTCCGGCGCGCGCTCCAGCAGGGCCCGGGCGGACGCGGCGAAGTGGTCGGTGAGCAGGCGGTGCAGGACCGCGCTGCGGTGGCCGACCAGGCCGGTCGTGTAGACGCCGTCGAAACGTTCCAGGTGTGCGGCGAGTTCGCCGGTCGAGCGTTCCCAGATCTGGTCGGCGGGCAGGTGCTCGTCGAGGACGCTGGTGAGCCAGTTGGCGCGCAGGCGGTCCAGGTCGGCGTAGAGGACCTGCTCCAGGACCTCGGCGGGGCTGGCCGCGTGCTTGTAGAACGTGGTCCGGTTGATCTTCGCGGTGCGGACCAGGTCGGCGACCGCGATCTGCTCGACCGGGAGCTCCGAGGCGAGCCGCAACACGGCCTCCCGCAGCGCGTCGCGGGTGCGGCGCGCGCGTACGTCAAGAGCTTCCGCAGCCACGCGGGAAGCGTACACCATCGCTCTGAGCTGGGCTAACCGACACGTGTCTCTTTTCTTTTCGTCATCTCGGTGCAACACTCGACGTCAGGTCGGCCGGCCCTTCATCAACTTTTTCGCGTTGGAAAGAAGCACGCTCATGAAGGCATCCGTAACCAAGGGGCTCGGGCAGGGTTTCGTCGTCGAGGAGGTGGACCTCGCCGCCCCGGTCGGGCACGAGGTACGCGTCGAGGTCAAAGCGTCCGGGCTCTGCCACTCCGACCTGAGCGTCGCCACCTTCATCGGCGGTGAGTTCCCGGTCGTGCTGGGTCACGAGGTGGCCGGCGTGGTGACCGAGATCGGCCCGCAGGTGACCCAGGTCAAGGTCGGCGACCACGTCGTCGGCAGCCTGATCCAGTACTGCGGCGCCTGCGTGAACTGTCTGAGCGGCCGGACGTACATCTGCTCGAACCCCGAGGCCACGCTGCGCGGTGCCGACGGGGGTTCGCGGATCTCCTGGAACGGCGCGCCGGTCGCGCAGGGCATGGGCCTCGGCGGCTTCGCGCAGGAGACGCTGGTCCACGAGAACCAGCTCGCGGTGGTCCCGTCCGAGATGCCGTGGGCACCCGCCGCGCTGATCGGCTGCGGCGTGCTCACCGGCGCGGGTGCGGTCCTGAACAGTGCGAACGTCCAGCAGGGCGAGACCGTCGTGGTGATCGGCGCGGGCGGCGTCGGGATGAACGCGGTCAGCGGTGCGCGCCTGGCCGGCGCCGGCCAGATCATCGTGACCGATATCGAGGACGCCAAGCTGGACCGGGCGAAGGCGTTCGGCGCGACCCACGTGGTCAACTCGCGCGGCACCGACCCGGTCGAGGCGGTCCGGGAGATCACCGGCGGCGGGGCGGACCACGTCTTCGACTTCGTCGGTGCCCGTCCGGTCACCGCGCAGGGCTTCCAGATGCTCGGCCGCGGCGGCGGGCTGTACCTGATCGGCGTCGGCGCGATGGACGCCGGGGTCGAGGTGAGCGCCCTGGTCGCGCTGAGCAGCTCGCAGAAGGTCCAGGGCGTCTACATGGGCTCGTCGAACCTCAAGCGCGACATCCCGTACTACGCCTCGATGTACCTGCAGGGCCGGATGAACCTGGACGACCTGGTCTCCCGGGAGATCGCGCTCGGCGAGATCGACGCCGGATACGAGTCCCTGAAGGACGGCAAGACCGCCCGCGTCGTCATCACCGACCTCTCCTGAGCCGTCACCGGGCGAGAGCCTTCTCCAGCTCTGCCCGGTTCATCGAGGAGCGCCCCGGGATGTCGCGCCGCCGGGCCTCGCTGTAAACGAGCTTGAACGATCGGGTGGCGAGGAGGACGCGTCGTGGCAGATGGGGACTGGGAGCCGGACGAGGAGGACCGGAAGTGGTTGCCTGACTTCGACGTTCGTGCCGCGGTCGGTGCGCTCTCCCCGGGGCCGGTGGCGCTCGACGACATCGTGTGGGCGGGGGCGCTTCCGGATCTCGGTGCCCTCGCCGAGATCCGGGACGCCATCCGGGGACTTCGGGCCGAGGATCTCGGTGCGGCGCAGAGATCGTACGTCCGATTGCGGTGGCTGGTCTGTGGCGACGGTGAGACCAGCGTCTTCGGGGCCGGTGTGGTCTCGTCGCTCGGACCTGCGAGACGTGATCGGTGAGTTGGCTACGTCGGGTCTCCAGGAACTGCTGAGGAAGCTTCCCTGGATCTGGTGGTTCACCTTCAGCGACAGGCAGCTCGCCGCATGGTGGAGCGACCTGTCAGCGGGATGAGGTCAGGCGGCCACGCGGTATCGGGTCAGGCGCGGGCCAGCCAGCGGTTGGGGTCGCGGCGGATGGTATCGACGGCGCTCAGGGCGGCGCCGATCACCGCGGCGTCCGGGCCCAGCGGGGCCGGGCGGACCTCGATCGGGGACCAGGCGGCGGTCAGCACCCGGGCGGAGAGTTCGCGGGAGACGCCCTCGGTCAGCCAGGAGGCGAGCAGGGAGTAGCTGCCGCCGAGCAGGACCGTGTCGGTGCCGACCAGGTTGACCAGGTTCGCCAGGGCGACGCCGAGGGCGGTGGCGGCCTGATCCAGAGCGGTCAGTACGGCGGGGTCGCCGTCCGATGCCAGGGAATCGAGAGTCACCGCCGGGGCCACGCTGGCCGATGACGTGGCGGCGAGGAGGGAGCGGAGGCCGGCCAGGCCCTGGAGGCAGCCCGTCGAGCCGCACGGGCACGGCGGGCCGGCGCGGTCCACCGTGACGTGGCCCAGGTGTCCGGGGATGCCGGGGAGCGGGACGCCGTCGCGGACGATGCCGGTGCCGATGTCGAATTCGCCGCTGACGCAGACGAAGTTCCGCAGGTCGGGGGAGCCGGCGTAGAGCTCGGCCAGGGCGGCGAGCCGGGCGTCGTTCTCGACGGTGACCGGTATTTTATCCACATTCTTCGAGAAAAATCCGGAGATGTCGACGCTGCGCCAGCCCAGGACCGGAGCGAACTGCGCCACCCCGCCACGGACCGGGCCCGGGACGGCGACCGTGGCGCCCACGACGGTCAGGTTCTCCGCCGCGGCGGCGGCCACGGCCTCCGACGCCATGGTGGCCAGGCCGTCGAGGACCGAGGGCGGGTCGAAACAGGGGAGTGGGCGGAACACCAGGCGGCGAACGGTTCCGGTCAGGTCGACCACGCAGGCGGAGAGCGAGTCGGCGCGGAGGTCCAGGCCCAGACCCGCGGGACCGGTGCGGGCGAGGTTCAGGCCGACCCGGGGGCGTCCGCTGCTGCCCGATCGGGCCGGGCCGGCCTCCACGATCAGGCCGGCGGCGAGCAGTTCGTCCACGATCCGCGAGATCGTGGGGCGGGTCAGGCCGGTGGCGACGGCCAGCTCGCTGCGGGAGATCGGTGCGTGCCGGGCGCCGACGATCTGGCGGAACGTCAGGATCAGGTTGTGCGCGCGCAGGCTGTCCTGCCGGATCGGGGTGTCGATGCTCGGCGCGACCCGATAGGCGGGCCGCGTCATGGGGCGATCACGGCCACGTGGGCGGCGATCGCGCCGGGTGCCAGGTCGCCGTCGGCGATCACCGTGACCACCTCGCGGCGGAGGCTCTCTCCCGGGGGGAGGATCAGCGGCGTGTCCCAGGAGAGCGAGGAGCCCACGCCGAGGTAGTCCCGGGTACGCACGAACCAGCGGTCACCCCGGGTCGCCGGTGTCGCGGCCACGAAGAGCAACGTCCAGCCGTCCCCGCCCACGCTCAGCCACGGCGCGTGGCCACCGTGCGCGTCCGGGGCGACGTCACGGCGGCCGCCCGGCCCGGACGGCGCGCGCCAGAAGAAGCCGCCGAAGCCCGCGCCGGTCCGGCCGTGCACCGCCGGACTGCGGATCGCCAGCTCGCGGCCGGTCGCGTTGGTCAGCGTGAACCCGAAACCGAGCGCCCACGCGTCCTCCCCGAGGAGCCGGGCGGTCAGGTCGCGGCGCTCGGTCAGCAGGGTCTCGCCGGACGCGCTGGTCCAGTGCAGCGTGTGGCTCAGCTCCTCGTCGGTGCGGCGGAGCCAGCGCTGGTGATGCTGCGTCCCCTGATTGTCCAGCCACGCCGGGCCGTGACCCGGCAGGAAGGTGCGGCCGCCCCAGAAGTTCGCGCCGTCCACTTCGGCCACCGCGACACTCACGCCCAGGTGGTGCCGGTGCGAGGCGGGCATCAGCTCGGTCACCGGGGTTCCGGCGAGCGTGCGCACCGGGTGCAGGTACGGCCGTGGGGCGAGGGCGGCGGGCAGGTCGGGGCGCCAGGCGTACTCGGCGACGGGACGGCCGGCGAGACGCAGGACTGCCGTGGCGTCACCGGTCACGGCTGCCAGGATAGTGGCCCGGGCGCCACCACGGTGACCGCCCCGAAGTCGGCGGATCCGGTGCCGTCCCCGGTCGCGACGAGGCCGACGGTGGCGCCGATCCAGCCGCCCGGGGTCGCGGTGAACGGGCGGCCGATCGCGCGCCATCCCGTCCCGGTGTCGGCCGCGAACCTGGCCACCGCGTCCTCGCCGACGGTCACCGCGAGCCGCACGGTGGTGGCGTCCCCGATCGGCGCGCTCACCGTGGTCTCCGGCTTGCCGTCGGCCTCCGCCACGATCAGGACCAGACACTGGCCGCCGGGCCGTTGTTCCAGGCCGATCTCCGCGTACGCGTGACCGCACACCACCAGTCCCGCCCTCGCCCCGTCGGGAGCCCGCAGCCGGACACTGGTCTCCACCCGTGACCGGGGCCCGCTGAGTCGCTGCCCGAGCAGGTGGGGCACCGCCCGCAGATCCTCGTCACCCGGCACACACGCCAGCCGCAGCCCGTTCGCAGCGGGGAGAAGCCACCCCTGCGCCGGATTCCCCGCCCACGTCCACTGCGGCCCGGGACGGCCGTCCGCGAAGTCGTCGCTGCTCGCGGGCGTGCGGGGAGGGATCGCGGGCGTGCGGGGAGGGATCGCGGGCGTGCGGGAAGGGATCGCGGGCGTGCTGTTAGGGGCGGTTGGCGTGCGGGGAGGGGCGGTGGGCGTGCGGGGAGGGGCGGTGGGTGCCGGGGCGGCGGGCGGGGCCGCCGGTTTCCGGTGAGTGGGCACCGGAGTCCCGCCGTCACCGATCACCGGCCAGCCGTCGGCGTTCCAGCGCAGCGGCTGCAGGTGGACCACCCGGCCGAAGGCGCCCCGGTCCTGGAAGTGCACGAACCAGTCGTCGACCCACGCGCCCTGGTGCGGGCCGTTGACCGGGGTCTCGCCCTGGGACAGCACGATCCGGGGCTCGTAGGGGCCGAAGACGTGGCGGGAGCGCATCGCGTACTGCCAGCCGTGCGCCACCCCGCCGCCCGGGGCGAAGAGCCAGTACCAGCCGTCGCGGCGATACCACTTCGGGCCCTCCAGGGTCCGGCAGCCGCGGATCGCGTCGCCGTCGACCAGGAGCACCGCGTTGCCGGGCGGGGCGTCGAAACCCGGGCCGAACTCGTACGCGAAGAGCTTGTTGTTGAAGCCGCAGCGGCTGCGGGCCCAGGCGTGCACCAGGTAGGCGCGGCCGTCGGCGTCCCAGAGCGGGCACGGGTCGATCAGCCCACGACCGGGAAGGATCAGGCGCGGCGGGCTCCACGGACCGGCCGGGTGATCGGCCGTGATCACGTAGATGCCGAAGTCCGGGTCGGGGTAGAAGATCCAGAACCGGCCGTCGTGGAAGCGCAGCGCGGGGGCCCAGACGCCGCAGCCGGGGCGCGGGACCGCGTAGTGCTCCTCGGGGACGAGCCTGCTCAGCGCGTGCCCGACGATCCGCCAGCCGACCAGGTCACGCGAGTGCAGGATCGGCAGGCCGGGCACCCGGTGGAAGCTGGACGCGGTCATCCAGTAGTCGTCGCCGACCCGGATCACGTCCGGATCCGACCAGTCGGCGAAGAGCACCGGGTTCCGATAACGCCCATCGCCGGTGTCCGGGGTCCACGGCGCGCTCACGAGGCGGCCGCCGCGATCGCGTGGGCGGTCGTCTCCGGGGTCGGCGGACCGTCGGCGACGATCACGCTCACCCGGCGGGTGAAGACCTCGCCGGGCGGGATGACCAGCGGCCGGTCCCAGGCGATGGCCGCGCAGACCCCGGCGTAGTCGGCGGCGCGGACGAACCACGGATCACCGTCCCCGCCGGTGTGGAAGACGAGGGTCCACGTGGTGGTGCCGAGCGCCACCCAGGGGTCGCGGCTTCCGTGCGCGGCCCCGATGGTCCGGATGTGCTCAGCGGACGGAGCGCGCCAGAAGAATCCCCCGTATCCGGCTCCGGCCCGGCCGCGGACCGCGGGGCTGTGGATGGTCAGCGGGACGGAGTCCGCGCTGCTCAGGGTGTAGTCGACGCGCAGCATCCAGGATGAGCCGGTGACCGGTGTCGCGGTGAGCGTGCGCTCCTCGCGGGCCAGGACGTGACCGTTGCGGCCGAGCCAGTGCAGCTCCTGGACCAGGCGGTTCCCGGAGCGGTGCAACCAGCGGGAATGGCGCTGGCTGCCGTGGTCGTCGAGCTGGACCGGGCCGTGATCGCGCAGGTAGGTGCGCCCGCCCCAGAAGTTGGCGTCGTTGAGCACCGGCACGGCGATGCTCGCGCCGAGGTGGTGCCGGTGGTCGTCGGGCATGAAGGCGGTGACCGTGGTCCCGCCGAGCGTGGTGACCGGGTGCAGGTAGGGACGGGGCGAGAGGGTGGCCGGCAGGTCGGGCTCCCAGACGTAGCGGGCCACCACCCGGCCGGCACAGATCAGTTCGTGTGCCTGCGGCATGGGCGGCAAGCTATCGCCGCGAAGGCAGTTACGTCAATCTCTGAAACAAACTACCGGGGAGCCGTTGACATGGACGTCATTCGATAGATAAAACACTGAAACAAACGCGGACGCCGGATGGAAGGACTCCCGTGAGACCCGTGGACCATGACGCCGGCCTCGGTCGCCGTCGCCTGCTGCAACTCGCCGGGCTCGCCGGCGCCGCGACCGTCCTGCCCGCCTGCGGCCGCGGCTTCGGCGGCGGGGAAGACGACGACGGCCGGATCACGCTCAGCGTCGCCTGGTGGGGTGACGCGCAGCGCGCCCAGCTGACACAGCAGGCCTTCGATCTCTTCGAAAAGGCGAATTCCGGGGTACGCGTCACGACCGAGTACCAGGACAGCAGCCCGTACAAGGACAAACTCGCCGCCCGCTTCGCCGCCGGTGACCCGCCGGACCTGATGGCGATGCGGTTCGACAGTCTCCGCGAGTACGCCGACCGCGGCACCCTGCTCGACCTCGCCCCGCACGCCGACGCCCTCGACCTGACCGCGCTGACCCCGGCGAGCGCCGCGCTCGGGCAGGTCGGGCAGCAGACGTTCGGGGTCCCGTCCGGGCTGAACACGATCGGCTTCGTCGTCGACAAGACGCTGACCGATCAGTACGGGGTGACCATCCCGGACGGCGACACGTGGAGCTGGGACGAGTACGGGGCGTTCGCCCAGGCGATCACCACGGCCAGCGGCGGCAAGGTGTACGGCTCCAACTTCGAGCCGTGGACCGTGGCGAACCTGCTGGTCTTCGCCCGCCAGCGCGGCGAGGACTTCTTCACCACCGACGGGCGGCTCGGCGCGACCGCGGCGACGGTCACCTCCTGGTTCCAGCTGACGCGGGACCTGCGTACCCGGAAAGCCTTTCCGCCCGCCGGATTCATCGACCAGAACAACGGCGCCTCGGCCGCGCAGTCCTACCTGGCCAAGAAGTCGATCGCCTCGCAGATCATCCCGACCAACAACCTGATCAGCTACAACGCGGCGTGCGGCGGCGACCTGCAACTGCTGCGCATCCCCGGCGAGACGCAGGGCGAGCGGCGCGGCGCCTCGGTGGACACCCCGGCGCTCTGGTCGATCGCGGCCACCTCGAAGCACCCGAAGGAGGCCCTCGCGCTGCTGAACTTCGTGATCAACGACCAGGCGGCGGCGAAACTGGCCGGTGCGACCCGGGGCGTACCGGCGAACAAGACCGTCGCGGCGGCAATCCAGCCGTCGCTGGAACCGGACAACCAGCGGTCCAGCGAGTTCCTGACCGCGCTCCAGGGCGAGAAGATCCCGGCGTCGTACCCGTACCCGGTCGGCGCCAGCAAACTCACCGACATCCTCAAGACGATCAGCACCGAGGTGGAGTTCGGCCGCAGCACCCCGGCCGAGGCGGGTACACGGTTCATCACCGAGGCCCGCAAAGCGGTGGACGCGTGACGGCGGTGGCCCGCCGGGGAGATCGTGCCGGCTATCTCTTCCTGCTGCCGTGGTTCGGCGGGATGGCCTTCACGATCGTGCCGTTCTTCGCGTCGCTCTACCTCGCCTTCACCGACTACGACCTGCTCACCCCGCCGCGCTGGGCCGGGCTCGGCAACTTCCGGACCATGCTCGGCGACGCGAAGCTGCACCAGTCGCTGCAGGTCACCGTGGTCTACACGGTGGTGTCGGTGCCGCTCTCGCTGGCCGTCGCGCTCGGCGTCGCGATGGTCCTCGACAAGGGCGTCCGCGGGCTGGCGATCTACCGCAGCGTCTACTACCTGCCGTCGCTGCTCGGCGGCAGCGTGGCGATCGTGATGCTCTGGCGCTACCTCTTCGGCTACCAGGGCACCGTCAACGACCTCCTCGCGATGATCGGCATCCAGGGGCCGGCCTGGACCGCGGATCCCCGCTTCGCGCTGAGCACGCTGATCCTGCTGCACGTCTGGACGTTCGGCGCGCCCATGGTGATCTTCCTGGCCGGACTCCGGCAGATCCCGGCGATGTACTACGAGGCGGCCTCGATGGACGGCGCCTCGCGGTGGCGGCAGTTCCGCTCGATCACGCTGCCGCTGCTCAGCCCGATCGTCTTCTTCAACCTGATCCAGTCGCTGATCGCCTCGTTCCAGACCTTCACCCAGGCGTACGTGATCAGCAACGGCTCCGGCGGACCGGCCGGGGCGACCCTCTTCTACAACCTGTACCTGTACCAGAAGGGGTTCGCGGAGTTCGACATGGGCTACGCGTCCTCGATGGCCTGGCTGCTCCTGGTGATCATCGCAGGGTTCACCGCGATCAACTTCCTCGGCGCGCGGTTCTGGGTCTTCTATGACAACTAGACGCTTCCTGCGGTACGTCGTGCTCACCGGCGTCGGCGTGATCATGATGTACCCGCTGCTCTGGATGATCTCCAGCTCGCTGAAGCCCAGCGAGCGGGTCTTCACCGACGAGTCGCTCTGGCCCGCCGCCTGGGACCTGGGCAACTACGGGCGGGGCTGGACGGCGCTCCCCGAGCCGTTCCAGATCTACCTGGTCAACTCGCTGATCATCGTGAGCCTGAGCATCGTCGGCAACCTCGTCTCCTGCTCGCTCGCCGCGTACGCCTTCGCGCGTCTGCGGTTCCGCGGGCGCAAGCTCTTCTTCGCGCTGATGCTCGGCACCCTGATGCTGCCCGGCCACGTGCTGGTCGTGCCGCAGTACGTCCTCTTCGACCGGCTCGGCTGGCTGAACACGTACTACCCGCTGCTGGTGCCGCACTTCCTGGCCACCAACGGCTTCTACATCTTCCTGATGACCCAGTTCATGCGCTCGCTCCCCGACGAGCTCGACGACGCGGCCCGGATCGACGGGTGCGGGCCGTTCCGTACGTTCTGGAGCGTCGTCATGCCGCTCTGCCTGCCGGCCTTCGCCACCACGGCGATCTTCACGTTCATCTCGGTCTGGAACGAGTTCTTCGGGCCGTTGCTCTATCTCACCGATCCCGGGCTCTACACGGTCCCGCTGGCCCTCCGGCAGTTCATGGACTCCGAGGGACAGAGCCAGTGGGGCGAGATGTTCGCCATGTCCTTCGTCTCCCTCGCTCCGGTGATCGGCTTCTTCATCGCCGGTCAGAAGTACCTGGTGAAAGGCATCGCCACTACCGGTCTTCGTTAGTACGTCTGGTGAGGAGTCATCCCCATGCTCCGCAGAATGCTCTCCGTCCTCCTCTTATCCCTCGCGTGCCTGGCCATCCCCGTGGCCGCCCACGCCGCCCCCTCCACCGGTGTCGCCTACCAATTGAAGGTGACCAAGTCCGGCCTGTGCATCGATGTGCCGTCGGCGTCGACCGCGAACAGTGTGCTGCTCCAGCAGTGGGGTTGCACCGCGAACTCGACGTGGCAGCAGTTCACCCTGGTCGCCTCCGGCTCCTACTACCTCCTCAAGAACGTGAACAGCGGTAAGTGCATCGACGTGCCGAGCTACTCGACCACGTCGGGCGTCCAGCTTCAGCAGTACACGTGCGTCTCCTCGCAGACCAACCAGCAGTGGTCGCTGACGGCCTCGGGGTCGGGCACGTACCAGATCATCAATGTGAACAGCGGTCTGTGCATCTCCGATCAGAATGCGTCGACCACTTCCGGTACGGCCATCATCCAGGAGACGTGCACCGCCAACACGAACAAGCAGTGGGCGTTCGTCTCCGCCGCCGCGGCCGTGGTCGCCGCGGACGGCAGCGGGACCTACACCACCGTGCAGGCGGCGATCGACGCGGTCCCGTCCGGCAACACCACCCGGCGGACGATCACCATCGCGGCCGGGACGTACCGGGAGATCGTCACCATCCCGGCCGACAAGCCGTACATCACGCTCCAGGGTCTGGGCAGCGCGGCGAGCTCCACGGTGATCGTCAACAACCACAGCAGCGCGGGTGGCTACGGCACCTCGGGCAGCGCCACCGTCTTCGTCAACGGCGCCGACTTCGCCGCGTCGAACCTGACCTTCTCCAACGACTACGGCGAGGGCAGCCAGGCGGTCGCGATCAACCTGAGCGGCGACCGGTCGGTCTTCGACAACGTGCGCTTCCTCGGCGCCCAGGACACGCTGCTGGTCAACAACAACCGGCACTACATCAAGAACTCGTACGTCGAGGGCACCGTCGACTTCATCTTCGGCTCCGGTGTCGCGGTCTTCAACGCGTCCTCGATCTACGAGAAGCGCAGCACCGGCGGCCCGATCACCGCGGCCAAGACCGACGCGGGTTCCACCTACGGCTTCCTCTTCTACAAGTGCACGATCACCGGCGCGACCAGCAACACCACCCAGCTGGGCCGGCCGTGGGGCGCCGACGCGCAGGTCCTGTACCGCGAGTCGAGCCTGAGCGCCACCATCGCCACCGCCCAGCCGTGGATCGACATGTCCGACAACAGCTGGGAGAACGCGCGCTTCTTCGAGTACGCCAACACCGGCTCGGGCGCGACCACGAACAGCAACCGGCCGCAGATGAGCGCGGCGACCGCTGCCAACTACACCCCGCAGAAGTACCTGGCGGGCTCGGACTCCTGGAACCCGGTGGGATGATCATGCGCAGACTCTTCGCCGTCCTCCTCCTTCTGGCCGCTTTCCTGAGCGTGCCGGTCGCCGCCTCCGCCGCGCCCTCCACCGGCGTGGCCTACCAGCTCAAGGTGACCAAGTCCGGCATGTGCATCGACGTGCCGTCGGCGTCGACCGCGAACAGCGTGCTGCTCCAGCAGTGGGGTTGCACCGCGAACTCGACGTGGCAGCAGTTCACCCTGGTCGCCTCCGGCTCCTACTACCTCCTCAAGAACGTGAACAGCGGTAAGTGCATCGACGTGCCGAGCTACTCGACCACCTCGGGCGTCCAGCTTCAGCAGTACACGTGCGTCTCCTCGCAGACCAACCAGCAGTGGTCGCTGACGGCCTCGGGGTCGGGCACCTACCAGATCATCAACGTCAACAGCGGCCTGTGCATCTCCGATCAGAATGCGTCGACCACCTCCGGTACGGCCATCATCCAGGAGACGTGCACCGCCAACACGAACAAGCAGTGGGCGTTCGTCGCGGCGTCCGGGCGCACCTGGTCCGACACGGCCGACGGGTTCGCCTCGACCGGTGGCGGCACGACGGGCGGCGCGGGTGGCACCACGGTCACGGTCACCACGCAGGCCGACCTGACCAAGTACGCGGCCGCCTCGGGCTCCTACGTGATCAAGGTGGCCGCCGCGATCACCATCAGCCCCAAGGGCACCGAGATCCCGGTGACCTCGAACAAGACCGTCGTCGGGGTGGGTACCAGCGGCCAGATCGTCGGCGGCGGCTTCTTCCTCGGCACCGGCGTCACCAACGTGATCATCCGGAACCTGACCATCCGCGACACCCAGATGACCGACGACGACCCGGACGACGACGTCTACGACTACGACGGCATCCAGATGGACACCGCCGACCACGTCTGGATCGACCACAACACCATCGAGCGGATGAACGACGGGCTGATCGACTCCCGCAAGGACACCACGTACCTCACGGTGTCCTGGAACATCCTGGCCGAGGACCACAAGGCCTTCGGGATCGGCTGGACCGACAACGTCACCGCCCGGATGACCATCCACCACAACTGGCTGCGCGACAACGACCAGCGGAACCCGAGCACCGACAACGTCGCCTACGCCCACCTCTACAACAACTACCTGCAGAACATCACCGGGTACGGCAACTATTCGCGCGGCTCGACCAAGATGGTCCTGGAGAACAGCTACTTCAGCGCGGTGAAGGACCCGTTCTACCCGGACTCGACGGCCCAGCTGAAGCAGTCCGGCAGCATCCTGGTCAACTGCACCGGCCAGCAGACCACCTCCGGCTCGGCCTTCACCCCGAGCAGCTTCTACTCGTACACCCTGGACGCGGCGGCCGACGTCCCGGCGCTGCTGGCCACGTACGCCGGCCCGCAGTCGAACATCGGCGTCTGACGGTCTGACACGCCGGCCCGAGCCTGCGACGGAGGGCGGTCGTCAAGCGGCCGCCCTCCGTCGTTCTTCAACGCCTCGTCACTCGCCGCGGAAGACGGGTGGGCGGCGCTCCAGGCTGGCGGCGATGCCCTCGGCGCTGTCCTTCGTCGACCAGAGGACGATCTGCTCGGCCAGCTCGTGGTCGAGGGCCTGGCGGACCCGGGCGGCCAGGTCGCCGCGGAGCGTGGCGCGGATCGAGCGGACCGCGAGCGGGGCGGACGCGGCGATCTCGTGGGCCAGGGCGAACGCCGTCGAGCGCAGCGTGCCCGGGGTGGCGAGGCGGTCGGCGAGGCCGATACGGAACGCCTCCTCGCCGGTGACGCGGCGGCCGGTGAGCATCATGTCGGTGGCGAACCGGCGGCCGACCAGGTCCGGCAGGGTGACGCTGAGCGCGAAGCCCTGGTGGAAGCCGAGCCGGGCGAAGTTCGCCGCGAAGCGGGTGGAGGGCTCGGCGATCCGGAAGTCGGCGGCGCAGGCCAGGCCGAGCCCGCCGCCGACGGCGGTGCCCTGCACGGCGGCGACGATCGGCGTCCGCAGGTCGAACAGCTCCGCCGCCCGGCGGTAGAGGCGCTCGGCCGCGGTGACGTGGTCGCTCGCGAACTCGCCGCTGCCGAAGTCGGCGCCGGCGCAGAAGTGCTTGCCCTGCGAGGCCAGCACGATCACCCGGCAGGCGGGGGACTCGTCGAGCTCGCGGGCGGCGGTCACGATCCGGCCGATCAGCGCCTCGTCGAAGTGGTTGGCGGGCGGCCGTCGCATCTCCAGCAGCGCGACACCGTCCTCGACGGAAACCGACAGATCCGAGTTCACGCGTGCCTCCTGAACGATCGTGAGGGTTGCCTCCCCGATGATTGTGCAGCCGGGGGAGCGGGCGTCCGGCGGCGGGCGGCCATGGAGAGCTCGCATGATCGACTCGAGTCGATTACCGGGACGGTCCGGTAGGCTGCGGGGAAAGCAACGGTCATAGCGACTACCGAGGGGGCGGCAGGTGTCGGAAGCGGACGTCTCGGCTGCGCTGAGGCAGGTCAGCGAGGTCGCCGAGCGTTACGGCGTGACCGATTACGACGTCGAGCGCTGGCGTGACCCGATCGCCGACCGCCCGCCGTGGGCGCAGCGCGCCTACATCTCGGCCACCATCGCGCAGGGCCTGGTCGGTCTGGCCGTCGTGCACGAGGTCGAGTGCGACCGGCCGGCCTGTCACACCTGCGACAAGCTCCGGCTGCTGCTCACCATGGCGCTCGCCGGGGTGCGCACGGTCGTCGACGACGAACTGCACGAGGTCTACCGCCGTCCGGCGAGCGGCGGTTCCGGCCGTCCGATCAAGGACTGAGCGGACGTGAAGGTCACCCGGCTCACGATCCTGCCGGTCAAGGGAGTGCGGGCGAGCCATCCGGAGCGGGTCGAGGTCACCGGGACCGGTATCCGGGGTGACCGGCAGTTCTTCCTGGTGGACGACCGGGACAAGCTGATCTCCGCGACCCGGACCGGTGCCTGGCTGGGGCTGACCGCGACCTACGACCCGGACGCCGAGACGCTGGCGATCGCCGGTGAGAAGAAGAAGGTCGAGCTGGGTGAACCGGTGATCGCCGACTTCTACGGCCATCACAAGGTCGCCGGGCGCGAGGTCGTGGGGCAGTGGGCGGCGCTCTTCACCGGGCTGGCCGGGCGACCGGTCCGGCTGATCCGGGCCGACGAGCCGAACGGCGGGCGCGACGAGCACGCGCTGACCCTGCTCGGCGACGCCTCGACGCGGGAGTTGGCCGAGCGTTCGGGGCTGGACGGGGTGGACGCCCGCCGGTTCCGGATGTCGATCGAATTCGACGGTGCGGGCGCGCACGCCGAGGACACCTGGAACGGTCGGGACCTGCGGATCGGCGCGGTGACGGTCCGGGTCGGCGGGGCGGTGCCGCGCTGCGCCGCGACGAACCGGAACCCGGAGAGCGGCGGCAACGACCTCACGACGCTGCGCCTGATCACCGCGTACCGGGGCGCCGCGAACAGGAGCATCCCGTTCGGCGTCTACGCCGACGTGCTCACGCCCGGCGTCATCACGCTGGGTGACGAGCTGACGCTGGACTGAGCCGAGCGTCGCGCCGGGGGCCGGCCTCCGCCGGCCGCCGGGGGCCGGCCTCCGCCGGGCTGAACCGGGCGGTCAGCGAGCCGAGCAGCAGGTCCAGGCCCAGCTCGAACGCGCGATCGGCCCGGGTGCGTCCCTGGCCGGCGGCGTCGATGGCGGCGACGAGCTCCGGCGTACGCGCGTGGGTCGGGTCCCAGACCTGGTCGGGTGCGGCGATGTCGAGCGCGGACCCGATCACGAAGCTGTCCAGCACGGTGATCACATCGAGCAGTTCGTCCGTCGGCACCCCGGCGTCGCTGAGCACGGTGGCGAAGTCGTCGTACAGGTGCACGACGTCGGGGGAGGAGACGGTGTGCGCGGTGAGCAGCGGGATCAACCGGGGGTGCCGGGCGAACGCGTCCCGGTAGGCCCGCAGCAGCTCCCGGAGCGTCTCCGCCCAGTCCGGTCCGGGGGCGACCCACGCCGCGTGAGAGGCGAAGACCTGGGTGCGCATCGCCTCGATGATCTCCACCTTGCCGGCCAGGTGGTTGTAGATCGACGACGGCCGGACGGTCAGGGCGGCGGCGACCTGGCCGATGGTGAACTCGCCGGTCGCGTCCACCAGGGCGAGCGCGGCGGTGGCGATCTTCTCCACCGAGAGCTTCGGCGTCGCCGGTCGTCCCATCGGATCTCCTCTTGCCTCGGGCTGCCTGCGTCACCATACTAAAACGAACGCCATTCGTTTAGGACACGAGGACGAAGATGGAACTGATCCGGTCGGCGGCGCTCGGCTCGCCCGCCCGCGTCGACGAACCCACCCGGCCGACCCTGCGCGTCGGCGCGGTGCAGCACCACTGGCGCGAGGACGCCGGTGCGCTGCGCGCCGCGCTGTCCGAGGGGATCGCCACCGCCGCGGGGGAGGGCGCGCAGATCGTCTTCCTGCCCGAGCTGACCCTCTCGAAGTACCCGGCGTTCGAGGAGCCGGCGGGTGTCGCGTCCGATCTCGCCGAGGACCTGCCGACCGGGCCGACCGTCGCGTTCGCCGCCGAGGCGGCCCGGAGGCACGGCATCCTGGTGCACGCGTCGCTCTACGAGAGGAACGAGCAGGGCGACGGGCTCGGCTTCAACACCGCGATCCTGGTCGACCCCGAGGGCGCCGTCGTCGGGCGGACCCGGAAGACCCACATTCCGGTCACCGAGGGTTACGTTGAGGACAGGTACTTCCGCCCCGGGCCGGCGGGTGACGCGTATCCCGTACACCGGGCTCCTGGTCTTGATCTTGCACTGGGGATGCCGACCTGCTGGGACGAGTGGTTCCCCGAGGTCGCCCGCCTGTACGCGCTCGGCGGCGCCGACCTGCTCGTCTACCCCACCGCGATCGGCTCCGAGCCGGACCACCCCGACTTCGACACCGAGCCACTGTGGCGGCAGGTCATCGTCGGCCACGCCATCGCCAACGGCCTCTTCGTGGTGGTCCCGAACCGGACCGGCGACGAGGGCCGGATCCGGTTCTACGGCTCGTCGTTCATCGCCGACCCCTACGGCCGGGTCCTGGCCGCCGCGCCGCGTGACGAGGAGGCGGTGCTCGTCGCCGATATCGACCTCGATCAGCGCAGGGACTGGCTGGCGCTCTTCCCGTTCCTGCGTACCCGCCGCCCCGACACGTACCGGGGGCTGGCGTGAACTGGAGGATGCCCGCGGAGGGTGACCCGCACACCTGCACCTGGATGGCCTGGCCGTCGTCGGGGTACACGCTCGGTGACACCGAGGCGGAGGCCGACGAGGCCCGTACCGCCTGGTCGTCGGTGGCGCACGCGATCCTGCGGTTCGAGCCGGTCAGGATGGTCGTCGACCCGGCCGGCATGGCCGCCGCCCGCCAGTGGCTGAGCAGCGAGATCGAGCTCTTCGAGATGCCCCTGGACGACGCGTGGATGCGCGACGCCGGCCCGACGTTCGTGGTCGGTCCCGAGGGGCTCGGCGCGGTCGACTGGACGTTCAACGGCTGGGGCGCGCAGAGCTGGGCCCGCTGGGAGAAGGACGCCCGGATCGCCCGGCAGGTCGCGGCGTGGGCCGGCGCCACCCTGGTCGACTCGTCGATGGTCAACGAGGGCGGCGGCATCCACGTCGACGGCGCCGGCACCGTGCTGGTCACCGAGACCGTCCAGCTGGACCCGGGCCGCAACCCCGGATGGACCAGGGAAGAGGTCGAAACCGAATTGCGCCGTACGCTCGGCGTCCGCGACGTGGTCTGGATGCCGCGCGGCCTGACCCGGGACTACGGCGAGTTCGGCACCCGCGGGCACGTCGACATCGTGGCCACCATGCCCGCGCCCGGCACCGTACTGCTGCACGTCCAGACCGATCCGGCCCACCCGGACCACGCGCTGACCGCGGAGTTCCGGGCCGCGCTGCCGGCCGCGTGGACCGTCGTCGATCTGCCCGCGCCGGCCGGCCTGGAGGACGAGTCGGGCCCGGTCGACCACAGCTACGTCAACCACCTGGTCTGTAACAGCGGTGTCGTAGCCTGCGTCTTCGATGATCAACGCGACGCGGAGGCCCTGGAGATCCTGAGCGCGGCCTACCCGGGTCGCACGGTGACCGGGGTCGACGCCCGCGCGCTCTTCGCCCGCGGTGGCGGCATCCACTGCATCACGCAGCAGCAACCAGCTATTCCGGAAGGTTTACCGTGAGTGACTTCGACGTTCTGGTGATCGGCGCCGGTGTCACCGGCCTGACCACGGCGGTCCGCCTGCACGAGGCGGGCCGCCGGGTCCTGGTCCTGGAGGCGCGGGACCGGGTCGGCGGCCGGCTCTGGACCGACACCGTCGACGGCGTGCGGCTCGAGGTCGGCGGCCAGTGGGTCTCGCCGGACCAGACCGCCCTGCTCGGCCTGATCGACGAACTGGGCCTGGACACCTACGCGCGGCACCGCGCGGGTGACTCGATCTACATCGGCCGCGACGGGGTCCGCCGGACGTTCCGCGGCGAGCAGTTCCCGGTCCCGGACGCGACCGCCGCGGAGATGGAGCGCCTCACCAAGGAGCTCGACCGTCTCGCCGGCCTGATGGACCCGCTGCGCCCCTGGGAGCACCCGGACGCCGAGCGCCTCGACCGGATCTCGTTCGCCGCCTGGCTCGACGAGCAGACCGAGGACGCCGAGGCGCGCGACAACATCGGCCTCTACATCGGCCCGGCCATGCTGACCAAGCCCGCGCACGCCTTCTCCGCGCTCTCCGCGGTGCTGATGGCGGCCAGCGCCGGCGGTTTCAGCCACCTGGTCGATGCCGACTTCATCCTGGACCGCCGGGTCGCGGGCGGCCTGCAGCAGGTCCCGCTGCGCCTGGCCGAGAAGCTTCCCGGACTGGTCAAGCTGGGCGAGCCGGTCACTCTCATCGATTTCTCCGGGTACGACGTCAGCGTGCACACCGAGCGGGCCGCATACTCCGCGCCGCGGGTGGTGGTCGCGGTGCCGCCGACGCTGGTGAACCGGATCCGGTACCAGCCCGCGCTCCCGCCGGTCCAGACGCAGATGCGCCAGCACCAGTCGTTCGGGCTGGTCATGAAGATCCAGGTCACCTACGACGCGCCGTTCTGGCGTTCGGAAGGGCTCTCGGGGACGGCGTTCAGCCCGTACGCGCTGGTCCACGAGTCCTACGACAACACCAACGAGGACCTCGGCGAGGCCCGGGGGACGCTGGTCGGCTTCGTGTCGGACGAGAAGGCCGACGAGATCCTGGGCCTTCCCGCGGACGAGCGCCGGGCGCGGGTGCTCGCGAGCCTGGCCGGGTACTACGGCGAGCGGGCCCTGGAGCCGGTCGCGTACCACGAGAGCCCGTGGGCCGCGGACGAGTGGACCGCGGGTGCCTTCGGGACGAGCTTCGACATCGGGTCCTGGGTGCGCTACGGGCGGCATCTGCACGAGGATGTGGGACCGCTGACCTTCGTGTCGAGCGACGTCGCGGGCCTGGGGTTCCAGCACGTGGACGGGGCGATCCGGATGGGCGACGCCACGGCGGCGCGTCTTCTCGGCCGCTGAGGCTCTCGCCGTACCCCTGAAGCAAGCAGGCGGGAACCGCCTGGAAGGACCCCCGCTGGTTCGCCTGGCGTGAATTCGGGCTTATCTCAACAGATCAGCACAGTTATACATGTCTATACAGCCAGCGAGGGGTTTCCCCAATTCTATTGAAGGGTGACGATGAATAGCGTCGCGGCCATACCTACCCGCCCAACCCCCTGGGCAAGGGAAATGGAGATCCCGCGTGAAACGTCGCATCCCTCTCGCCATCGCGCTGGCGTCCGCTACCGCGGCCGCATCCGCGATGGTGGCGGTGACCACACCGGCCACCGCGAAACCTCTCGACCCGGCGGCCGCCCGTGAGCTGGCCGCCCAGAAGGCCGACGCCCTGATCGCCAGCCGCCCGGCGGCGCTCAAGGCCTCCTCGCACGACGCCTTCAAGCAGCAGAAGGTGATCACCTCGCAGGGGCTGAACTACGTCCCCTACCTGCGGACCTACAAGGGCCTGGACGTGATCGGTGGCGACCTGGTCGTCCAGACCGACTCCGCCGGGCAGGTCAAGTACACCTCGGTCGCGCAGTCCGCGCCGATCGGTGAGCTGTCCACCACGCCGACGCTGACCGCGGCCGCCGCCGCGAAGATCGCCAAGGCGCAGCTCAAGACGTTCAAGAGCATCGAGGGCACCAAGCTGGTCGTCTTCGCACCCGAGGACGCCACCAAGGCCTCGCTCGCGTACGAGAGCACGGTCAACGGCATCGGTGCGGAGGGCGTCAGCCGGCTCACCGTCGACGTCGACGCCGCCACCGGCGAGGTGCTGAAGACCTACGAGCACGTCAGCGACGTGACCGGCACCGGCACCGGCTGGATCAACGGCTCGGTCTCGATCAACACCACGCTCACCGGGTCGACGTACTACATGACCGACCCGAGCGTCACCAGCCTCTCCTGCCAGAACGCCACCGGCAACTCGACCTACAGCGGGTCGGACAACGCCTGGGGCACCGGCGTCGGCACCAACCGGGAGACCGGCTGCGTCGACGCGTTCTACGTGGCCCAGCAGCAGAACGCGATGCTGACCAACTGGCTCGGCCGCAACGCCCAGAACGGCTCCGGCGGCGCCTGGCCGATCCGCGTCGGTCTCGCCGACCAGAACGCGTACTACGACGGCACCCAGATCCAGATCGGCTACAACACCTCCTCGCAGTGGATCTCCTCCGCTGACGTGGTCGGCCACGAGCTCGGCCACGGCATCGACGACACCACGCCGGGCGGCATCTCCAACGGCAACACCCAGGAGTTCGTCGCCGACACGTTCGGCGCGGCGACCGAGGCGTACGCCAACAACCCGAACGACCCGCCGGACTACCTGGTCGGCGAGGAGGTCAACCTGGTCGGCTCCGGTGCGATCCGGAACATGTACAACCCGTCCGCCCTGGGTGACGACAACTGCTACTCCAGCAGCACCTCCTCGGACGAGGTCCACGCGGCCGCCGGCCCGGGTAACCACTGGTTCTACCTGCTGGCCGAGGGCACCAACCCGACCAACGGGCAGCCGACCAGCACCCTCTGCTCCGGCTCCGGCACCATCACCGGCCTGGGCATCCAGAAGGCCATCACCATCATGTACAACGCGATGCTGCTGAAGACCTCCAGCTCGTCGTACCTGAAGTACCGGACCTGGACGCTGACCGCGGCCAAGAGCCTGTACCCGAACAGCTGCACCGAGTTCAACACGGTCCTCGCGGCCTGGAACGCGGTCTCGGTCCCGGCCCAGACCGGCGACCCGACCTGCACCGCGTCGACCACCTCGCCGACCGCGACCACCTCGGCGCCGACCTCCTCGCCGACGTCGTCCCCGACCTCGTCGCCGACGAGCGGCACCTGCACCGCGGCCCAGCTGCTCGGCAACAACACCTTCGAGAGCGGCTCCGGCGTCTCCTGGACGGCGTCCTCGGGTGTCATCGCCACCGGTTCCGGCAGCAACATCCCCTACGCCGGTTCCTACTTCGCCTGGCTGAACGGGTACGGCTCCACCCACACCGACACGCTCACCCAGTCGGTGACCATCCCGTCCGGCTGCACCACGGCCACGCTCAGCTTCTACCTGAAGATCGTGTCGAACGAGACGACGTCCTCGACGGCGTACGACACCCTGACGGTGAAGGTGGGCTCGACCACCGTGGCCACGTACTCGAACCTGAACGAGGCCGCCTACGCGCTGAAGTCCTTCAGCCTCTCCGGCCTCGCCGGCCAGACCGTGGCGATCTCCTTCACGGGCGTCGAGGACTCGTCCCTGTCGACCTCGTTCGACATCGACAACACCGCGTTCAACGTGAGCTGACGTCGAGCTAGACCGGTAGAACGGATCCGCTGTGGAACCTCACCGCGGATCCGTTCGCCGTTGTTCGGCGGGGTCGTACGCGGCGTCGAAGAGGGCGCCGGAGGCGAGGATGAGGCCGCAGCGGCGCCGGTGGGGCGGCTAGAGCGCTCCGGAGGGCCGGATCAGGGCTTCTTGGGGTCGGCTTCCGGGTCGGCCATGGCGGTGAAGGGGTTGCGCAGCCGGGCCATCGCCTTCTCGTCGCGGTCGGCCGCTTGCAGCTCGGGTTTCCGGTCCGGTGTGGCCGGTGGAGTGAGGAACGCGGTGGGGATCGTGGTCATGTGGCTTCTTCCTCGGACGGCACGGCGACAGGAGGGTGTGCCGTAGGCCACGGAGCATCACAAGAATGAACCGGAACGAATAATAGAGTGGAGAATGCCGAACGGCGGCCCGCTGAACCAGTCGAGCCACCGTTCGGTGGAATGCGGATCAGAGCGGGCGGATGTTCTCCGCCTGCAGGCCCTTCTGGCCCTGGGTGATCTCGAACTCCACCCGCTGGTTCTCCTCGAGGCTGCGGAAACCGCTCGCCGCGATCGCCGAGAAATGGGCGAAGACGTCGGCGCCGCCGCCGTCCTGGGCGATGAAGCCGAAACCCTTGTCGCTGTTGAACCACTTCACGGTGCCAGTAACCATGTCTGCTCCCTCGCAGGCTGTCGGAGACCGCAGTGTGCGGACTCGCACGCCGCCGCGTTGATCACCCGCGCCGGAACCGACACGAAAAACGAAAAGCGCCTGATGGATCACGAATCCATCAGGCGCCGAAAACGTCTACGGAAATCAAAACTGCAACGCGGCAACCGTAGCACAGGAAACTCCGGCCGCTTCCCCGGATTTCGCCGGTGATCCGGAACGGCACATTCCACGGCCCGGTGGGCGAACTCCCCGAAAAGCCGCTCCGCCGGGCGCGCGGCCGGCTTCCGCGGTCATCCCGCCGTGGCCGCCGGATGCCCGTCCGGGCGTACCGTCCCCTCCGGGGTCTCGACGTGCCCACCGGTGCGGAGCAGCTCGAACAGCCGGCCGCCGGGCAACTGCTGATCGCGCACCCGGCGGCCGGCCGGGTACGTGACGTCCAGACCGGACAGCCGCTCGGCCAGTCGGCGGGACATGTCCGGGGCCGTGGCGATCAGGCCGCTGATCACCGCGCGCAGGGCCTGGCCCTCCGGGGTCCACGCGTTCATCAGCGCCGTCTGTGCCCGGGTGTGCTGCAGCAGGTCGGCGCCGACCGGGTGGCGCTCGTCGTGATAGGTGTCCAGCAGCGACCCCGGTGCCCGGCCGGTCGCCACCGCGGCGAGCTTCCAGCCCAGGTTGTGGGCGTCCTGGATGCCGACGTTCATGCCCACGCCGCCGGTCGGGTAGTGCATGTGCGCGGCGTCGCCGGCCAGCAGCACGTCCCCCTTCCGGTACGCCGCCGCCTGGCGGGTCGCGTTGCCGAAACGGGAGAGCCACTCCGGGGAGTGCATGCCGTAGTCGGTGCCGGCGATCCGTCGTACCGTGGATCGAAGCTCGTCGAGCGTGAGCTCGCCCGGCTGCTCCGCCCGGTCGGTGCCGGGGTCGCCGAGGACGATCCGGTGCACGCCGCCGGGCAGGGGCACGATCATCAGGCCGCCGTCCGGACCGGCGATGGTGACGACGCCCTGCGGGGGCTCGCCGAGGATCACGTCGCCGAGGGAACCCCACGTGGTCGCGGACGTGCCGGGGAAGTCGATGCCCGCGGCCGCCCGGATCGTGCTGCGGGTGCCGTCGCAGCCGACGACGTACCGGGCCGGGACGATCTCGCCGCTCTCCAGGACGACGCCCCGGTCGCCCAGCGCCGCGACCCGGCAACCCCGGCGGACGGTTGCGCCCAGGCGCTTCGCCCGGGCTTCGAGGAATTCCTCCGTACGGGCCTGGAGCACCGCCAGCGTGAAGGGGTACGGCGTGTCCAGCCCGGAGAAGTCCAGTCGGTCCGGCAGGCCGCCGAAGTGACCGTTCGGGATCCGGAACCCCGCGGCCAGGAACTCGTCGAGCATGCCGCGGCAGTCGAGGATCTCCAGCGTGCGCGGGTGGACGGTGAGCGCCTTGGAGTGCGGATCCCGTTCCTCCCGCGTCTCCAGGACGACCACCGACGCCCCGCCCAGCCGTAGTTCCGCGGCGAGCCACAGTCCGGTCGGCCCGGCTCCGGCGATGACGACGTCGTTCATGCGTACCCCCAAAGGTCTTGGCCCTGGTTCTTGGTCACTGACCAAGAGAGTAGGCTAGGTCGGTGACCAAGAGTCAAGCCGATGTGGTCCGGGTCGCCCTGGAGATCCTCGACGAGCAGGGCGTCGCCGCCGTCTCACTGCGCGCCATCGCCCAGCGACTCGGCGTGCGGATGAACACCGTCCTGTGGCACGCCAAATCCAAGGCCCGGCTGGACGAGCTGATGGCCGACGCCGTCGTCGCGGGGGCCTCCCTGGACGGCCTGCCCGCCGAGTGGCACGCCCGCGCGACCGAGATCGCCCATCGCTACCGCGCCGCCCTGCTCGCACACCGGGACGGCGCGGTCGTGGTCGCGGGGACGTACGCGGCCGAGCCCGCCACGCTGAATCTGGCCGAGGCCCTGGTGGCGGCGCTGCTGGACGGCGGTTTCCCGGATCGCGAGGCGGCCTGGACGGCGTTCAACCTGGTCTACTTCGTGCTCGGCCTGGTCCAGGAGGAGCAGGCCCTGCCGACGAGACCGATCACCGCCGATCAGGTGGGGGAGCGACCCGCCCTGCGGCGCACCCTGCCGACCCTTAACGACCTCTCCTTCGACGAGCGATTCGCCTACGGCGTCGCCCGGCTCCTCACCCGCTGACCTCCGCCGCCGGCCGGCCGCGTCGCGGTGCGGCTCTCGCGGTGCGGCTCTCGCGGTGCGGCTCTCGCGGTGTCGATCCGCGTGAGTCGTTTGCTCGGCTGGCGCTCGGGTGGGGAACGGGAGTCCCGACAGGCCCGTCAGCGCCAGCCGAGTTCTCCTGGCTGGTGGTTAGGGGTGTGTCGGGGTGCTCGACACACCCGTCGGCGCCAGCTGGACCCTCTTGGCTGGTGGTTAGGGGTGTGTCGGGGTGCTCGACACACCCGTCGGCGCCAGCTGGACCCTCCTGGCTGGTGGTTAGGGGTGTGTCGGGGTGCTCG
>NZ_JBFAYF010000055.1:0-6112 GCF_040681165.1 Actinoplanes sp. NPDC051851 | reverse complement strand
GACACACCCGTCGGCGCCAGCTGGACCCTCCTGGCTGGTGGTTAGGGGTGTGTCCGTCCGCCAGCCCGGCGGCTGCCACAGGCCGAGCGTGTTCGGGAAAGGCCGGGGCCCGCGGCGTGAACGCGGAGCGCCCTCTCGTGCCGCGGATGTCGCCTGCTGGGCGGCACGCATCGTAGTCGCCCGCTACGCGGCGACGTAACGGGAAGCGGGTGACAAGCTCGATGCCGGTCGTGGAGCCGGCGGTGGTTCGGGGTGGGTGTGCGGGATTACTAAGGATCCCTCATCGGGCTCACGCTGAACTCTCATGGAACGCGGGCAGGATCGGGGTGTGCGGAGGGAACGAGCGGGGATCATCGCCCTGGCGGCCGGGGCCGGTGCGGTGGATCTGCTGGCGTTGACGGTGCTGGGCGGCGCGTTCGCGAGCGTGGTGACCGGCAACCTGGTGACGGTCGGCTACATGATCGGTACGGGCGACGGTGAGCGGTTGGTCGCCGTGGCGGTCGCGATCGGGGGCTACGCGGCCGGGGTCGCGCTCTGGTCGTTGCTCGGGAAAGAGCGACCCGCGGCGGTGACCGGGCCGTCGGCAGCGGTGACTGGATCGTCGGCTACGGGGGGAGGGTCGTCGGCTACGGGGGCAGGGTCGTCGGCTACGGGGGCAGGGCCGTCGGTGACGGTGACGAGGATGCTGGTGGCGGAGGCCGGGCTGCTCGCCGCGGTGGCGGTGGGGCTGTTTGCTACCGGTGGGCGGCCGGGCGGTGGGGTCGCCCACGGCCTGCTCGGGGTGGCGGCGCTGGCGATGGGTGCGCAGAGCGTGGCCGGGCTGCGGCTGAAGGCGCCGACCACCTACCTGACCGGGGCGCTGGTCGGGGTGCTGGCCGACCTGGTGCACGGGCGGTGGCGGGCCGCGGGGCCGGCCTCGGCGCAGCTGGCCTCGCTGATCACGGGTGCGGCGCTGAGTGGTGCGGCACTGGCCGTCGGTGCCTGGTGGGCCGCCGCGGTCCTGCCCGTGGCCCTGGTCGGCGCGGCGGCGGCGCTGCTCCGCACGCCCGCGGCCGTGGTCGGGGTGGCCACCGAGTCCTCGGGGCGGGCCGGGGTGGCTGCCGGGTCCTCGGGGCGGATCGGGGTGGCTGCCGGGTCCTCGGGGCGGGTCGGGTGGCTGCGGGGTCCTCGGGGCGGGGAGGAACCCGATCGGGTTAGGCGTACCTAAGAAAAGCGTGAGACGCCTCACTCAGAGCGACCGGAGATCGATCTTCAAGCGGCCCTGAGGGCGGTGTTGAGCTGCGAAAACGTTGACTCCGGGCGTTCGGGAGTCGCCGTCCATCGGTCAGGACGCAACTTGATCTCAACCTGGGTTTAAGTTTTACAGTGCGGTCGGCCCCATCGATCTTGGCTGGGCTGGAGTGTAAGCGCGAACAGAGGGATTAACTATGGACCGCGCCCTGCGGGTTGCCGTCATCGGAGCCGGTCCGGCCGGTATCTACACGGCCGACCACCTCATCAAGGCCGACCCGGACGTCACCGTTGACATCCTCGACAAGCTGCCGACTCCCTACGGCCTGATCCGGTACGGCGTGGCGCCCGACCACCCGCGGATCAAGGAGATCATCAACGCGCTCTTCCGCATCCTCGACAACCCGCGCATCCGGTTCCTCGGGAACGTGGAGTACGGCGTCGACGTGAAGCCGGAGGAGCTGGCACGGTTCTACGACGCGACGGTGATCGCGACCGGGGCCGAGAAGGACCGGGCGCTCGACATCCCCGGCATCGACCTGCAGGGCAGCTACGGCGCGGCGGACTTCGCGTCCTGGTACAACGGGCACCCCGACGTGTCCCGCGACTGGCCGCTGGAGGCCACCGAGGTCGCGGTGATCGGCGCGGGCAACGTGGCGATCGACGTGGCGCGGGTGCTCGCCAAGACCGCGGACGAGCTGCTGGTCACCGAGATCCCGGACAACGTGTACCAGGTGCTCAAGCAGAGCCCGGTCACCGACGTGCACCTGTTCTCCCGGCGCGGGCCGGCGCAGGTCAAGTTCACCCCGCAGGAGCTGCGCGAGCTCGACCACTCGCCGAACGTCGAGGTGATCATCCACCCCGAGGGCATCGAGTTCGACGAGGGCAGCCTGCAGGCGATGCGGGACACCCGGCACATCAAGATGTGCGTCGACATCCTGCAGAACTGGGCCGTCCGCGACCAGCGGGACCGGCCGCGCCGGCTGCACCTCTACTTCCTGCAGGCGCCGGTCGAGGTGCTCGGCGAGGACGGGAAGGTCGTCGGGCTGCGTACCGAGACGCAGGAGCTGACCGGCGACGGCTGGGTGCGCGGCACCGGCGAGTTCACCGACTGGAACGTGCAGGCGGTCTACCGGGCCGTCGGCTACCTCAGCACGGCGATCCCGGACCTGCCGTTCGACACCAAGACCGGCACCATCCCGCACGACGCGGGCCGGATCCTGGACCTGGACGGCGAGCACATCCCGGGCATGTACACCACCGGCTGGATCAAGCGCGGTCCGGTGGGCCTGATCGGTCACACCAAGGGCGACGCGGGCGAGACCGTGACCAGCCTGCTCGGCGACCGCGACAAGCTGCCGGTCGCGTCCGAGCGTGCGGCGGACGACGTGGTGAACTACCTGGCGCAGCGCGGGCTGCCGTACACCACGTGGGAGGGCTGGCAGAAGCTGGACAGCCACGAGATCGCGCTCGGCGAGCCGCACGGCCGCAAGCGGGTCAAGGTCGTCCCGCGCGACGAGATGACCGGCATCTGCAACGCCTGATCGGTCGCTGATGGACGGGGCCACTCCGGTGGCCCCGTTTCGCTCTCTCGACCAGGGTGAGTCGACCAGGGTGAAGCGGGCCTATCGCAAGCGGACACCGATCGATCTGCGCGACCCCCGGGCCCTGCGTCGCCGACGCCCTCAGGAGGCGGGCTCCGGGTGGAAGACGCACCGTCGCCGGGAGCCGTCGAGGGGCGGGACGCAGCGGCCCGCGGGGTCACCGGCACCCTCGGCGAAGGCGGTGGCCAGGTCGTCGATGTCGAGGAGCACGACGGGACGTCGTCCGACCCCGTCGACGAGCCTGACCGTGCCGTACGCACCGGTGAAGGGCCTGTCCGCGCAGAGGGACGGGGTCCGCCCCTGGAGGCACAGCATGACGAGGTCCCGCAGGGCGGTGCCGCCGAGCAGGCCGCGGACCCGGTCGGGGCCGGTGGACGCGGCCCCCGGGCGGTCGTCCGGGGGCGCCGTCCGGAGCCCGTCCAGGCCGATCCGCAGCAGTGCGTCGCGGATCATCAGCACGGTGTCGTACTCGAGTACGGCCCACCCACCGGCGAGACGCCGGTCCGACTCCGGGTCGCCGGCGCCGAGACACCGGTGGAGTACCTGATGAACGTCGTCGGCGAAGTCCGCCATGCGGCCTTCGTCGTGCGGCCCGAGGTCGGGAATGTCATCAGGCCGGGCGAGGCTCTCGCAGGTGAGGACCGGGCCGCGGGAGGCGATCAGGACGCCGGTGTGGTGCGGGACCAGCCTGGCGAGTTCCCCGTTGGCAAGGAAGCGGGTGGCCGAATCGGCGACCGCCACCTCGGGACGCTCGGTGCAGGCCGCCTGAACGAGCTGGGTGAACGCCGCGAGCTCGGTGTAGCGTCCGCCGAAGAAGAGTAGTCCAGGAGGATCGGAGGCCGGGCACGCGGACTCGGCCAGCTTCTCAGCGGACTCCCCCCGGGACCATGGCCACAACCCGATCTTCGGGTCGTTGACCGAGATCCTCGTGGCGTTCGGGCACAGGCGATCCGGACGGCTGCCGTCCAGTCGCCAGACGTCGTCACCGTGCAGGGCCGCCGCCTGATAACCACCGCGCTTCCAGACATCGCAGCTGAGAGTGTCGAGGTAGAGGTCCGTCTCGTCGAAGCCCGGCCCGATGTGGTCCGGGTCGACCGGGTAGTAGTAGACCAGTGGGCCGGCCTTCGGAGATCGGGCGGCGTATCGGGTGACGAGTTCGACCTGGTCGTCGTTGATCGTGTTCACCGCGAAGAACACCGGTGCCGTGCTGTACAGGACCCCGTTCTCGTCCCGGGGGCGGATGTCGTCGCCGAAGCCGTCGGCGGTCATGGTGGGGCTGAGTATGGCGACCCCGTCGCGGCCCAGCGATTCGCGGAGAGCGTCCTGGACGTACGTCGTGCTGTTCAGCGTTACGACGGCGGCGATCAGGCGCCACCGTTCGTTGCGGGCCAGCCGGTGCAGGCTCTCCCGCATCCGGTCCAGGTGCTTTTGTACGGCCGCCTCGTCGGCTCCGCCGGTCAGGTCACCCGAGTTGACGATCGCCAGCCGGACGTACGGCATCCGCTGGTTGCGGTCCGCGTTGATCCGGACCTGGGCGGCGTGCGCGCCGGCGAGGCCCTCGTGCTCGGCCACCGTCGACCGGACCGGCCGGGTCGGCGAACTCGTGGTCAGGGACGTGACCAGCGCGACGGTCACCACCCCGCGGTTCTCGCCCGCGGCCGACTGCTCGACCCGCTTGTTCTCCCGGTAGATCAGGTTCACGTCGAACAGGCCGGCGTTGTCGTCGGGCCCGGGCCGGTGCACCGAGACCCGCTCGGCGATCCGGCCGAGTACGGCGGAGCGGATGTCCCGGCCGAGGTCCGCTCCGCCGAGGCAGGTTCGCGAGCCGATCCACTCGTCGTGCTCGACGTCCACGTCGTCGGTACCCGTGCCGAACAGACAGTACGGCTGACCGAGGCTGCGGTCGACGAACACGAAGCCGGTCACGAGCAGCGCCGTGACTCCGTAGCAGAACAGCAGGATCGCGCGTCGGCGGGCGCGGCGGGGTACGAGGAGGACGACCGATATCCACCAAAACCCGGTCAGCACCCACCCGACCATCGTCAGCGGCAGGATCAGCACACACCCGAGGCCCGTCACGAGCGGCCAGGCGCTCCACCGCCTCAGGTTCATGGCGGTCAGCCGCAGCCTCGCCCGGGTGCGACGGGAGAGGCTGCGGGGGCGGGCCGCGGTTCGGCTCGTGTAGTCCGTGATCAGCACAGCCGATGGACGGCGGATCGGGGCGAGGATCCACCACAGCCAGTGCGGGTGTGCCGGGTGCCACCGCTGATACGCGCGGACCAGCGGCGGGGGATCGGTCGCTCCGGGAACCGCGGCGACCAGCAGGACGGGGAGCCTCCGCGGTACGTCGGTGAAGCGGAAGACCGTCCGCCGGCGCCAGTCCCGCCGGAGGTCGGCCAGCAGCGCGCGGGCCAGGTCGTCGTCGGTGGGATGGGTGACCTGCGGGATCATCCGGGCCGCCGCCATCAGGAGGTGACCGAGGCTCGCGGCCAGGCCGGCGAGGACCAGCCCGCCGCCGATGGTCCAGACCCGGTCGTCCCACCAGGTCTTCTCGGTCGCCGCGCCCATCACGGTCCCGCCGGCGGCGATCACGACGAGCCAGAACAGGGTGACCGGCTCCAGCAGCCGCTTCACCCGGTCCCAGCGGGAGGACCGCCGCCCCTCGCCCGGGGACCGCCGGCCGCCGGTCAACCTGTCGTAGGACGGGGTCGGCGGTGCCACGTCGCTCCGCTCGAGTGCCCGGTCGACGGCGTCCCGCAGCGGCCGGCCGGCCGGCACGTGGAGGAACCAGGTGTCGTGGGTGCACCGCTGTCGGACGGCCCGTTTCAGTCGCCGGTCGACACGATCGGCCGTGATGATCGGGCGTACGCCGAAACGGCTGTCGCGTCGGGCGGCCTCCACGGCGGCGGAGGCGGTTGCCTGATGCGGATCAGTGTTCTGCGATGTGACCACGGTCCGGCCTCTCGACGTCAGTAAACGTCCGACATCGAGGGGAACGGGTGGTCATGGGGCAATGCCGTTCAGTTAAGGGCATCGGTGCTGGTCAGCGTGGTGAGCTGACGAAGGCTTGACAGGCCGGTACGGTCATCTGCCGTGACCTCGTCTGTAGTGGAGCCGTTGCCGCGGCCGCAGGGCCGCCTGACCGACCACATCGCGCTGGGTGTGGTGTCGGCCCGGTTCGACCGTGACCTGCTCGAGGAGGTTCTCAACCGTACCGAGCGGCGGGAGAAGCGGGTCCGGCGGCTGCCCGCGCACGTGATGATGCGTTACGTGGTCGC
>NZ_JBFAYF010000054.1:0-67726 GCF_040681165.1 Actinoplanes sp. NPDC051851 | reverse complement strand
CCGACGGTGGCGGTCTGGATCAGGTCGTCGGTGGGTTCGCCGCGGCCCGAGTAGCGGTGGGCCAGGTGGCGTGCGAGCGGCAGCCAGGCCTCGATCGTGCGGGCGCGGACACGACCCCGGTCGCGATGCTCCGGCGGCAGGATGGCCAGGGCCCCGAGCAGGTCGGTTGCGCTGGCCCCCGGCACGGTGAGCGCGAAGTGCCCAGCACCGGGCGCGGAGTGAACAGAGTGCCCAGCACCGGGCGCGGGGTGGACAGAGTGCCCAGCACCGGGCGCGGGGTGGACAGAGCGGCTGGCACCGGGCGCGGCCGGTGCAGGGGGCGCGGTGGGTGTCTGAACCTCGATCGCTGACATCTCGTGGTCCTCCATCAGCGGGCAGAGAGCCGTGCCCGCACGCGGCGACCGTTCTGACTTGCAACGTTAGCCGAGAAGCCTAGTCGCGCATAGCCGAAAGTATGAGTGACATTGCGTGAACGAGGGAACTACGGATTGAATTCACTCCCCCGCGTCGGTCGAACGCCCTCGTATGGGGTGCCCGGGGCTCGTGGTAGACACCATGCCACGGCGTTTCTAGAGGAAGACGGGTAGAAGACGGATGACGACCCTCGGCATCGACATCGGCGGATCCGGAGTGAAGGGCGCACCGGTTGACACGGAGCGTGGCGAGCTGACCGCCGAGCGCTTCCGGGTGCCCACGCCGAAGCCCGCCGACGTGGACAGCGTCGTCGACGCGGTCGCCGAAGTGGCCGCGAAGTACGAGGGGTACGACCGGGTCGGCATCACCTTCCCCGGTGTGGTGGTCGACGGCGTGACCCGCTCGGCGGCGAACGTCGACAAGTCGTGGCTCAACGCGCCCGCCGCGAAACTGTTCAGCGAGCGCCTCGGCAAGCCGGTGACCGTGCTCAACGACGCGGACGCGGCCGGTGCCGCCGAGGTGGCGTTCGGGGCCGGGCGGGACCAGTCCGGGCTGATCATGATGCTGACCTTCGGGACGGGCATCGGTAGCGCGCTCTTCCTGGACGGCGTGCTGATCCCGAACACCGAGTTCGGGCATCTGGAGATCGACGGCCGGGACGCGGAACTGCTCGCCTCCGACCGGATCCGTGAGGCCGAGGACCTGAGCTGGGAGAAGTGGGCGCACCGGGTGCAGAAGTACCTGCGCCACGTCGAGATGCTGCTCGCACCCCGGCTGTTCATCGTCGGCGGCGGCGTGAGCAAGAAGTCGGAGAAGTTCTTCCCACTGCTCGACATCGGCACGCCGATCGTCGCCGCCACCCTGCTGAACGAGGCCGGCATCATCGGCGCCGCGGCCGCCGCGAGCCGGTCCGCCGACCGGGCCGTCTGATCGGCGGCTGTGCCAGGGTAGGGACCATGCCTCGCACCATTGCCACGAACACCATCGCCACGAACACCAGGGTCGAACGCGCCGAACTGGTCGAGTTCCTGCGCACCCGGCACCACGCGATCCTGCTCACCACCCGCAGGGACGGGCGGCCGCAGTCGTCGCCGAACACCTGCGGGGTGGACGCCGAGGGCCGGATCGTGATCTCCAGCTATCCGGAGCGCGCCAAGGTCGCCAACATCCGGCGGGATCCGCGGGTCTCGGTCACCGTGCTCTCGGACGAGTGGAACGGGCCCTGGGTGCAGGTCGACGGCGTCGCCGAGGTGATCGACCTGCCGGAGGCCGTGGAGCCGCTGGTGGAGTACTTCCGGGTCATCGCCGGGGAGCACTCGAACTGGGACGAGTACCGCCAGGCGATGCGCGACCAGGGCAAATGCCTGATCCGGATCACCCCGGAGAGCTGGGGCCCGATCGCCACCGGCGGCTTCCCCGCACGGCTGGCTGATCAGTAACGGACTCAGCAACGGACCGTGGAAAGGCCACAAGGCCGGCACCCCAGGAGGACTAGGGGTGCCGGCCTTGCGGTTCCAGCCCTCGTCACAGGGGGTCCGGTGCACTGTCCGGCGGGCGCGAGGACGCCCCAGCGCACCGAGCGACGAGGGATGGGTGGGGGGTCGGAGAAGAGAAGAGAGAACCAGAGAAGGGGATGAACGGGGTCAGGCGGCGACGGACTCGGACGGCTTCTCGGCGTCGAGCAGGTAGAGCAGGGTGTCGCGGTGCATGGCGGCGATCGGCTCCAGCAGGTCGGGGTGGCGCAGCAGCGCGGCGGCCTCCCGGTCGCGGGAGTCGGGCGCGAGCAGGCGGCGGAACTCGCTGGGCAGGCCGCCGGTGCGGCGGGCGTGCGGGCGCGGGCGCGGGTCCGGCACGATCGGCATCGCGGCGACGACCGCGTCCACCCCGCGACGGGCGAGCATCGGGTCGGCGAGCAGGCAGGCCGCCCAGCTGACCACGACCTCGTCGACCCAGGTACGCCAGCCCTCGCCCTCGGCGAACTCGTCCTCGGGCTCGCTGCCGGCCTTCCAGTCGAGGACCGCGGAGCCGCCCGGACCGGCGATCGCGACCAGCGCGGCGTCGATCTCGGTCGGGTAGCGGAGCCACGCGGCGACCGTGACGGCCTGGCGGGCCTGCAGTTCGGAGAGCGTGTGGGCGACCGTGTTGCTCTCGCCACCGGGGTAGGCGCGGGCCAGCCAGTGGGTGCTGGCGGCGATAACCGGGGACAGGGCGGTCGACGGTCCGGCCACGAGTTGCTCTCCTCCGTTAGGCGCAACCGGTGTTCCGGCGGCGTCACGGGTATTGCTCGGCTGCCGGGGTGGGTGTCTTGAGAACGGCGACCCGATGGCAACGCACGGCAACCGACCCACTACCAGGGACCCGTACTCAGAAAAAGCCTGTTGCCGGGAAGTGAAATTGCGACTCCGAGGCCCCTTCTGGCTGTGTCGCGGTGCGGGCGCTCCGGTAGGTTGAGCGCAGCGGCGATCGGCCGTTTCAAATTTTCCACTCCGGAGAAGTTCATAGGACTGTCGGCGGTGGGTTTTCCGGTCGCCGAGCCCTCCTGAGCCCCTCTGACTACGGTGGAGATCATGACCGGTCGCTTCCCCATCGAAGACGTGACGCCGGCCGTGTCCGGTGGCCGCTATCCCGCGAAGGCGGTGGTCGGCGAGCTGGTCCCGGTCTCCGCGGTGTCCTATCGCGAAGGACATCACGCGCTCGGCGTGAACGTGGTATGGCGCGGCCCCGACGGCGCGAGCATGCCGTTCACCCGGATGACTCCCGGCGAGCCCGGCCTGGACCAGTGGCACGCGGCGATCCGGCCCGACGAGGTGGGGCGCTGGACGTTCACGATCGAGGCGTTCGACGACCCGTACCGGACGTGGCGGGACGCCGTGGTCAAGAAGATCGGTGCCGGTCAGGGCGCCGAGGATCTGGCGAACGACCTGGCCGACGGCTCCGAGATCCTGGACCTGGCCACCAAGATCGTGCCATCCGAGGACGAGGAGCGGGTCCGCACGGCGGCCGCGGCCCTCCGCGACGAGCAGCTCTCCCTCTTCGCCCGGGTCACCCCGGCGCTGGATCTGGAGGAGCTGCTCTGGCACAACCCGGTGCGGAACCTGGTGACCACCACCCGTTCGTTCGCCATCTGGACCGACCGGAAGCGCGCCCTGTACTCCGCGTGGTACGAGTTCTTCCCGCGCTCCGAGGGCGCCGAGATCGGCCCGGACGCCACACCGATCAAACACGGCACCTTCCGTACGGCGGCCGAGCGCCTGCCCGCCGTCGCGGCGATGGGCTTCAACGTCATCTACCTGCCGCCGATCCACCCGATCGGCAAGATCAACCGCAAGGGGCGGAACAACACGCTCGTGGCCCGGCCGGAGGACGTCGGCTCGCCGTGGGCGATCGGCTCCGACGAGGGCGGGCACGACGCGATCCACCCCGAGCTGGGCACGCTCGACGACTTCGTGTACTTCCGCGAGCGTACCGAGGAACTGGGCATGGAAGTCGCTCTTGACCTTGCCCTTCAGGCCGCGCCGGATCATCCGTGGGTCAAGGAGCACCCGGAGTTCTTCACCACCAAGGCCGACGGCACCATCGCGTACGCCGAGAACCCGCCCAAGAAGTACCAGGACATCTACCCGATCAACTGGGACAACGACTACCGCACGCTGCGCGACGAGGTCTACCGCGTGGTCATGCACTGGGTGAACGCCGGCGTGAAGATCTTCCGGGTGGACAACCCGCACACCAAGGCGGTCAACTTCTGGCAGTGGCTGATCCCCAAGGTCAAGGAGACCCACCCGGACGTGCTCTTCCTCGCCGAGGCGTTCACCCGGCCGGCGATGATGAACGGGCTCGGCAAGATCGGCTTCACCCAGTCGTACACGTACTTCACCTGGCGCACGTCGGCCGCCGAGATGCGCGAGTACATGGGTCAGCTGATCGCCTCGCTGGACTGGATGCGCCCCAACTTCTGGCCGAACACCCCGGACATCCTGCACGAGACGCTGCAGCACGGCGGCCCGCCGATGTTCAAGATCCGTGCCACGCTGGCCGCGATGCTCACCCCGAGCTGGGGTCTCTACTCCGGGTACGAGCTCTTCGAGCACGTCCCGCGCCCCGGCGCCGAGGAGCTGCTCGACAACGAGAAGTACGAGCTGAAGCCCCGCGACTGGGCCGGCGCCGAGCGGGCCGGGCGGTCGCTGGCGCCGTACCTGACGAAGCTGAACCGCACCCGGGAGCAGAACCCGGCCCTGCACTGGCTCCGCAACCTGCGCTTCCACGGGATCGACAACGGCAACCTGCTCTGCTTCTCCAAGCGCGACCCGGAGACCGGCAACACGGTGCTGGTGATCGTCTCGTTCGACGCGGCCAACGTGCAGTGGGGCAACACCACGCTCGACATGCCGGCCCTCGGCTTCGACTGGCACGACCGCTTCACCGTGGTCGACCAGATCACCGGGGCGACGTACGAGTGGGGGCAGTACAACGCGGTCCGGATCGACCCGTACGTCGAGCCGGCGCACATCTTCGTGGTGCAGGCGGGGTAAGGGGACACCGATGGAGCAGAGCAGCGAGCACGATCCGGCGGAGGGAAGTCACACCGAGGGCGGTGTGGTCGAGCATCCGGACTCCGGCGACTTCGGTCATGCCCGGGTCCTCCCGGCGGACCGCACGTGGTTCCAGCGCGCGGTCTTCTACGAGGTGCTCGTCCGGGCCTTCTACGACTCGGGCTCGGACGGCGGCGGCGACCTGCGCGGCCTGATCGAGCGCCTCGACTACCTCCAATGGCTCGGCGTCGACTGCCTCTGGCTCCCCCCGTTCTACGACTCGCCGCTGCGCGACGGCGGGTACGACATCCGCGACTTCTACAAGGTGCTCCCCGAGTTCGGCACGGTCGACGACTTCGTGGCCCTGCTGGACGCGGCGCACAAGCGCGGCATCCGAGTGATCACCGACCTGGTGATGAACCACACGTCCGACTCGCACCCGTGGTTCCAGGCGTCCCGGCACGACCCGGACGGGCCGTACGGCGACTTCTACGTCTGGAACGACACCAGCGAGAAGTACCCGGACGCGCGGATCATCTTCGTCGACACCGAGGAGTCGAACTGGACGTTCGACCCGGTGCGGCGGCAGTTCTACTGGCACCGGTTCTTCTCGCACCAGCCGGATCTCAACTACGAGAACCCGAAGGTGCAGGAGGCCATGCTGGACGCCCTGCGGTTCTGGCTGGACCTGGGCATCGACGGGTTCCGGCTGGACGCGGTGCCGTACCTCTTCGAGGAGGCGGGCACCAACTGCGAGAACCTGCCGGCCACCCACGCGTTCCTCAAGCACTGCCGCAAGGTGATCGACGACGAGTACCCGGGCCGGGTGCTGCTGGCCGAGGCGAACCAGTGGCCCGCCGACGTGGTCGAGTACTTCGGGGATCCGAAGACCGGCGGCGACGAGTGCCACATGGCGTTCCACTTCCCGCTGATGCCGCGCATCTTCATGGCGGTCCGCCGCGAGTCCCGCTTCCCGATCTCGGAGATCCTGGCGCAGACGCCGGAGATCCCGGAGAACTGCCAGTGGGGCATCTTCCTGCGCAACCACGACGAGCTCACGCTCGAGATGGTCACCGACGAAGAGCGCGACTACATGTACTCCGAGTACGCCAAGGATCCGCGGATGAAGGCGAACGTCGGCATCCGGCGCCGGCTCGCCCCGCTGCTGGAGAACGACCGGAACCAGATCGAGCTCTTCACCGCGATGCTGCTCTCGCTGCCCGGCTCGCCGGTGCTGTACTACGGCGACGAGATCGGGATGGGCGACAACATCTGGCTCGGCGACCGGGACGGCGTACGCACCCCGATGCAGTGGACGCCGGACCGCAACGCCGGGTTCTCCACCGCCACGCCCGGCCGGCTCTACCTGCCGGTCAACCAGGACCCGGTCTACGGCTACCAGGCGGTCAACGTGGAGGCCCAGCGGGACAGCGCGACGTCCCTGCTGAACTGGACCCGGACCATGCTCGCGGTCCGCCGCCGGCACGAGGCGTTCGCCGTCGGCACCTTCCGTGAGCTGGGCGGCTCCAACCCCTCGGTGCTGGCCTACCTGCGCGAGTACGGCGACGACGTGGTGCTCTGCGTGAACAACCTGTCGCGGTTCCCCCAGCCGATCGAGCTGAATCTCCAGCACTGGAACGGGTACACCCCGGTGGAGCTGACCGGTCACGTCAACTTCCCGCGGATCGGCCAGCTCCCGTACCTCCTGACCCTTCCGGGACACGGCTTCTACTGGTTCCAGTTGTGCGGGTCCGAGGAGAAGCAATGACGCTGCCCTACGCCGAGTGGATCCCCAACCAGCGCTGGTACGCGGGCCGCAGCCGGGTGCTCGCCTCGATCAAGGAGGCGGCCGCCACCCCGCTCGGCGGCGACCTGGAGCTCGTGCTGCTCGACGTCGAGTACACCGACGGCAGCTCGGAGCGGTACCAGATCGTGGTCGGCTACGGCGCCGGGCCGTACCCGGACTACGCCGCGGTCGCCACTATCGGCGCCGACGAGAAGGGCCGGGCCGGGTACGACGCGCTCTACGACCCGGAGGCGGCCCGGCACCTGCTGCGGCTGATCGACCGTTCGGAGCCGGTCGAGGACCTCACCTTCGAGAAGGAGCCCGGCGTCACGCTGCCGCTGGACCGGTGGCCGCGGGTCTTCGACGCCGAGCAGTCCAACACCAGCGTGATCTTCGAAGAGGACGCGATCCTCAAGGTGTTCCGGCGGGTGACCTGCGGGATCAACCCGGACATCGAGCTGAACCGGGTGCTCGCACGGGCCGGGAACCCGCACGTGGCCCGGCTGCTCGGATCGTTCGGCGTCGCAGACGACGGCGGGCAGTGCTCGCTCGGCATGGTCACCGCGTACGCGGCGAACTCGGCCGAGGGCTGGGCGATGGCCACCGCCTCGGCGCGGGACCTCTTCGCCGACGCGGAGCTGCGCGCCGACCAGGTGGGCGGGGACTTCCAGGGCGAGTCGTACCGGCTCGGCGAGGCGGTCGCCTCGGTGCACCGGACGCTCGCCGAGGAGCTCGGGTCCGGGCCGGCACCGTTCCCGCTGGACGCCATGCTGGCCCGGCTGCGGACCGCCGCCACCGCGGTGCCCGAGCTGGAACAGTACCTCCCGGCGATCACCGACCGGTTCACCGGGCTCACCGGGGAGCAGGTGACCGTCCAGCGGGTCCACGGCGATCTGCACCTCGGACAGGTGTTGCGTACGCCGGAGAGCTGGCTCCTGATCGATTTCGAGGGCGAACCGGGCCAGCCCCTCGACGAGCGGCGGCTGCCGGACTCGCCCCTGCGCGACGTCGCCGGCGTGCTGCGATCCTATGAGTACGCCGCCTACCAGCTCCTCGTCGACTCCGACGAGGACGAGCATCTGGCGGCGCGCGCCCGGGAGTGGGTGGACCGCAACCGGGCGGCGTTCTGCGACGGGTACGCCCACGCGGCCGGCCTCGACCCGCGCGGGCAGGGTGCGCTGCTGGCGGCGTACGAACTGGACAAGGCGGTCTACGAGGCCGCGTACGAAGCCCGGCACCGCCCGGGGTGGATGCGGATCCCCCTCCGCTCCATCGCCCGGCTGGTCGGCTGACCCCCCTTTTGTGAAGGACGAAGCGACGATGATCGGGCACACCACCTCTCGCCTGGCGGCCGACCAGCGGGCCATGAACAGCGTGATCGCCGGGGACACCCACGATCCGCACGCCGTCCTGGGCGCGCACCCGGGCGGCGGGCACACCGTCATCCGGACGCTGCGCAAAGGTTCGGAGAAGGTCGCCGTCCTCGCCGACGGGGAACGCCACGAGATGACCAGGGTGCACCCGGACGGGATCTTCGCGGCCGAGCTGCCCGGTACCGTCCTCGACTACCGCCTCGACGTGGACGGGACGCAGTGCGACGACCCGTACCGGCACCCGCCCACCCTGGGCGAACTGGACCTGCACCTGATCGGCGAGGGCCGGCACGAGAAGCTCTGGAAGGTGCTGGGCGCGCAGCCGCGCGGCACCGGGGTGGCGTTCGCGGTCTGGGCGCCGGGCGCCCGCGGCGTCCAGGTGGTCGGTGACTTCACCGGCTGGGGACCGTACGACGGGTGGCCGATGCGCTCGCTCGGGTCCAGCGGCGTGTGGGAGCTGCACATCCCGTCGGCGCACCTCGGCTCCAAGTACAAGTACAAGATCCTCGGAAGGGACGGGGTGTGGCGCGAGCACGCCGACCCGCTCGCCCAGCACACCGAGGTGCCGCCGGCCACCGCGTCGGTCGTCTACCAGTCGTCGTACCAGTGGCACGACGAGCAGTGGATGCGCGACCGGGCCCGCAAGTCCTGGCACCAGGAGCCGATCAGCACGTACGAGGTGCACCTGGGCTCGTGGCGGCCCGGCCTCTCCTACACCGAGCTCGCCTCGCAACTGGTGGAGTACGTCGTCGAGACCGGGTTCACCCACGTCGAGCTGATGCCGGTGATGGAGCACCCGTTCGGCGGCTCGTGGGGCTACCAGGTCACCGGCTACTTCGCCCCGACCTCACGGTTCGGCACCCCGGACGAGTTCCGGCACGTGGTCGACAGCCTGCACCAGGCCGGCATCGGCGTGATCCTGGACTGGGTGCCCGCCCACTTCCCCAAGGACGAGTGGGCCCTGGCCCGCTTCGACGGCACCCCGCTCTACGAGCACGGCGACTGGCGGCGCGGCGAACACCCCGACTGGGGTACGTACGTCTTCGACTTCGGCCGCCGTGAGGTGCGCAACTTCCTGGTCGCCAACGCGCTCTACTGGTGCGAGGAGTTCCACGCCGACGGCCTGCGCGTCGACGCCGTCGCCTCGATGCTCTACCTGGACTACTCCCGCAAGGACGGCGAGTGGACGCCGAACCAGTACGGCGGCCGGGAGAACCTCGACGCGATCAGCTTCCTGCAGGAGATGAACGCGACCGTCTACAAGAACCACCCCGGCGTGGTCACCATCGCCGAGGAGTCCACCGCGTGGCCCGGCGTCACCCGCCCCACCCACCTGGGCGGCCTCGGCTTCGGCTTCAAGTGGAACATGGGCTGGATGAACGACACCCTGACCTACATGGTCAAGGAGCCGATCCACCGGCAGTGGCACCACCACCAGATGACCTTCGCGACGGTGTACGCCTGGAGCGAGAACTACGTCCTGCCGATCAGCCACGACGAGGTCGTACACGGCAAGGGGTCGTTGACCGGGAAGATGCCCGGCGACCTCTGGCAGAAGCTGGCCAACACCCGCGCGCTGCTCGGCTTCATGTGGGCGTTCACCGGCAAGCAGCTGCTCTTCATGGGCGCCGAGATGGGCGACCTGCGCGAGTGGAGCGAGGAGCGCGGCCTGGACTGGGATCTGCTCCAGGACCCGCAGTTCGGCGGGATCAAGGGCCTGGTCGGCGACCTGAACCGGGTCTACCGCGAGACCCCGGCGATCTGGACCCAGGACACCGGCCCGTCCGGCTTCCGCTGGATCACCAGCGACGACTCCCACCACAACACGTTCTCGTTCGTCCGCTTCGCCCCGGACGGCTCCGCCCTCGCCTGCGTGGTCAACTTCGCCGCCGTCCCGCACGAGAACTACCGCATCGGCCTCCCCCGCGCCGGCCGCTGGACCGAGGTCATCAACACCGACAGCGAGCTCTACGGCGGCTCCGGCGTCGGCAACATGGGCACCGTCCACGCCGACCACATCCCCTGGCACGGCTTCGACGCCTCGGCGGCGCTCCGGGTCCCCCCTCTCGCCGCCCTCTGGCTCAAGCTCGAGTCCTGACACCCCCGGGGACGGACCTCACCCGGTCCGTCCCCCATCATGCGTGGGTGGAGATCTCTCCGGCTCAGCGCCGGCTTCTTTCTTCCGGGGTACGCGAGTGGCTGCTCCCCACACGCCGGCCGGAGGGTGCCCGGCTGCTCGGCACCGGCGACGTCCCGGCGTGGGCCCGGCGCGTGGCCGACGCCCTCGACGCGGGCGAGGACCTGCCCGCGGCGGACTGGCCGCGCGCCCTGCTCGCCACCGAACTGGCGTTCGCGAGCAGCAGCCTCGGTTTCGCCATCGACTGGCCCGACGACACCGGCTACCCCGACCTGGCCGCCATCCGGGTACTGCGCGAGATCCAGGAGCAGTTCCACTACGACCGTCCCCCGGCCACCCCGCACGAGCCCGCGTGGACCCCGATGCCCGACGGCGAGGACGACGAGATCTGGCGACGTTTCCAGGCCCGTTTCGCGTTCCGCCCCGGCATGCGCTCATTCCCCGCGATCGACGAGCCCACCCCGTCGGTCACCTTCGACCTCGCCGCGATCCACCAGCGCCCCGCCCGCTCCACTGCCGCCCACGACGCCCGCACCGACCTCCTGAACGCGTCCGCCCTGACCGCTTTCACGGAGATCCTCCCCGACGGCACCCGGCTGGCCGCCCTCGACTGGCAACACCGGTGCTATTGGTTCCGCCCCGACGTGCAGGCCCGTAGCGGCGGCCCGTGGCGGCTGAGCCCCTGTCCCGACGGCGACTACTACGTCTTCCTCACCGAGGACCTCACCTGCGGCACGTTCGGCCACCCGTGGGAGCAGACCCTCTGCATCTTCGGCGAGCCCCTGGTGACCGCCCTGACCCCGCTCCTGGCCCCGTGGCTCCCGATCAAGCGCTCCTCGCCGCCGTCTCAGGAGCGCGCCGTCCACTCCTCCGCGAGCAGCCCGTAGAGCAGGTCGTCGGTCCACTCGCCCTTGATGAACGTCTGCTGCCGCAGCAGCCCCTCGCGCTGAAATCCCAGCCGCTCCATCAGCCCCGCCGACCGCACATTCCGGGCATCACACTCCCCGGTCACCTTGTGCAGCCCTTGCAGCCGGAACAGCCGATCGAGCACGGCCCCCACCGCTTCAGAGGCAAAACCCTTTTTCTGGTACGCCGCCGCCAGAGTGAACCCGATCTCCGCCTGCTGGAGGTTCTCGTGCAGCCGCACCGCGACGTCCCCGATCAGCACACGCTCTTCCGCGTGCTCCACGGCGTACTGGAACCACCCGGCCTTGTCGGGCGAGCTGGCCGCGAAGTTCCGGACCGCGACCACCGCTTTCTCCACCGGATAGGGCGCCTCCCACGACTGATACCGCGCCACGTCCGGATCCGACCGGTACTCACTGAGCACGCTCGCATCCGACGCCCGGAACCGCCGCAGAACCAGCCTTTCGGTACCCATCAACACCCGCCGAGAATACGACCCGATTCCCGGGGGCGACATCGCCCCTCGTAAGGATGATTCGTGAGGCGTTTGCCCGACAGGTGGCATACCTCCGGTGGACAAGGAAGGCGCTTCCCCATCGGTACGATAAAAGTATGACCGTGAAGCTCAGTATCAGCGTCCCCGACGATGTCGCCGCCTATCTGCAGAGCTCCGGGAACGCCTCCGCCGCGGTGACCGAGGCGGTCCGCCGGGTCCTTCCCGAGACCCGGCGTGCCCGTCAGCGGGAGGCGGCGCAGGCATATGGGGAGTTCCTCCGCAAGCGCACTCCCGAGCAGGTCGAAACCGACCGCCTGTTCATCGAGGCGAGCAACGACATTGCCTTACGGGACAGCGCGTGGTGAGGCGGGGACAGATCTGGACACTGCTCCGCGGCGGCTCCCAGCATCGAGTGCTGGTGATCAGCAACGACGAGTTCAACGCCGTCGAGGAGCTGGCCGCCTGGGCGCTCAGCGTCGTCCGGGAGGTTCCTCATCCCAACCATCTCGCGGTCATGCTCGGCCCGGGCGATCCGTTGAGCGGCGCCCACGTCCGCATCCACGGCGTGGTCCAGATCCTCGACCGCTCGGCTCTGCGCGACAACCACGGCTACGTCTCACACACCACGATGGCCGCCGTCGAGGAGTCCGTCCGCGACTTCCTCGATCTCCCCTGACGGCGTACGAAAAAGGTCCCGACCGGAGCCGGGACCTTTGACGGAGAAGGCTCAGTCGCGGGTGAGACCGGCCCGGCGGAGAGCGTCCGCCATCGCGTCGTTGCCGAACGAAGGCTGACCACCACGCTGGCCGCCGCCCTGACGGCCAGCCTGACCGCCCTGGCCCTGGCGACCGCCGCCCTGACCACCACGCTGGCCGCCGCCGCCCTGACGGGGCTGGCCACCCTGGCCACCGCCGCCTTGACGGCCGCCGCCACCCTGACCACGGCCACCGCCGCCGCCCTGGCCGCCGCGGTCCTCGCGCGGGCCCCGGCCCCGGGACGGCTCGTCGGAGAGGCGCATGGTGAGGGAGATGCGCTTGCGGACCTCGTCGACCTCCAGGACGCGGACCTTGACCACGTCGCCGGACTTGACCACCTCGCGCGGGTCCTGGACGAACTTCTCGGAGAGCGCCGAGACGTGCACCAGCCCGTCCTGGTGGACGCCGATGTCGACGAACGCGCCGAACGCCGCCACGTTGGTGACCACGCCCTCCAGGACCATGCCCGGCTTGAGGTGGGCGATCTTCTCGACGCCCTCGGCGAAGGTGGCCGTGGTGAAGGCCGGGCGCGGGTCGCGGCCGGGCTTCTCCAGCTCCTTCAGGATGTCGGTGACGGTCGGCAGGCCGACGGTGTCGGTGACGAACTTCTCCGGGCGGATGGCGCGCAGGATCGGGCTGTTACCGATCACCGTCCGCAGGTCGGCGCCCGCGTCGGCCAGGATCGTCCGGACCACCGGGTACGACTCCGGGTGCACGCTGGAGGAGTCGAGCGGGTCCTCGCCGTCGCGGATCCGCAGGAAGCCGGCGCACTGCTCGAACGCCTTCGGGCCGAGCCGGGAGACCTTCTTGATCTCCTGGCGGTTGGTGAACGGGCCGTTCTCGTCGCGGTGCAGCACGATGTTCTCGGCCAGTCCGGCGGTGATGCCGGAGACCCGGGTGAGCAGCGGCGCGGAGGCGGTGTTGACGTCCACGCCGACGCCGTTCACGCAGTCCTCGACCACCGCGTCGAGCGAGCGGGCCAGCTTCACCTCGGAGATGTCGTGCTGGTACTGGCCGACGCCGATCGACTTGGGGTCGATCTTGACGAGCTCGGCGAGCGGGTCCTGCAGGCGGCGCGCGATCGAGACCGCCCCGCGCAGCGAGACGTCCATGCCGGGCAGTTCCTGACTGGCGTACGCCGAGGCGGAGTAGACCGACGCACCCGCCTCGGAGACCATCACCTTGGTCAGCTTCGCCTCGGGGTGCCGTTTGATCAGGTCGGCGGCGAGCCGGTCGGTCTCCCGGGACGCGGTGCCGTTACCGATCGCGATCAGCTCGACGTTGTGCTTGGAGGCGAGCGCGGCCAGCCGGTGGATCGACTCGTCCCACTTGTTCTGCGGCACGTGCGGGTAGATCGTGTCGGTGGCGACCGCCTTGCCGGTCGCGTCGATCACCGCCACCTTGACGCCGGTGCGGAAGCCGGGGTCCAGGCCCATCGTGGTGCGGGTGCCGGCCGGCGCGGCGAGCAGCAGGTCGCGCAGGTTCGCGGCGAAGACCCGGACCGCCTCGTCCTCGGCCGCCTCACGCAGCCGCAGCCGCAGGTCGGCGCCGAGGTGGATGAGCACCCGGGTACGCCAGGCCCAGCGGACCGTGTCGAGCAGCCAGCGGTCACCGGGGCGCCCGTGGTCGGTGATGCCGTTGCGCCCGGCGATGCGCCCCTCGAAGTAGCCCTCGTCCTCCTCCGGGTGCGGCTCCATGGTGAGGTCGAGGACCTCCTCCTTCTCACCGCGGAGCATGGCCAGGATGCGGTGCGAGGGGAGCTTCGCGTACGGCTCCGCGAAGTCGAAGTAGTCGGCGAACTTCGCGCCGTCGGTCTGCTTGCCGTCGCGTACCTTGGCCACCAGACGGCCCCGGGTCCACATCTGCTCCCGGAGGTCACCGATCAGGTCGGCGTCCTCGGCGAACCGCTCGATCAGGATCGCCCGCGCCCCGTCCAGTGCCGCCTGCGCGTCGGCGACGCCCTTCTCCGCGTCCACGAAGGCCGCTGCGGCCGCTTTGGGGTCGACGGTGGGGTCGCCCAGCAGTCCGTCGGCGAGCGGCTCCAGGCCGGCCTCACGGGCGATCTGCGCCTTGGTCCGCCGCTTCGGCTTGTAGGGCAGGTAGATGTCCTCCAGCCGGGCCTTGGTGTCGGCCTCGAGGATCTGCTGCTCCAGGGCGTCGTCCAGCTTGCCCTGGGAGCGGATCGACTCCAGCACCGCGGCGCGCCGGTCCTCCAGCTCCCGCAGGTAGCCCAGGCGCTCCTCGAGCGTGCGCAGCTGGGCGTCGTCGAGGGTGCCGGTCACCTCCTTGCGGTAGCGGGCGATGAACGGCACCGTGGCCCCGCCGTCGAGCAGCTCGACCGCCGCGGTGACCTGGCCTTCGCGGACCCCGAGTTCGGAGGCAATGCGCTGATGGATCGCTGTCGTCACGACGACGATTGTTACCGAGGCCGTGGCAGCTTGTCGCGCCGCCCCGCAGACAGCCCCCCGGATGATGCCTCCGGCCTGCGGTGATGCCAAATTTCCTGACACGGGTCGTCCGAGGGGGCACGTTTACTAGAGACAACCCAGGAGGGCTTTGGCATTGTTGCTACATGACGCTTGCTGTCCGGGCGGTCGCCGCCACTGATCAGGGCCTGGTCCGGTCCAACAACGAGGACGCTGTCTTCGTCGGCAATCGCCTCTTCGTGGTCGCGGACGGCATGGGCGGTTTACCGGCCGGTGAGCTGGCCAGTGACATCCTGGTGCAGGCACTCGGCGAGGTCGACCTGAAGCCGGACACCGGAGAGCCGTTGCAGGATCTGATCGACGCGCTCCAGGTCGCCAACAAACAGATCGAGAAGGCCGTCTCCGACGACGACGCCCGCGAGGGCATGGGCACCACGGTCACCGCGCTGCTCCTCTCGGGTGACCGCCTGGCCGCCCTCAACGTCGGCGACTCCCGCTGCTACCTGCTGCGCGACGGCGAGTTCACCCAGCTGACCCGGGACGACACGTATGTGCAGGCGCTGGTCGACCAGGGGGTGCTGACCCCCGACGACGCCCGCCGCCACCCGCAGCGCGCGCTGGTCACCCAGGCGGTCCAGGGCGGCTCGTTCCGCCCGGCCGGCCGGATGATCCCGGTCCGGGTCGGCGACCGTTACCTGCTCTGCAGCGACGGCCTCTCCGACTACGTGGAGGACGGGGTGATCGCCCAGACGCTGCGCGACCACGCCGACCGCAAGACCTGCGCCGCCGAGCTGGTCAACCGCACGCTGGAGAACGGCGCCCCGGACAACGTCACGGTCATCGTCGCCGACGTCGTCGAATCCTGAGAACCTCTTCCGGTACGCCCGCGGCGCGCTCCGGGCGTACCGGAAAGGTCTTCAGCGCCAGATCTTGATGTCGGTGAAGGCGACCTCGTAGGGACCCTTCTCCGGGGCGTCGCGCTCGTTGAAGACGCCGAGCACGATCCGGCCGCCGGTGAAGGTGGGCTCGGTGAGCTCCGCGGTGCCGATCGGCGCGCCCTCCCGGAGGATCTCCACGGTGTTCCCGGCGACCCGCAGTCCGATCCGGGTCGGCGCGGCGTCCAGGGCGATCGGGTCGGCGAGCACGAAGGTGCGCAGCACGGTGATGGTGCCGTCCCGGCGGTGGATGCCGACGTAGACGTTGCGCTCGCAGACCCGGGCCTGGTAACCACGCAGGTCCTGGAAGCGGAACCAGATCGCGGCACAGCTGTCCGGGGTGACCAGCCGGACGCCGACCTCGGCGGAGAGGTCCGCGGGCATCTGGTCGAGCGGCCCGTTGCAGCGGTAGGTGCCGCTGGTCCCGCGGCGGGCGATCAGCGCGCCGTCGAAGGCGCAGCTGGCCTTCTCGCTCGCCTGCTCGCTCGGGATCCAGAGGGACTTCTGCCGGAGGCCGTCCTCGATCAGCACCTCGGCCGGGGAGGAGGAGACGCCGGGCGCGGGCGCCGCCCCGCTCTCCTGGCCGGTGCTCATCACGGCGAGGAGCACGCCCGCGGCCACGGCCACCACCGCGACCAGCGCCGCGGCCGGGACCCAGCGGCGCCGGCGCCGGGCCGGGAGCACCGGCACCGGCGGCGGGGCGCCCTTGGTGGTCTCCGAGATCGGGACCGTGATGATCGAGTTCTCGTCGTAGCCGACCAGGCCGGGCGGGATGTCCAGGGTGGGCGCGTACCCGGTGACGGCCTGCGCCTCGACCGCCGCGGCGCGCAGGTCGGGCTGCTTGGCGAACGCGGCGGCGGTGGCGGCGGCCGGGCGGGGCCCGGAGATCAGCAGGTCGAGCAGCTCGCGGGAGCTGGGCCGGTTGGCCGGGTCCTTCTCCAGCGCGTGCGCGACCAGGTCGCGCAGCGGCGCGGAGAGGCCGTCCAGGCGCGGCGGCTGGGTGAGGATCCGGGCCGCGGTGGCCGGCGGCGAGTCGGCGTTGAAGGGGGTACGGCCGGTGCCCGCGTACGCCACCACGCTCCCCCACGCGAACACGTCCGCCGCGGGCGTCACCGGGGTGTCCCCCTCGGTGCTGAAGCGCTCCGGGGCCATGTAGGCCACCGTGCCGACCATCTGATCGGTCCGGGTGTTCGCGCTCGTCGCCTCCATGGCCCGGGCGATCCCGAAATCGATCACCTTGGGGCTGCCCGGCGCGAGCAGCACGTTGCGCGGTTTGAGGTCGCGATGGATCACTCCGGCACCGTGGATCGCGGTCAGCGCGGTGGCCACCCCGATCGCCACGCCGTGCAGGTTCGAGGCGGTCAGCGGCCCCTTCTCCTCGACCACCTTGGCCAGGGTCGGACCGTCCACGAACTCCACCACGAGGTACGGGTGCTCGTGGTCGGGATCGGCGTCCAGCACCTCGGCCGTACAGAAGGGCGGAACCTGCCGTGCCCGGTCGACCTCGGAGCGGAACCGCCGGCGGAACTCGTCGTCGTGGGCCAGGTCGGCGCGCACCATCTTGACCGCGACCAGCACACCGCTTCCGGTACGGGCCAGATAGACCGTGCCCATGCCGCCCTCGCCGAGCCGCCCGATCAACTCGTAGTCACCGAGTCTGCTCGGGTCGGCCGGCCGCAGCGGCTGTCCGTGCGCGCCCGGCTCCGTGCTGTCGCCCATTGTCCTCGCCGCCCCTTGGACCGCCCCCGCGGCCGCCTTCCTTTCGCCGGAGGCACTGTATCGGGCGGCGTGATCGCGTACGGACCCTAGGGGGCCGGGATCCGGGCTTCCTCGGGGCGTCTCCGGATGGGAAGGCTGGCATCGGGGTATCACCATGGAGTCGTCACCATTTGACGCAGGGGAAAGTGAGAAACCCATGAACGCCGTGCACGACACGATGGCTCGTCAGGGACTGGTCCGCCCGCGCGACGGCCGGATGCTGGGCGGTGTCTGCGCGGGGCTGGGCCGCCGTTTCGGGCTCGACCCGTGGATCGCCCGTCTGCTCTTCGTCGTGATCCTGTTCCTGATCCCGGGCAGCCAGATCCTCGTCTACCCGATCCTCTGGATCCTGATGCCGTCCGAGCAGACCGGCCCCACATGGTGACCCACCGATGACCGTCGTCGCCACGCTCGTCGTCGAGGGCCCGCCGCGGGCCCTCGCCACGGTCACCCGCACCTACGCCGTCACCGTCGACGGCGTGACCAAGGGGCGGGTGCGCGCCGGGCGCACGCTGGAGCTGGCCCTGCCGCCCGGGTCGCACACCGTGCAGGCCCGGGACGGCGGGCACACCGGGCCGCCGCTCCCGGTGCACCTCGGCCCGGGGCGGCGTACCCGGCTGCGGATCGAGCGGGACGGCGCGGGCAAACCGCACCTGACCCCGCTCGACGCGGATTAGCGGCGGATCAGAGAAGGACCAGCTTCTTCAGCTCGCCGGTGAGGGCCAGGTCGTCGAGGTAGCTCTGCTTGACGATCGTCCCGGCCGAGTCCAGCAGCACGTACGTGCTCTGCTGGGTGATCCCGAACTTGTTCCAGATCTTGCCGGGTGTGTCATCCAGGTGGGTCACCGTCCCGACCTGCATGTCCGAGACGAACTCCTTCATCGCGCCGACCGTGCCCAGCCCGGCGATGCCGAGGAAGGTGAGCCGGTCGGCGTACTCCTCGTGGAAGTCGCCGACCGACTGGGCCTCGACCGCGCAGGTGGCGCACCACGGCGCCCAGAACCACAGGATCGACGGCTTCCCGGCCAGCTGGGCGGCGTCGTACGCGACGCCGTCCAGCGTGGTGCCGGTGAAGTCGAGCGTCTCCGGTGTGCCCGCCTTCGACGCGGCCGTGGACGGGGCCCCGGCCGTGGGCTCGGCGCAGGCCGCCAGGAGCAGCGGCAGCGCCAGCAACGCTCGACGAGTGGTCATCTCAGTGGCCGCCCGCCGCCGGGTCGATCAGGCGCAGGGCCAGGGCCGGGCAGACGTTGACCGCCTTGCGCGCCCCGTCCTCCAGCCACGGCGGCAGCGGGGTCTGCGGGAACGCCGGGAACCCGTTGTGGTCCAGCCGGATGATCTCCGGTGCCACCGCCGAGCAGAGCCCGTGCCCGTCGCAGCGCGACCAGTCCAGGGCCAGCTTCCGCGCCCCGGTCTCCGCCGTGTACGGCAGCGGCAGGATGCCCTTGACCGACTTGCCGCAGCCCTCGCCGTTGGCGTGCGCCTCCACGTCCTTGGCGAAGACCTCGAGGGCGGAGAGCGCGAACCGCGAGGTGCCGTCCGGGTGGCTGCACGCGCCCCGGCCCTTGACCAGACCGGCCGCCTGCCGCACGTTCTCCAGCGCGTTGCCGCCGAGCGACACCAGGGTGACCGCCCGGGCCAGGTCGGGCAGGCCGAGCCGGCACGGGCCGCACTGACCGGCCGACTCGCCGGCGAGGTACTGCACCACCTGGGCGGCCTCGCCGATCGGGCAGGTCTTCGAGCCGATCGGGATCAGCATGCCGGCGCCGAGCGTGCCGCCGACCTTGGCGAACCCCTTACGGGAGATCATCACGGTCTCGGCCTGCTTCGCGGTGATCCACTTGCCGTGGTAGCCACCGACCAGCAGACCCGGGCCGATGTCCGCGCCGCACATGTTGAGCACGTCCATCAGCGGGGTGCCGCTGGGCGCCTCGACCACCGCGGGCGAGCTCGACGCGCCGCCGACGGTCAGCATGACCGTGCCCGGCTCCTCCGGCAGACCCACCGAGTTGTACTCCCACGGCCCGAGCCGGGCCGCGATCGCCAGCTGGGAGTACGTCTCGGCGTTGGAGAGCAGGGTGGGCAACCCCATCACGCCGTTGTCGCTGGACCGGACCTTGCGGCCGGGCGGGATGTGCGCCTCGCCGTTGATGCCGCGGACCAGCGCGCCACCCTCACCGGAGATGAACCGGTGGGGCACCGTGACGATCCGGGTCGGGCAGGGCATCTTCCGCTCGGCCAGCGCGGCCATCAGCGAGTTCTGGCCGACACCGTCGTCGGCGACGCCGATGACGATCTCCTCCGCGTCCAGGGCGGCGGCGGCCAGCGCCGCGCCGTCCAGGATCAGGTGCGGGCCGCGGGTCAGGACCGCCTTGTCCTTCCAGGACGGCGGCTCACCCTCGGTGCCGTTGACCACGATGATCGGCGGCAGGTCCTGCCGCTTGCAGGAGTCGATGACCGCGCGGACCTTGCGGGCGAACGGGAAACCCGCGCCGCCACGTCCGCGCAGCTCGATCCGGTCGGCGAGACCGATCAGCTCACCCGAGGAGAGCGCGGCGAACCCGCCGTGGACCTCCTGGTGCGCCTGGAGGTCCAGCCGGCCGTACTCGTCGTAGCCCGCGGTGATCCGCGGGGTCCCGATCGCGGTGACCGGGGGAACCTGCTGGGTGCTCAACGCTCACCGCGCAGCTGCGAGAAGTACGCCTCGTCGTCATCACGTCCCCGGCGGCCGCCGCGCTCCGGCTCCTCGCCACCGCGACGGGACCGACGGGACTCCATGCCGACCAGGGTGGGCGTGTCGTCGTCCGCGAAGTCGACGAACTCGGACCGGCTCTGGCGGCGGGCCCGCGGGGGCTCCTCGTCCTCGTACCGGGCGGCGCGCTGACGCGGGGCGGGCTCCTCGTACCGCGGCTCCTCGTACCGCTCGTCCTCGGCACGGCGGCGGCCACGGGGGCGCTCGTCGTACTCGGGCTCCGGGGCGCGGCGCGAGCGGGGGGCGGGCTCGTCGTCGGCGTACCGGCGCATCCGGGTCTGGGTGTCCTCGAAGTCGTCCCGGCGCATCCGCGTGCCGGTCTCCTCCAGCGAACGCCGCGACCGGGCGCCGGTGTTCTCCTCGTCGTCCTCGAACCGGCGGCTGCGCGGGCGCGGGCCGTCCTCCTCGACGTCGTCGCGACGGCGGCGGGACCGCGGGGCGGGCTCGTCGTCGTAGTACTCCTCGCGGGGACGGCGGGTCACCGCGCGGGTCGGCTCGTCGTACTCGTCCTCGACGGGGCGGCGCTGCCGGGGCGCGGGCTCCAGGTCACGGCCGCCGCGGGGCGGGTAGTCCTCCGCGACCGGGGCCGGGCTGGCCGCGGGGACCTCGGCCACCGGGGCCGGGGCGGGCGGCGCGGGCGGGGCCGGCGGGGTGGCCGGGACCCAGCTCTGCACGTTCGGCGCGGCGGCCGGGGCCATCAGGTCGACGCCGGTGTTGCCACCGCGAGCGCCACCGCCGCCACCGGCGAACCGGTTGCGGGCGCCGGAGGCCGTGGGCGCGACCTCGCTGGGCGGCGCCTTGACCGCGCCGACACCGGCGGCGGAGGAGAAGTCCTTGCGCCGGTTCAGGCTGACCGAGAGGCGTACGGCGAGAGCGACCAGGACGGCCAGGACGCAGACGATGTAGCTGACGATGACCCAGGTCTTCGCCGCGCGACCGGCGCCGAGGCCGTGCAGCAGGGCGATCGGCCACATCAGGTACGACACCGAGTGGATGGTGCGCCACATCCACGGCTTGCCACGGCCGATGAACCGGGCCCGGATCAGGCCGCTCCAGGTCACCATCACCAGGATGTAACCGGAGATCTGGCCGAAGCCGATCCAGAGCGTGTTCGTCGGCGTGATGAACGGGATGAAGATGTCGATGATGCGGATGTGCGACTCGACGGTCTTGGTCCAGAGGTGGATCGCGAGCGCGGAGATCGCCATCACGCCGGTGGTCCGGTGCGTGGACTGGAGGAAGACCCGCTGCCTGATGGAGAGGACCAGGCGGTCGGTGGAGATCACGCCGACCATGATCGTGATGGAGAGCGAGACCAGGGTGAGAACACCCATGTAGAACTCGGAGTAGATGAAGAAGTAGTAGTACCCGACGCGGCCGGGTGCGGTCATCATCGCGACCGCCCATAGTGCCGCCAGGATGCTCGCGGCGAGCAGTATCACCGCGCTCATCGGGACGGACCGGCTTCCCGTAGCGCCGACGTCGACCGCCACCCTACTGGCGGCCGCTTTCTGGTTGTTCTTCGACCGGGCCATTGACTCCTCGTTTTCCGCAACGGTCACGTCCCGTGGGCGGTGGGACGCCGGCGTCCGTGGGGAACGCCCCGTGCTCAAGTTCCGCTGGACCCGCCCGCGGCTGGCTTTCCCCTGCGATGCCCCGGCCGTGTCCTTCCCGGATTACGTGCCGGACGTGCGTTCGGATGAACCCGTTCAGAATTTTTGGTCGGCTCTTTTCCGTGATCGCCCGGACACTCTTCGCACATGGCCGCTGAGCTGCGGCGATGACGCCTCCCGCCAGGCCTTAAGGAGAAGATAAGGAGTGACACGGGTTACGGCGTGAACCATTCGGCCACGGACGGCGAACTATCTGTTGCAAGGCGAATCGAGGGGTACTCCAGGGAGGGGATCGCCGTGCGGTACTACACCGCTCTGCTCTGCGCCGCGCTCGCGGGCGGCGCCATGAGCACGGTCGGTGCGGCGCCGGCCGTGGCCGACGTCAGGGGCATCAGCGTCGAGCTCGACGCACCGAACAACGCGGAGGCCGGCGGCAACGCCCGGACCGTCACCGCGGTCACGTCATCGGAGCTGCGCCAGTGCCGCAAGGTGCGCTTCGCGCTCATCGTGCGGGGCGGCACCGTGCCGGTCGACGGCATCCAGGTCGTACGGTTCGAGGACGACGGCCAGTTCGCGACGCAGAAGACGGTCGAGGACAACACCGCCACGTTCGTCGACGAGGCGGTCGACCCGGGCACGCTCTGCCGGAACCGTACGGTGACCGGCCGCTGGCGGATCGGCTTCACCGGCGAGGCGGGCGGTACGGTCCAGTTCGAGGTGCAGGCCTTCGACGCGCAGAACACGCTGCTCAGCGCGGCCGGCGCGGCGACCGAGGTGGCCGGCACCGCGGAGACCACCGAGCCGTCACCGGAGCCGACCGAGACGACCGAACCGGCCGAGGAGGAGACCACCGAACCCGCGGAGGAGGAGACCAGCGACGACGCGGTCACCCCGGTCGAGGACGAGACCGGCGACACCGGAGCGCTGGAACCGGCGTCCAGCGAGACCACCAGTCTGCTCGGCCCCGGTCTGGTCGTCGGCGGCGTCTGCGTCTGCCTCGGCATCCTGCTGCTGCTCCGGCTCCGCTCACGGACGAAGGAGGCGCGCCGGCAGGCTCAATCCGTTCCGACCGGCTTCTACCCTATGCGCTGATTTGTCGACTTAAGATCACTTCCTCCGGGTGAATCCCCTACGGAACGGGACTGCCCGGGCTTCACGGCGGTTACCGTGAGCCCAGCGTCACCGTCCATAGGGGAGGACTCCGTGACCCCGCGTACCAAGATCGCGTCTGCTTTCGGCGGCCTGGCCGCCGTCGCCCTCGGCGTGCCCGCCGGCGTCTCGTTCGCCGGCACCGGCGAGCGGGCACCGACGGAGACCCGACCGGCGACCACCCAGGACGACAGCTTCCTCGGTGGCGGGCTCACCGTGCCCGCCACCCTGGAGCCACCGCCCGGCAACGCCGTGCACGCCGTCCTCAAGGCCCGCGGCGTGCAGATCTACACCTGCACGTCCGGCGCCTGGCAGCTGACCGAGCCCGCCGCGTCGCTCAACGGCATCACGCTGAGCCCGGTGCGGAAGGTGACCGCACTGCACTTCCGCGGCCCGAGCTGGGAATCCGACCAGGACGGCTCACTGGTCGAGGGCGCCCGGCCGGTCTCCGCCCCGTCCACCACCCCGAACAGCATCCCGCAGCTGCTGATCACGGCGGCCCGCACCCGCGGCGACGGCCTCTTCGGCGGCGTCACCTACATCCAGCGCCTCGCCACGTCCGGCGGCGTCGCCCCGGCCACCACCTGCACGACCGGCGACACCCTGGCGGTGCCGTACCGCGCGGTCTACCGCTTCTTCCGCAAGAAGTCCTGACCCGCCACCACCCCGGCCACCCTTCTCAGGGACGGTGCCCGCACACGGTCACGCGTCGCGGGGCGGCACCGGAACACGATCGCTCACTCCAGGGCGGCACCGGGACACGATCGTTCACTCAAGGGCGGCTGCGGGACAGGACTGACCCCGCTGGTCAATTCTGGACCGCACGGGTGGGACGCCGGATCCCGCGGCGAGTACCCGTCCGAAACACTCGCCGACCGCGGATCGCCGATTCCGTCGGCCAGGTTTCGGCCGGCCAGGTTTCGGTCGCGGGCCCGCCGGGCGGCGGTGCCCGCAGGCGGTGGGCCGGCCGTCCAGGGCGCCTCGGCCGGTCCGGCTGGCGATCCGGGGCGCCTCAGACCGGCCTGGCTGGCGATCCGGGGTGCCTCAGGCCCTCCGAGAGACCCCTGAGCACCAGCCACCAAGATCATCCCAGCAGTTGATCGTGAAAAGTCGATCAAACCCGACGAACCGGGGCCCTGTGGACAAACCCCGACTGTGGATAACCCCCGACCCGGACCATGACCGAGAACGCCCACCCCGCGCCCCCCGCCGGTGACGATCCCGCCGGAATCGACCAGCAGGGACAGGGCTTCCGGCCGGCCGATCGATGTCCGGTCGGGGCGCCGCCGTCACACGACGAGGACGATCGCGGTGGCGTTGTCGGCACCGCCCGCGGTCAGCGTCGCGGCGAGCAGGGCACTGACCGCGGTCACGGGATTCCGGGGCGCCAGGGCGGCGGCGATCTCGTCGTAGGAGAGCTGGTCGGAGACGCCATCGGTGCAGAGCAGCAGCGTGTCGCCGGTGCGCAGCGTGACGTCGAGGACGTCCGGTTCCGGTTCGTCCGGGTGGCCGACGTAGCGGGTCAGCCGGTAGCGGGCCGCCCGTGCCTCGGCCGAGTCCGCCGCCCACCAGCCGTGCACCGCTGCGAGCCAGGCCCACGTGTGGTCGACGGTGAGCAGTTCCAGCAGGCCGCCGCGCAGCCGGTAGACGCGCGAATCGCCCAATTGCGCGATCCGGGCGGTCGCCCCGCCGTCCGATCCGGGCACCCCGGCCAGGGCGGTGAGGGTGCATCCGGTGAGTTCACGCAGATCACGGGCTTTTTCCCGTACGCGCACATGAGCCTCCGCCGTCGCGGCCCGCATCGCCGCGGGGGTGCGGCCCTCCGCGCCGGCCGCGTGCACGACGGTCTCCACCGCCAGGCGGCCGGCGGCCGCGCTCCCCTCCCCCGAACCCATCCCGTCGGCGACCACCGCGAGCGGCGACGACGGATCGAGGTGGAACCGGTCGTAGTTCGCGTCGTAGTGATCGCCGGTCACGCTGCCGCCGGCCGCCCGGACCGGCACGTCCCCGATCCGCCACGACGCTTCGTTCATCTCCACCCGCCCATTAAAACGGCCAGGCCCGATGAGGGGCCTGGCCGTTTCCGCAGGATCTACTCCAGCCGGGTCTACTTCAGCCGGGCCTCGATGGCCTCGATGATCTTCGGGCGCAGGTCGGCCGCCCGGATCACCGCGTCGACCGAGCCGACCTCGACCGCGCGCTGGATGTTGTGGATGCGGTCGAACTCGGCCGCCACCTCACCCTGCTTCTCGGTGCGCACCGACGCCCGCAGCTCGTCCAGCTCCGCCGTCAGCGCACCGCGCTCCGCGCCCGCCGAGACCGAGACCCGGGCCTCCAGCTCACGGACCCGCGGGTCGGCGGCGGTCCGGGCGTTGACCTCGCCGATGAAGACGACCGCCGCCGCCGGGGCGCCACCGAGCACCGAGGCGAACGAGCCCTCCAGGGCCAGAACGGTCATGTTCGGGTTCAGCGCCTTGGAGAAGACCACGAACGCGCCGCCGTGGTAGCGGGAGATCACCACGAAGACGATCGGGCCCCGGAAGTTGACGATCGCCCGGCCGATCTCCGCGCCGTACTCCAGCTGGAGTTTGCGCATCGACTCCGGGGAGCCGTCGAAACCGGACAGGTTGGCGAGCACGACGAGCGGCCGGTTGCCGCTGGCCGCGTTGATCGCCCGGGCCGCCTTCTTCGACGAGCGGGGGAAGAGCGTGCCCGCGCTGTAGGTGTCCGGGCCGTCGGTGGGCGGGAAGCCCCGCCGGGTCACCGACTGCGACTCGATGCCGAGCAGCGCGACCGGGATGCCGCCGAGGTGCACGTCCTGCACCACCGCGGTGTCCGCGTCGGCCATCCCGGCCCAGCGCTCCAGCACCGGGTGGTCCTGGTCGGCGACGGCCCGCATGACCGTACGGATGTCGAAGGGCTTCTTGCGGTCCGGGTTCTTCGCGGCCGAGAAGATCTCCCCGACGGTGGCGAAGTCGGTGCCGGCCACCGTGTGCGGGAAGGGCGAGATGTCCCGGTTCACCGGGTCGGTGGTGGCCGTCCGGCGGGGACCGGACTCGCCGGGCACCACGTACGTGTGGTCGTAGTGCGACATCAGCACGTCGCGGGCCGCCTCGAGCGACGGCGCCCAGTACTGTGCCTGACCGTTCGGGCCCATCACCCGGTCGTAGCCGCCGATGCCGAAGTTGTCCTCGGCCGAGACGCTGCCGGAGAAGTCGAGCGACTGCTTGCCGGTGAGCACCATCGCCGAGTCCGGGGTCATCACCAGGATGCCCTTGGTGTGCATCAGCATGGTGGCCTCGGCGTTCCAGTACGGCTGGGCGCCCACGTTGATCCCGGCGACCACGATGTTGATCTCGCCGCCGTCCTGGGTGAACTCGACGATCCGCTTGAGCGCGGCCGCCACCCAGTCCATGTTCTCGGTGCCGGACTCCATCGAGATCCGGGCGCCGGCGGAGAGGGCGTACCACTCCAGCGGCACCGACATCTTCTCGGCCAGGTCGAGCGCCGCGATCACCCGGCGGCATTCGGCCTCGGAGAGCGCGCCGAGCGACTTGGTCGGGTCGCCGAGCAGCACCACCCGGGCGATGCCCTCCGGGTGCCGGCTGGTCACGGTGGTGACCACGCCCGCGACCAGGGCCGCCTTGTTCCGGCCCTTGGGGCGGTCGACCGGGACCAGCACGTGCTTCTTGTCCAGGTCGTACTCGGTGAAGGCGCCGAGCATGCCGGTCAGCTCGTACGGGTAGACGGTGTTCCGGCTGGCCGCCCGCATCACCTTGAGGCGGTAGTCGTCGAGCGGCTGGACCACCTCGTTGCCGTGCTCGCCGATGGTGAAGGTGGCCCGGCCGGTGACGCCGAAGGTGACCCGGATCGCGATCTTCCGGAGCTCGCCGGTGGAGCGGACGCGCTCCCGGCCGATGAAGAGGATCTCCTCCAGCCCGGCGCCGACCGTGGTCGGCGCGACCCGCGTGAAGATCATCTCCAGCTCGGCGTCGGTGAGCCCGATCGGCGGCCACACGTAGACGACGATCCGGTTGGTGTTGAACCGCTTGTTCGACGGCCGGCCCGCCTGGGCGCGCCGGATCGAGTCGAGACAGGTCGCGATGGTGTCCTCGGCGGACGGCACGGCGACCAGGCGGCCGTCGTGCTCGCGCAGCGCGGTGAGGTTACGGACCTGGGCGAACGCGACCAGCCGGTCGTCCGAAGGGTTGCCCTTCGCCACGCACTGGAAGAGGTAGACCTCCTCGTCCGAGGAGGGCAGCCGGGTGAGGTCGAACTCCCGGAGGCTCTCCAGCTGCATGCGCTCCGCGATGTACGGGTGCAGGCCGCGGATCAGCCGGTCCTCCGCCCAGCCGTCCCCGGCGGGCCGGTAGGTGAAGTGCTGGTGCATGACCGAGCCGTGCCGGCCGGCGACGGTGACGGTGAGCCGGCGTACCTGCTCGGGCAGCGGCGTCCCGGCGATCACCTCGGCCAGCGCGACCGTCATCGCGTCCGGGTCCTCCGGCTGGTTCTCCCAGGCCAGGTAGAGGTCCGCGACGATCTTCCCGTTGCCGCCGGCCAGCTCGGCGAGACCGTTCAGCGCGCCGCCGAACGCGTCGAAGCCGACCGCCGCCGAGACCACCGCCGAGTCGGCCCGGTCCACGACCACCAGCTGGACGCCGCCGGCCTCGGTCGCGCGGACGCCGGTGATGCCCTTGTTGCCGTAGTAGCGCCGGGTCAGCACCTCCAGCAGCACGGTGTTGTCCAGGTTCGCCCGGACCAGCCGCTGGCCGAGCAGGCGCATCAGCGGCTCGGTGCTGCGGACCATCTCCGCGATCCGGTCGGCGCGGTCCGCCGCGGCCGGGTTCTCGTCGAGGAAGCGCAGGTGCTTGCGGATACCGGCGTAGACCAGGGCCCGGTTGCGGCGCAGCAGCGGCTGGCCGAACCAGGCGAAGACCACCCCGCGGGCCAGGTCGGCGATGACCGGGAAGCGCACCTGGGTCGCGGCGACCAGGCGCTCCAGGGCCAGGCCGGCCGGCTCACGCAGCGTCTCGTCCGGCGGCGGCTCCTGCAGCCAGGCGCGGAGCAGACTCGCGATCACGCCCGCGTCGGTGGCGGCCCGCTGCTGGGCGAGGAAGATCCGGAAGACCGCCGCCTCGAGCTCGGGGGTCCGCTCCAGCTCCTTCACACCGTACGATCCCAGCGCCTTGGCGAGCTTGGACTGGAACTTCTCCGGCAGTCCGGCACGCTCCACGTCGAGGCTCTGGAGATAGGCGTGGAAGTACTCGCGCGCGCTGTGCACGTGGCTCAGCCCGGTGCCGTCGTCGCCGGCCGGCCGGTTGCGGCTCAGCTCGGCGAGGGTGGCGAAGACGTCGACCAGGTCGACCTCGCCGGAGAGTGGGCGGAACCCGGCCTCGGTGGACGCTCGGCGCGCGGCCAGGTACCCGGCGAGCACCCGGCGCTCGTCGTGCGGGTCGGCGTCGAACCCGAGCAGCAGGCTGCGCAGCGCGTCCTGGCCATGCTCGGCCAGCGCCCGCGGCGGCACGTCCCCGGTCGCCTCGGGCAGGTCGATCTCGACCGCGTCGCCCGAGGCGGTGTCCTCGTCCTCGCCGTCACCGATCGGCTCCAGGCGCAGCAGCGGGGCACCGCTGTCCACCTTGGCGCCGACCGTGACGGCCAGCTCCTTGAGCCGGGCCTTGAACGGCGCGCGCAGCACCGTCTCCATCTTCATCGCCTCAAGGACCACCACCGGGGCCCCCGCCTCGACCTCGGCGCCGGGCTGCAGCGGGGTCGCCACCACCAGGGCGGGCATCGGGGAGCGCAGCACGCCGCCCTCGTCCCGGCTGATCCGGTGGGTCACGCCGTCCACCTCGACCAGGTGGATCGGGCCGTGCGTACCGGTCAGCAGGCGGTACCGGCTGCCGTTCACGGTGATCTGGCCGGTGTGCTCGTCGTAGCGCTCCAGCTCGACGTCGGCGGTGCGCACCTCGGCGCCCGTCTCGATGCCGACCCGGAAGCGGTGGGCGCCGACCCGGGCGGTGCGGACGCGGTAGCCGACGCCGCGCAGCTTCAGGTCGAGCGGGGTGCCGCTCTGGTGCTGCACCTGCGGGCGGCCGCCGAACGCGGTGGAGAGCAGGCGCTGCTGCTCAGCGCGCTCGTCCTCCTCGTACGCCTCGATCGCGGCGGCGGCGAGGGCGACCGCGGAGTGCCGGTGCGAGACCAGCCGGCCCTCGTTGCGGACCCGGTCGATCCAGCCGGTGTCGGCGCTGGCGTCGATCACCTCGGGCTGGTCCAGCAGGTCGAGCACGAAGCTCTTGTTGGTCGCGCCGCCCTCGATGATCACGACGGTCTCGCGCATCGCCCGGCGCAGGCGGCCGAGGGCCTCGTCACGATCCTTTCCGTACGCGATGATCTTCGCGATCATCGAGTCGAAGTCCGCGGGGATGGTGTCGCCCTCGCTGACGCCGGTGTCCACCCGGATGCCCGGGCCGGCCGGCAGGTCCAGGCGCGCGATCCGGCCCGGCGAGGGGGCGAAGTCGCGGTCCGGGTCCTCGGCGTTGAGCCGGGCCTCGACGGCGTGCCCGCGCTCCACCGGCTGCACCCCGTCCAGCGTGCCGCCGGAGGCGACGTGCAGCTGGGCCTTGACCAGGTCGAACCCGGTGGTCGACTCGGTGATCGGGTGCTCCACCTGGAGCCGGGTGTTGACCTCCAGGAAGGCGAGCAGGTCGTCACCGGGGTGGTAGAGGAACTCGACGGTGGCCGCGCCCCGGTAGCCGACCCGGACCGCCAGCCGCTCGGCCGACGACTTCAGCTCGGCGGCCCGCTCCGGGCTGAGCACCGGCGAGGCCGACTCCTCGATCACCTTCTGGTTGCGGCGCTGCACCGAGCAGTCCCGGACGCCGAGCGCCCACGCGCTGGTGCCGTCCGCGATGACCTGGACCTCGACGTGCCGGGCGCCGGTGACCAGCCGCTCCAGGAAGACGATGCCGCTGCCGAACGCGCGGGCCGCCTCCTGGCTGGTCCGCTCGTACGCGTCGGTCAGGTCCTCCGGGCTGGCGACGACCCGGATGCCGCGCCCGCCGCCACCGGCGGTCGCCTTCAGCATCAGCGGGTAGCCGATCCGCGCGGCGGCCTCGATCGCGGCGTCCAGCGTCTCCACCGGCCCGCGGCTCCACGGCGCGACCGGGACGCCGACCTCCTCGGCGATCAGCTTGGCACCGATCTTGTCGCCGAGCTTGCGCATGGCGTCCGCGCTCGGGCCGACGAAGGTGACGCCGATCCGCTCGCACAGCTCCGCGAAGGCCGGATCCTCGGCGACGAAGCCCCAGCCGACCCACGCGGCGTCGGCGCCGGTCTCCACCAGCGCGCGCTCGAGGGCCTTCAGGTCGAGATAGGGCCGCGCGGCGGCGGGACCGATCTCGTACGCGATGTCGGCCTCTCGCACGAACGTCGCCGTGCGGTCGACGTCGGTGTACAGGGCTACTGTCTGTAACGGCGTCGCGGTCTCCGCCGCGAGCTCACGGACCGCGTGGATGAGCCGCATGGCGGCCTCACCACGGTTGACGATGGCGATACGGCTGAACACGGACCGAGCCCGTCCTTTCCAAGACGCTTTACGGTTACCGGCGAGTAATACAGGCGGTGACCGGTAGCTGACTCTAATGGATCGCAAGACGGGCGAGCCGGAGCCCTTCCGTCACGAAACAGGAAACAGCCACCTGTCCAGCTAGTACACTATTGCGGCAATACGGGCGAGTCGTCCGGGCGGTGGGCGACTACCGCATCATCGCACCGGCACGTTGCATCCATGCTTCTCAATGTAACGCCAAGATCGCCGTGACGGATCCCCCGGACACGGAGAACCCCCGCCCCGGGCATGATCGGGGCGGGGGTTCGTCTTACCGGTGGGTCAGCTCAGCGGCGGGTACGCGTTCGTCATCAGCTGCTGGAACTGGGCCGAGAACCAGTGGCCCGACAACGGCGCGTTCGCCAGCGCCCCGGTGAGGTTGTTGCCGTTGCGGGCGTTACCCGTGTACGTCGGGTCACACATCCGGTCGAAGCCCTTGCCCTCGTCGTTGGCGATCTCGGTGCTGGAGCCGTCCGACTCGCCCGGCGGCTTCGCCCAGACGTACGCGTCGATCCCGGAGGCCGGAGCCGCCGTGGGACGCTCGCCGAGGCCCGCGCCGCTCTGGTTGCACCAGTTGCCGGCGTGGATCCGGCGGTCGATGCGGGACGCGTTCACGAAGGTGTTGAGGTCGGTCGAGGTGGAGGCCGCGGTGGGCCGTGCCGTACCGCCCCAGCCGTTGCGGGAGGTGTCGATCAGCATGCCGATCGTGGACGGGAAGCCCACCGAGACCAGCTTCGTCCGGAACGCCTGGGCGAAGGTGAGCTCGTCGACGTACTGGTTCCAGTCGACCCAGGAGGACTGCCGCACGCTGGTCCCGTTCACCGTGGTGCCGATGGTGAAGTACGGCTCGGTCAGCGCCGAGTAGTTCGCCGTGTCCGTGATGAACCCGGTGACGTTGCTGACGCTGCCGGAGAGGACCGCGGTCTGGTACATCAGGTCGGCGGTGGGCGCGAAGTTCGAGTCCCAGCCGATCCAGCCGTGGTGCGCGGCGTCCAGGTAGTTGTAGACGTTGCCGAGGGCGCCCAGCTTGTTCAGGGCGTACGCGATCCCGGTCTGGTAGTTGCCGTTCGCCTTCATCACGTCGCACGCCGCGGTGGCGCCGGCCGCGCTACCCGTGTTGGTGATCAGGTTCGGCAGCGAGTCGATCTCGACGACGTTGATGATCCGCAGGCTGGCGTACTTCGCGTTCGACATGATCGCGGCGATCGGGTCGATGTACTCGGTCTTGTACCGGCCGATCTCGGTCGGCCCGAGCTCACCGTTGGAGGCGAGCGCCGCGCAGTCCCGGCCCGGCAGGTCGTAGATCACGAACTGGATGTACCCGGCGCCCTGGGCGAGCGCGGCGTCCAGGTGATCGGCGAGGCCCATCCCGCCGTCGACACCCTCGATCGCGGCGATCCGGTCCAGCCAGACCGCGGTCGGGTTGCTGGAGATCCGGCTGCCACCGGTCTCGGCGTCCGCCTTCGCCTTCCACTCCGGGTTCACGTAGCCCTTGGCCCCGGCGTACGGGTTGTCGACCTTGGCACTGGTGCTCGTCGACGTGGACGGGGTCGGCGAGGACGAGGTGGTCGGCGAGCTGGAGGTGGTCGGCGACGTGGTGGTGGTGCCTCCGGTGCAGGCGACGCCGTTCAGCGAGAGGGTGGCCGGCGTGGCGTTCGTCCCCGAGTAGGTCGCCTGGAAGCCGAAGTTGACCGACCCGTTGGTGGCCACGCTGGTCGACCACGACGGGTTGACCGCGGTGACGTGCTGGCCGGACTGGGTGACGGTGGCGTTCCAGCCCTGCGTGATGGCCTGGTTCCCGGCGAAGTCCCAGGTGACGTTCCAGCCGCCGCTGATCGCGTCGCCCAGGTTGGTGACCGTCACGTCAGCGGTGAACCCGTTGCTCCACTGGTTCACCGTGTACTTGGCGCTACAGCCTGCGGCCGCGCTGGCGTCGGTCGCCACGAACGTGGCCCCGGCGCCGGCCAGAAGACTCACGGCGGCGGCCGCCGTGAGCGCTCGGGCCCGGGTGGGAATGGGTCTCATGTGAGGACTCCTCGAGACGTGGGGGGCGGCGCCACGTGGACGGACGCCACTGGGAGCGTCGGCCAACACATCGGTGGCGATCACTGGCCGTGCCGACAGCATGACATGGGAGCGCTCCCAGCGCAATGATCCGGAAACACCCGGGCAACGCCTGGTTCACGCCCTGATCAGAGCCGGTCGAGCACCTCGGCGAGCGTCATGGAGGCCGCGCTGGACAGCACCAGGTCGGCGTGGCCGTACCGCGCGTGCGCGGTGAACGGGTTCGGCACCGCGACACAGCGCAGCCCCGCCGACGCGGCCGCGGTCACCCCGTGCGGGCTATCCTCGAAGGCGACCGCCCGCCCCGCCGGAATCCCGAGCCGCTCCAGCGCCAGGTGGTACACCGCCGGGTCCGGCTTGTGCGTGCCCACCTCATCACCGCTGGCCAGCACCTCGATCCGCGACAGGTCGCCGGTCCGGCCCAGATTGCCCCGCACCCAGGCACCTCGCGAGCTGCTCGCCACCGCCAGGCGCAGCCCCCGCTCCTCCGCCTCGTCGAGCCAGGCCCCGATCCCGGGCGCGAGCCCCAGCGTCAGATGAGCCCTCTCCCGGTACGCGTTCCGCCGCGCATGACTCGCGTCCCGGTCATAGCCGGCACCGACCGCCATGGCCAGCGCCGCATACCGGTCCTCACTGGTATCCCCACCGTGATCCGCGAAGAACCCACCCTCATCCAGCTCCAGCCCGTGTCGGCGCCACTCCCACCGCCAGCTCTCCAGAAGCGTCGTCTCCGTCTCCATCAGCAGCCCATCAAAGTCAAAAACCAACGCCTCAACCCCCACCCCGCGATCATCCCCCACCCCACCCAACACATCACCCCCGATGCATCACCCCTGATGCATCACTCCTGATGCATCACCCCTTGATGCATCAGCCCTGATGCATCAGCCCTTTGAATCCGCCCCCTGATGCATCACCCCCGATGCATCACTTCCGATGCATCACTTCCGATGCATCACTCGTGATCCGACAGGCGTTCTGGCAAGCACACCCGCGTGAAATCCTCGACCGGGTATGCGAGCGGCGATCGTGGTCCGCAGGGCGACCCGGGATCACGATCATGGTCCGCCGGGGCGACGGGAATCCATGATCACCGATCGAGTACTTCCGGCGCCCCTATACGGGCTGCCCACGCACACGATCACGCATCGTGTACGCCCACCGCCCTGCATCCCGGCTGATCGTGAACTCGCACCGCCCGTCCCCCACCGTCCGTGCACGCGGACCGCCCGAATCCGGCCGCTCGTGCACGCGAGCGGCCCGTCCAGCACCGATCGTGTGCACCCGCCGCCCATGCAGCGAGCCGCCCATCCCTCACCGCCCGGGCGCCAAGCGCACCCAGTGATGCGTCGCCTCAGCCGGAACCGTCACGCGCGCCACTGCGTACGGAGCGAAGGCGGACGTCGCGCAGACCGGCCGCGAAAGAGCCCCGGCAGAGCTCAGCGCGGGAGGAGTTGCAGGGGGTGGCAGGTCGGGGTGTCGAGGGAGCGGCAGTACGCCGTGACCTCGCCGGCGTCGAGGAAGTCGCCGAGGGCCACGGTCACCCAGCGGGGCGTACCCGAGGCCGTGCCGAAGTCGCTGGTCCGGAGCAACACGATCGGATGATCAGAACTGGCCATTTCGCGGCGCATCCGCTGGTGTTCCCCGAGCACCTCGACCGGCGCCGCGCCCGAACGTTCGGCCAGTTCGGCGACCCACTGGCCGGCCGGGGTCACGGTGGTCAGGTCGTCGCTGTTGATGTAGGCGAGTTCGGCCAGCGCCGCCTCATCCTCGTCCCCGCCCTCCATCACCGGCGGGTCCGGGCGCGTGCCGAAACCCTCGCGCACGGCCGACACCGCGGTGGCCGACGACGGCGACGGCGGAGAAGGCGACGGCGTGGCCGCGTCGAGGTGCGAGGACGCCAGTATCACACCGGTCACGACGAGGGCGATCGCGGCCACACCGGTCAGCAGCCAGGTGCGGCGGTCGCTCTTGCGCGGTCTGCTTTTCGCGTACGGGTCCCGAGAAGCCATGTCGCTCCCGCCGTGAACACAAGCCCCGTGGGGTGACTCGACGCTAGCCCCGGGACACCTTGATGAGACGCTAGCCCCGGGACACCCCGATGACCAGCGCGGACGACGGTATTCAGTCGACCGGGGACCGCTCTGCTCCGGACGTACGCCCAGGGGAGGCGGAAGCGGAGATCCCGCCGCAACCCAACTGCGCCCCGCACCGGGCGTCCGGAGGCTCAACCGGCGGGCGCGCGTGCCGACCCTAGGACCATGACCGTGGGCAACGGAGTGCCATCCGCCGGACCTCTCACCGAGGTGACCGGCAGCTCGGCCGTGGAGCCGGACCGGCAGGGGCTACTCCTGGCGGAGCTGGTCGGGTTCATGACCAAGGACACCCCTTCGGTCCAGCACGTGCTCGATCTGACCGCCCCGCACCTCACCGAGATCGCCGGGCTGACCGCCGCCACCGTCTACGAGCTGGACTCGGAGACCGGCATGATGAGCGCGACCGCCCGGCTCGGCGAGCCGGGGCGGCGGGACCAGCTGGTCGCCGGCAAGGTGTTCCGTACCCCGGCCGGTGGCAAGCCGGTGGTCAACGGCGAGCAGATGGCGATCCGGCTGCGCATCGGCGGGCAGACCGTCGGCGTGCTGCTGCTCACCGGTACCGCCCTGGCCGAGCTGCGCGACGACACCGTCTCGACGCTCGCCCTGCACCTCGCCACCACGCTGCAGGGTTTGTTCGCGGAGAAGCAGCGTCAGTTCGTGGCGCACACCAGCTCCACGATCCAGGACCTGTTCGAGAAGGGTATGTCGGCCGGCAACGTGGAGGCCGCCGCCGAGCTGCTAGCCCACTCCTGCGCGACCGCGTTCCGCACCGAGTACGCCGGCCTGCACCTGGTCGACGGCGAGGGCCGGATCCGGTACGTGTACGGCGTCGGGCTGCCCGCCGAGAGCAACCGCCAGGTCTTCGACAACATGGTCGGCAAGCTCGCCAACGACTCGGCGCTCTGGCGTGCCGCCGCCGAGTCCGGCGAGCCGCTGCTCTTCGCCGACACCAAGGCCGCCAAGGTGCTGCCCGGTGGATTCATCGAGGTGGCCGGCGTGCAGTCGTTCATCGCGGTCCCGCTGATCTCCGGCAGCGGCCCGGTCGGGCTGGTCCTCTGCGGCGACGCGTCCGGAGCCCGCGAGTGGAGCTCCCGGGACCGCATCCTGGCCCAGCAGCTCTCCGTCGAGGGCGCCCTCATCATGGACAGCGCCCGGATGCGCGAGGCCGCCCAGATGCACGTCGAGGAGCTGACCCACCAGGCGTTCCACGACTCGCTGACCGGCCTGCCGAACCGCAAGTACCTGCTGGACCGCGGCGAGCAGGCGGTCGAGATCGCCATCGCCACCGGCACCCGCCTGGGCCTGCTGCTCCTCGACCTGAACGGCTTCAAGCAGGTCAACGACACGATCGGCCACCACGCCGGCGACGTCCTGCTGCAGCTGGTCGCGAAGCGCCTGGACTCGGTGATCCGCCGCCCGGACATGGTGGCCCGGCTCGGCGGCGACGAGTTCTCGGTGCTCATCACCACCAACCCGGACGAGAGGTCGGCGGTCGCGGTCGGCGAGCGGATCTGCGAGCGCTTGAAAGACCCGTTCCAGATCGACGGCCGCGAGATCCGGATCGGCGCCAGCATCGGCGTGGCGATGTTCCCGTCCCACGCCACCGAGTTCGGCATCCTGATGAAGGACGCCGACGCGTCGATGTACCAGGCCAAGCGCTCCGGCGGCGGCGTCTACCTGACCCCGCCGCGCTGAGGTCGCTCAGACGAAGGCGCCGTGGCCGGTGACGGCGCGGCCGACGATCAGGGAGTTGATCTCGCGGGTGCCCTCGTACGAGTAGATCGCCTCGGCGTCGGCGACGAACCGGCCGATGTCGTAGTCGAGGACGATGCCGTTGCCGGCGAGCAACTCGCGCGCCCAGCCCACCACCTCGCGCATCCGGGTGGTGCAGTACGCCTTCGCCAGCGCCGAATGCTCGTCCCGGTACTGCCCCGCGTCCTGCAGCTGGGCCAGCCGGACGCACATCCCGAGCGAGCCGGTCACGTTGCCGACCATCCGGACCAGAAGATCCTGGATCAGCTGGAAACTCGCGATCGGCCGGCCGAACTGCTCGCGCTCCTTGGCGTAGTCGAGGGCGATCTCGTACGCCGCCAGCATCACCCCGACCGCCTGCCAGGCCACCCCGCTCCGGGTCTGCCGCAGCACCGTCGCGGTGTCCGCGAACGAGTTCGCGTCCTGCAACCGGTCCGCTTCCGGTACGCGTACGTCGTGCAGCTCGATGTCCGCGTTCTGCACGATCCGCAGCGCGATCTTGTTCTCGATCTTCGTCGCCGTGAAGCCGGGCGCGCCGCCGGGCACCACGAAGCCCTTGACCCGGTCGTCCGCCTCGTCCCGCGCCCAGACCACGATCAGGTCGGCGAAGGTGGCGTTGCCGATCCAGCGCTTGCGCCCGTTCAGCACCCAGGTGTCACCCTCGCGGCGGGCGGTCGTCCTCAGCCCCGCCGCCACATCCGACCCACCGGTCGGCTCGGTCAGCGCGAACGCCCCGATCTGATCGAACGCGGCCATCCCGGGCAGCCACCGCTCTCGCTGCTCCGGCGACCCGCACGTCTGAACGCTCCCCATGGCCAGCCCGGCGTGCACCCCGTAGAAGGTCGCCATCGAGGCGTCGGCCCGCGCCATCTCCAGCGCCACCCACCCGGTGAGCAGCGCGGACTGCTCCCGCCCGGCCAGCCCGAGCCCCGCGAACCCCTTGACGAGATGAGCGGGGAACTCGGCCCGCGCCCAGTACTCGTTCGCGATCGGACTCACCTCGGCGCCCAGGAACTCCCGGACCCGGTGCACGACCGCCGCCTCATCCTCGGACAGCAGTCCCTGAAACCCATAAAGATCTCCAGCCAGCATCCCCAGCTACTTCCCCACGGAGCGCCGCGCTAGACCTCACCGTGGAGATCCGGGTATTCGTAAGCCATCACCCAGGCGGGGTCATCGTTTTTGTCACCGCGCGGCCCGGCGTTACGCTCGGGCCGCCGCGTTATCGGCAACCGAATTGGGGGGCAGTTCATGAAACCGGTATGGCGTAAGAGTTCATATTCCGTCGCGAACAGCGCCTGCGTGGAGATCGCGATGAGCGATAACCGGGAAATCGTCATGATGCGGGATTCCAAGAATCCGTCGGGACCGGTCCTCACCTACGGCTCGGGAGCGTGGCGCTCCTTCGTCGAGGACGTCCGGGCCGACCGGCTCCGCCTGGCGTAGGCGCGGCCGAAGACCAGCAGGCCACCCAGGACCACGAGACCGGAGACAGCCACCGCCGCGCCACCGGGGAACGGGCGCGCCTTCGCCGCCGGCGCACCCGTTCCGGTGGCCACCCTCCCGGCGGCCCGGAATTCCCCGGTCACGATATCAATGAATCTATGCCGCTCCGGATGCTCACGGGTGCCTATCCACGCATCGCCGACGCGGGCCCACCATTGCCTGGTGATTCCACTGCGGAACATGCTCGCGGCCATCCCCCGCAATTCCTCGTCGTCGATTTCGCCGAGCTCCCAGATCGCCAGCCAATACATCATCGTGAGATTGGCGTAGATCTCCTGCCGGGCGTGATCGCCGCGAGCGGTCTCGGCGTCGAGGACCTCGATCAGCTCGGGGTTCTCGATGGCCAGCTTGAGAAGCTCCAGGTGCTGCTGCCGGTCGAGGTCGGCGAGTTCCTGGCGGATCTGGCGCTGCTGGAAGAGCAGGGAGGCTCCGACGCCGCTGAGCGCGAGCGCGGAGAGCAGCGCCGAGGCGCCACCGAAGGCGTCGCCGATGTCGGCGAGACGGTCCCAGGGGAGGGCGGCACCGGAGAGCAACACCATCGCCACGGGAACGGCCAGGCCGAGCGACAGCACGGCGAACGCGGTGACCATCCAGAACCTCAGGGCGGCCGGCTTCGGCGCATTCACCCATCCCGTCGTCATGGACCCAGCATGACCACGCATAGCAACCATTCGATTGCTATCCGTGCGCCACGTTGGACTCGTTCCGGGGAAATCGGCTGCTGGGACTCCGGGCGGGCGTCCTAGACTTCGGCGCATGCTCACCATGCAGGACGCACTGGCCAGGTTGACCGCGTACTGGGCGGAACAGGGGTGCCTGACCGTGCAGCCGATGAACACCGAGGTCGGGGCCGGGACGCTGAATCCGGCGACGTTTCTGCGCGTGCTCGGGCCGGAGCCGTGGAAGGTCGTGTACGTCGAACCCTCCGTGCGGCCCGACGACTCGCGGTACGGGGAGAACCCGAACCGGCTGCAGACGCACACGCAGCTGCAGGTGGTCCTCAAGCCGGACCCCGGTAACCCGCAGGAGCTCTACCTGGGCAGCCTGGCCGCGATCGGGATCGACGTGGCGGCGCACGACGTGCGGTTCGTCGAGGACAACTGGGCCTCGCCGGCGCTGGGCGCGTGGGGGCTGGGCTGGGAGGTCTGGCTGGACGGACTGGAGATCACCCAGTTCACCTACTTCCAGCAGGCCGGTGGGCGCAACCTCGATCCGGTGAGCGTGGAGATCACGTACGGGATCGAGCGGATCATCATGGCACTGCAGGAGAAGCAGCACTTCAAGGAGATCGCGTACGCCCCGGGCGTGAGCTACGGCGAGGTCTTCGGGCAGTCCGAGTACGAGATGTCGCGGTACTACCTGGACGACGCGGACATCGACGCGAACCGGCGGCTGCTGGAGATCTACGCGGGCGAGGCGCAGCGGATGATCGACGCGGGGCTGCCGGTGCCGGCGCACACGTACGTGCTCAAGTGCTCGCAGGCGTTCAACGTGCTGGACTCGCGCGGCGCGGTCTCCACGGCCGAGCGGGCGGCGGAGTTCGGCCGGATGCGACGGCTCGCCGGTGAGGTGGCGAAGCTCTGGGTGGCCCGCCGCACCGAGCTCGGGCTTCCGCTGGGCACCGTCGACGAGCCCGCGCCGGCCCGTCCGGCGGGCGCCGCGCGGACCGGGACGGCCGCGCGCACGCTGGTCTTCGAGATCGGCACCGAGGAGCTGCCGCCGGCCGAGCTGCGGTCGGCGCGCGAGCAGGTGGCGCGCCTGGTCACCGAGGGGCTCGGCGGGACACGGCTGGGGCACGGCGAGATCCGGGTCTTCGGGACGCCGCGCCGGCTGATCGCGGTGGTCCAGGCCGTCGAGCCGCGCGAGGAGGATCACGTACGCGCGGTGCGGGGCCCGCGGACCACGGCCCCCGCCGCGGCGATCGAGGGCTTCGCCCGGGGGCAGGGAGTCTCGCCGGACGAACTCGGCGAGGGCGAGTTCAACGGCGTACTCCACAAGATCCTGGAGAGGCACGAGGCGGGACGCGCGGCACCCGAGGTGCTCGCCGACGTGCTGGCGAAGGTCGTGACCGGGCTGCGCGCCGCGAAGAACATGCGCTGGAACGATCCGTCGCTGGCCTTCAGCCGCCCGGTCCGCTGGCTCACCGCGCTCTGGGGCGACGACGTGGTCCCGGTGGCGGTCTCCACGCTGGCCGCGGGACGGCGGACCCGGCTGCTGCGCACCGCCCTGCCGCCGGAGATCGAGATCGCGTCGGCCGAGACGTTCATGGAGACGCTCGGGGTGAACGGCATCGTCGCCGACCACGAGGACCGCCGCGAGCTGATCGTGATCGGCGCGCAGGACCTGGTCTACCCGGACGGCACCGTCGACGTGACCGGCGAGGCCGCGCTGATCGACCAGATCACCGAACTGGTGGAGCAGCCGCTGCCGCTGCTCGGCACGTTCGACGAGGGCTACCTGACCCTGCCGGACGCGGTGCTGACCACAGTGATGCGCAAACATCAGCGATACCTTCCGGTACGCGACGAGGACGGCCGCCTGCTCCCGATGTTCGTCACGGTGGCGAACGGGCCGGTCGACGTCGAGTTGGTCCGCACCGGCAACGAGGCGGTGCTGCGCGCCCGGTACGAGGACGCGCGCTTCTTCTACCGGGCCGACCGGGAGACGCCGCTCGCCGCCCTGCGCGCCCGGCTGGACCGGCTCACCTTCACCGACCGGCTCGGCTCGATGGCGGACCGCGCCGGCCGGATCGCCGTGCTCGCCCAGCGGCTGGCCACCCTGCTGGACCTGTCGTCGCCGGTCCTGGACCGGGCCGGTGAGCTGGTCAAGTTCGACCTGGGCTCGCAGCTGGTCACCGAGATGACCAGCCTGGCCGGGGTGATGGCCCGGGACTACGCGCTGCACGCAGGCGAGGAGCGTTCGGTCGCCCAGGCGGTCTTCGAGGCGGAGCTGCCCCGGCACACCGGCGACGAGCTGCCCCGGACGATCCCGGGCGCGCTGCTCTCGCTCGCCGACCGGCTCGACCTGGTGGCCGGGCTCGCCGCCACGGTGGGCCTGCCGACCGGTTCGAGCGACCCCTTCGCGGTACGCCGTGCGGTGCTGGGCCTGATCGCCGTGCACCGGAACACGCCGCCGGTCTTCGCCCTCGACCTGACCGAGGCGCTCGCCCTGGCCGCGGAGGCCCAGCCGGTCCCGGCGCCGCCCCTCGACGCCCTGGGCGAGTTTCTGGCCCGGCGCCTGGAGCTGGTGCTGACCGAGGAGGGCCACCCGGTCGACCGGGTCCGTGCGGTGCTCCCGCACGCCGGCCGCCCGGCCCTGGTCGACGTGCTGCTGGCCCAGCTCGCCGGTCACGCGGACAGCCCGGTCTTCGGCGCACTGGACCGGGCCCGGCGGATCGTCCCGGCGGGCACCGCGCCCGGCTACGATCCGGCCCTGCTGAAGGAGCCCGCGGAGATCGCGCTGCACGAGGCGGTCATCGCTCTCCCCGAGATCGGCAAGACCGACCTGTCCGCATTCGTCGAAGCGACGACCCCGCTGGTCGCGCCGATCACCGCGTTCTTCGACGACGTGCTGGTGATGGCCGAGGACCCCTCGATCCGGGCGGCCCGGCTGGGGCTGCTCGCCACGGTCCGCGACCTCGGCGACGGCCTGCTCGACTGGCCCCGGCTCCGCCTCTGACCTCCGTCGGGGGCGGCGGGCCCGTACCCACCACCCCGCCGCGACGATAAGATCTCGGAAGGTGGAGCAGGTATCGTCGTCTGCCGATGCGAGGAACGGCGTGGCGAGCGTTGGCCCGGCGTTTCCGGGCAGGCCACGAAGCTGTCGCCCGGGCGACGGATCCGTCACGTCGACTGCCTCTCGGTACCGTCCGGCCAGCGGGGCCGGACCGGGAACTCGGTGGAGGAAACGTGGCAGATCGCCGTCAGGTGCTGCGCCTCGGTGCGGCAGCCGCTGCCGCACCCGCGCTGGGTGCGGCGGTGTCCGCACCGGCATGGGCAGGATCGGGACAAGGGAGCGGGAAGCACGTGACGTCGCTGGTCGTCGGGCACCGGGGGGCCTCCGGGTACCGGCCCGAACACACGCTGGCCTCCTATGAGCTGGCCGCCCGGATGGGTGCCGACTACATGGAGCCGGATCTGGTCATCACCAAGGACGGCGTGCTGGTCTGCCGGCACGAACCGGAGATCGGCGGGACCACCGACGTGGCCGCGCACCCGGAGTTCGCCGACCGGAAGCGGACCGTGGTCCTCGACGGGTCCGCCGTCACCGGCTGGTGGGTGCACGACTTCACGCTGGCCGAGCTGAAGACGCTGCGCGCCGTCGAGCGCATCCCGGCGATCCGGCAGCACAACACGCTCTACGACGGCTACTTCACGGTGCCGACCTTCCAGGAGCTGCTCGACCTGCGCATCCGCCTGAACCGGGAGCTGGGCCGGGACATCGGCGTCTTCCCGGAGACCAAGCACCCGACGTACCACCGGAACCTGGGCCTGGAGCTGGAGACCCCGCTCGTCAGGATCCTGCGGAAGAACGGCCTGGACAAGCGGGGCGCGAAGGTCTTCATCCAGTCGTTCGAGGCGGTGAACCTGAAGGACCTCGCGGACGATCACCGCGTCGAGGTGCCGTTGATCTTCCTGAGCAGCGCGTCGGGCACGCCCTTCAACGACCCGCGCAGCTACGCCGACTACCTCACCCCGGCGGGTCTCAAGGAGCTCTCCGAGTACGTCGGCGGCCTCGGACCGGACAAGGCGCAGATCATCCCGCGCAACGCCGACGGCACGCTGGGCACCGCGACCAGTCTGGTCGAGGACGCGCACGCCGCCGGGCTGCAGGTGATCCCGTACACCTTCCGCGCGGAGAACAGCTTCCTGCCGGCGGAGCTGAAGGTGGGCACCGACGTGACGGCCTACGGCAAGGCGATCGACGAGCAGATCACCTTCCTGCGCACCGGCATCGACGGTCTCTTCACCGACCAGTCCGACATCGGCGTCCTGGCCCGCAGCCTGGCCTGAGCTGACGGCATGCGCACGGCCCGGCGGTTCTCCGCCGGGCCGTTTCCTTGGGAGGTACGTCCGAAAACCCGCCCCGTGCCTGCCGGGAGAAGCGGGCTACTTCGGCACGATCGTCGGGTAGATGTGCTCGAAGCTGAGCTTGTTGCCGAACCCGCTGGCGATGATGAACGTCAGTCCGAGCAGCACCCCGGCCACCACCACCGCGAAGAGCACCCAGCCGAGCACCGTACCGGCCGGCTGCTTCGCCCCCGCCGTCACGCCCTGCGTGCTGACCGAGGCCTCGCCCGCGCCCCAGGCCAGCGAGCGGATGCCGAGCGCGAAGAGGACCGGCATACCGGCGCCGAGGATCAGACCGGCCAGCAGAACCTGCCACGCGCCGTCGAGCGCGAATCCCACGTTGTGCATGTCTCTCGTCCCTCAGTTCGCGGTGGCCATACGGACCGGCTCGACGGCCGGCTCATCCGGAGCGGGCGGGGTGGTCCCGTCCCAGTCGTCGTTGACGTTCTCGTGGTCGACCCGGCCGGACCGGGACCGCCACCACATCGCGCCCGAGGCCGCGACCAACAGCAGGAAGACCACGAGGGCACCGGCGAGACCGCCGATCGTGTCGCCGATCCACCACATCGCGGCGCCGATCAGGCCGGCCGCGGGGAGGGTGATCAGCCAGGCCGCGACCATCCGGCCCGCCACCGACCAGCGCACCGTGGCGCCGGGCCGGCCGATGCCGGAGCCGAGCACCGAGCCGGTGGCGACGTGCGTGGTGGAGAGCGCGAAGCCGAGCTGGCTGGAGGCGAGGATCACCGCGGCGGCGCCGGACTGCGCGGCGGTGCCCTGCGGTGGGTTGATGTCGGTCAGGCCCTTGCCGAGGGTACGGATGATCCGCCAGCCGCCCAGGTAGGTGCCGGCCGCGATGGCGAGCGCGCACGCGACCTTGACCCAGAGCGGGATGTTCTTCGTGTCGCTCCAGTCACCGGCCGCGATCAGCGCGAGGGTGATCACGCCCATCGTCTTCTGCGCGTCGTTGGTGCCGTGCGCCAGCGAGACGAGCGACGCGGACCCGATCTGGCCCCACCGGAAGCCCTTCTCGGTGTACCGGGCCGCGATCCCGTTGGTCACCTTGAAGATCAGCCAGGTGCCGACCATGGCGACCAGCGCGGCGATGACCGGGGAGATCACCGCGGGCAGGAGGACCTTGCCGACGACGCCGTCGAGCTTCGAACCGTCGCCGTTCCAGTTGACCCCGGCCCAGCCGAGGCCGGCGACGGTGGCGCCGATCAGGCCGCCGAAGAGCGCGTGCGACGAGCTGGAGGGGAGGCCGACCAGCCAGGTCAGCAGGTTCCAGACGATCCCGCCGACCAGTCCGGCCAGCACGATCAGGAGCAGGGCGGACCCGCCGTCGGCGAGCAGATCGGCTCGGGGAGCGCCGGTCTTGTCCTGGATCTTCACTACCGCGTTCGTGACGGTGAGAGCGACCTCCACGGAGAGAAACGCTCCGATCAGGTTCAGCACACCGGAGAGGGCTACGGCGGTCTTGGGCCGCAGGGCCTTGGTCGCGATGGAGGTGGCCATCGCGTTGGCCGTGTCGTGGAACCCGTTGGTGAAGTCGAAGGCGAGTGCCGTCACGACCACCAGCGCGAGGATCACGGATGTTTCTGTCACGAGGGTGATCGTGAACGAGTTACCGGCGCACATCCATAGGGAGAACCTGGCATGTACAAGATTCCCCGCTCGTTAACCTCCCGTTCTCCTAAATCTGCCTCTCAGTAATCGATTGACTACTATACGTGTCTGTCAACAAAGGATGGGTGAACATTTCCCTACTAAAAGACGCGCTTCAATCCCGACAAAACCGGCATCCGGCGAACGCGGTTGCGCCCGCGTTAAAAGATGGACATCGATTCAGTCGCGCCGGAGGCGGCGGGCCACCCCGGCCGCCGCGGTGGTCGCGAAGAGCAGTCCGGCACCGATCAGCAGGTACCCGATCCAGGCCGTCCAGCCGCGCGGCAGGTAGGCCGGCTGCTGACCCAGGTCGACCACGGGTAACAGCAGGTCAGCGGCGTACGCCAGGGCGTGGAACTCGGGCGCCTTGGGTGCCTCCGCGGCCCGTGGCGGCACCACCCCGAAGACTACCCAGCCCAGCACGAGCAACCCCAGCAACCAGGCCGCCGCGCGCCGGGGCCGGTAGCCGTACCCGACCGTGACGTCCTGCAGCCACCCCCACAGTCGCCGGGTCCGGGGCAGCGACTCCCGGCGCCGCCGCTCCCCCGCCAGCCGGACCGCCCGGGCGTCGTCGTCCCGCCCGCCGTTCATGTAAATCGCGGCGAGCCGCCCGTACACCTGTGGCCTGAATTGTGACGGATCGCGGCGTAACCACCGCAGTCGCTCCTCGACCGGCGCCGCCCCGGCGATCACGTCGTAGGTGAACCCGCCCAGGGTCAGCGAGTGCGGCCAGGTCTCCGGGCTGTCGCGCAGCAGCCCGATCCGGGCGTACCCGAGATCGACCCGCCCCGGGATCGGCACCGCGGTCTGCAGCATCAGCTCGGGGGCCTCCAGGCTGCGCAGGTCGACGGCGCGGTGCCCGGGTTCGGTGAGCGTCAGCCGACTCAGCGTCAACAGGCTCCCCACCACGACGTTGCTCAGCCGCATCGACCCGGTGACGGTGGTCCCGCCAGAGAGGTCCAGCACCGCACCGACCCGCAGCCCCGCCCCGTTGAGGGCCCAACCACCGGGATTGTCGAGGACCGCACCGGTGAGCCGCAGCGAGCCCACCACCTCCGCACCGTCCAGACAGAGCTCGCCGTGGCACTCGAAGCCCTCCCGGGCCAGGATGTTCCGCGATGCCGTCAGCTGGGTGCCGTCAAAGGCTCTTCCCGCACCGCTCACCTTGGAGCCGTCCAGGACGATGGCCCCACCGATTCTGGCCCCTGCCAGGCTGAGCTGACCGGTGAAGATCGTGCCGGAGAGTCGGATCCCCGCAGAGATCTCGGTCACCGCAAGGTTCAAACCGGGCAATTCGCAGTCGACAAGTCTGAGTCTGCGCATACGGGCGCCGTAAATATCCGGTGCATCGGTGAAATGGCAGTTTCTCAGGCTGATCGATCCGCCGATATCCGCATGGCTGAGAACGAGACGACCGGTGATCACCGCCCCGCCGAGACGGAGCGCGGCCTGCTCGCCGTCGACCGCGGGCCGGGCGCCGAGCAGGAGCGCGCGGAGCACCTCGGCCCGGACCTCCTGCCCGGGCCGCAGGTTGATCCACCGCCCGGTCGGGAACGCGTCCCAGACGAGGCGTTCGATATCGGTCAGGTCGGCCTCGTCCACACCGGACACGGTAGCGAGCGGTGTCAGCCGACCCGGGACTCCGCGTCGGCGGTGGCGATCGCCTCGGTGAGGACGGCCAGGCCGGTGCGGGCCTCGTCCTCGGTCAGCGTCAGCGGCGGACCGATCCTGATCACATTGCCGTAGAGGCCGCCCTTGCCGACCAGCAGGCCGTTCGCCCGGCAGAGGTCGAAGACGCGCGCGGTGACGGCCGGGTCCGGCTCGGTGGTCCCGGTGCGGACGAACTCCAGCCCGATCATCAGGCCCCGGCCGCGGACGTCGGCCAGGATGCCGTACCCGAGAAGGGGTTGAAGGCCGTTGAGCAGGATCGACCCGACCCTCTTCGCGTTGCCCTGCAGGTCGTGGGAGAGCACGTAGTCGAGGACCGCGTTGCCGGCCGCCGCGCTGACCGGATTGCCGCCGAAGGTGGAGAAGCTGATCGCCGGGACCGCGTTCATGATCTCGGCGCGGCCGACCACGCCGCCGAGGGCGAAACCGTTGCCGATGCCCTTGGCGAAAGTGATCAGGTCCGGGGTGACGCCGTGCGCCTGGTGGCCCCAGAAGTGGTCGCCGGTCCGGCCCCAGCCGGTCTGCACCTCGTCGGCGATCAGCAGGATGCCGTGTTCGGCGAGGACCTTCCGGTACGCCCCGAGCAGCCCGTCCGGGCCGGACACGAAGCCGCCGACGCCCTGGACCGGCTCGGCGATCATCCCGGCCACGTCGCCGGCGCTGACCGTGGCGAGCACCTCGCGCAGGTCGTCGACGGCCGCCTCGACCAGATCGTCCCCGGACATCCCGGCCATCCGCCCGCGCAGCCGGTCGGCCGAGGCGAGCCAGTGCACGGTGAGCGGGCTGAGCGAGCTCGACGACCAGCTCCGGTGCCCGGTCACCGCCATGGTGGCGAAGGTCCGGCCGTGGTAGCCGTTCTTGACCGCCAGGATCTGGTTGGAGCGGCGCGCGTTGGTGGCGAAGAGCAGCGCCGACTCGTTCGCCTCGGTGCCGGAGTTGGTGAAGAAGACCCGGGCGTCCGGGATGCCGGAGAGCCGGGCGATCTTCTCGGCCAGCTCGACCTGCTGCCGGATCAGGTAGAGCGTCGAGGTGTGCGCGACGCCGGTGTCGATCTGCGCGCGGACCGCGTCGCTGATCTCGGCGATGTCGTACCCGACCATGGTGGTCAGCACGCCGCCGAAGAAGTCCAGGTAGGTACGGCCCTCCGCGTCGGTGACGTGGCGGCCGGAGCCGGAGACGATCTCCAGCGCGTCCTCGCCGTAGTAGACGGGCATCCAGGCCGGCATGACCGCGCGGTGTCGATCCAGTAGGGACAACGAAGACTCCTATCGCCAGCCGTGGGGGTGGCCACGGCCCCGGGGGCCGCTGCCGCGGCCGGTCTGCAGGGCGGCCGCCGCGAGCACGGCGGCCAGTTCGTCGTAGCCGCCGGCGACCAGCCCCGCGGTGATCCGCAGGTGGTCGCCGCCGAGTGGGGTGACGCAGAACGGCGCGCCGGGCGCCGCCGCGACCCCGTGGGCGGCGAGCGTGACCATCGCGTTCTGCTGATCGGGAACGGGCAGCCAGAGGTTGATCCCGTCGCCGTCGCCGACCCTTACGCCCTCCTCGTGCAGGGCCTTCACCAGCGAGGACCGGCGTTCCGCGTACGCCGTCCGGGCCACCGCGACCTGGGCGATCGACGCCGGATCGGTGAGCAGGTCGAGCAGCACGGCCTGGAGCAGGCGGCTGGACCAGCCGGGCCCGAGCATCCGGCGGTCGGCGATCTGGTCGACCACCGTCGCCGGCCCGCCGATCGCCGCGAGCCGCAGGTCCGGCCCGTGGCTCTTGGAGAAGCTGGCCACGTGCACGGTCCGCTCCGGCAGGTACGTCCCGACGCTGACCGCCGGCGCGGTGGCGATGTCCCCGGCGTGGTCGTCCTCGACGACCAGGACCTCCGGGAAGGCCGTCAGCACGGCCGCCAGCGAGGCGGCCCGCTCGGGCGTCATGCTCACCCCTGCCGGGTTCTGCGCCCGGGGCTGCAGGAAGAGCGCGACCGGCCGGAAGTCGGCGAGCAGGTCGCGCAGCACCGACGGGTCCGGCCCGGCCTCGTCCAGCGGCACCCCGACCACCGTGGCGCCCAGCGCCTGGAGCAGGTCGAGCAGCGGCGCGAAGGCCGGGTTCTCCACGAGCACGTGGTCGCCGTAGCGCAGGGTGGCGCCGCAGATCCGGTCGAGCGCGTCCAGCGCGCCGTCCACCACGGTGAGCCGCTCCGGCGGGTACGGCCACCGCTCCCGCAGCACCGCCTCCAGCTCGGGCAGCACCGGGTCGTCCAGGTAGCTCCGGGAGTGCCGCCCGTCCCCGATCCGGCGCAGCGCGTCACTCAGATCGGGGAGCAGCGCCGGGTCGGGTACCCCGGTCGAGAGATCCCGCTCCAGGGCGATGGAGGGCCTGCTCAACCGGGTGAAGCGGGGGTGACCGGGCCCGGCCACGAACGTGCCGGAGCGCCCCCGGGTCTGGATGGCCCCGGCCAGCGCGAGGTTGCGCCAGGCCTCGCTGACCGTGGTCGGGCTGACCCCGAGAGCACCGGCCACCGCGCGGACGGTGGGCAGCCGTTCACCGGCCGGGAGCCGACCGGCGGTGATCAGCCGGCTCACGGCCGCGGCGATGCCCCGGGCGCTGCGGTCCTGGACCGCCCCGGTGATCAGCGGCAGCAAATTACCTCTCCGAAACAATCGGTTACAACATCGCAATTGTTCGCTTCAATGTGTGTCGTTAGTGTCCTACGGCATCAGCCGCCGACATGCAAGGCCTGGCGCTGGTACTACTACGAGGAGTAGACACACGATCACAGGCGCTCCACCGGCGCACTGCGCGTGCTGAAGATCGACAATTTTCGAAGGGAAGGGCCGCCATGACGACCGGAGTCGTTCGCGCCGCCCTCGTCCAGACCAACTGGACGGGCGACAAAGAATCGATGATCAAGGCGCACGAGGCGTACGCCCGCGAGGCCGCCGCCCAGGGCGCCAAGGTGATCTGCTTCCAGGAGCTCTTCTACGGGCCGTACTTCTGCCAGGTCCAGGACGCCGCCTACTACGAGTACGCCGAGTCCATCCCCGGGCCGACCACCGAGCGCTTCCAGGCCCTCGCGGCCGAGCTCGGCATGGTGATGATCCTGCCGATGTACGAGAAGGAGCAGGAGGGCGTCCTCTACAACACCGCCGCGGTGGTCGACGCCGACGGCACGTACCTCGGCAAGTACCGGAAGAACCACATCCCGCAGGTCAAGGGCTTCTGGGAGAAATTCTACTTCCGGCCGGGCAACCTCGGCTACCCGGTCTTCGACACCGCGGTCGGCCGGATCGGTGTGTACATCTGCTACGACCGGCACTTCCCGGAGGGCTGGCGGGCGCTCGGCCTGAACGGCGCGCAGATCGTCTTCAACCCGTCGGCCACCAGCCGGGGCCTCTCCAGCTATCTCTGGCAGCTGGAGCAGCCGGCCAGCGCGGTCGCGAACGAGTACTTCATCGGCGCGATCAACCGGGTCGGCGTCGAAGAGCTCGGCGAGAACGACTTCTACGGGCAGACGTACTTCGTCGACCCGGAGGGGAAGTTCGTCGGCGAGGTCGGCGACACGCACAACCCCGAGCTGATCGTCCGGGACCTGGACCTGAGCCTGCTCAAGACGGTCCGCGAGCGCTGGCAGTTCTTCCGCGACCGCCGCCCCGACTCGTACAACGGGCTGGTGCAGCCGTGAGCACCCTCATCAAGGGCGGGATCGTGATCGGGCCGACCGGCCCGGCGCCCGCGGACGTGCTCATCGACGGCGAGACGATCGTGGCGCTCTTCGCGCCCGGCAGCGCCCCGGAGGGCCCCGACGTCATCGACGCCACCGGGAAGTACGTGATCCCCGGGGCGGTCGACGCGCACACCCACATGGAGCTGCCGTTCGGCGGCACCCACGCCAGCGACACCTTCGACACCGGCACCAAGGCCGCGGCGATCGGCGGCACCACCACGATCATCGACTTCGCGGTCCAGAAGACCGGCGAGGTGGTCCAGGACGGGCTGGCCGCCTGGCACGGCAAGGCCGACGGCAACTGCCACATCGACTACGCGTTCCACCAGATCCTCGGCGGGGTCGACGACGAGTCGCTCAAGGCGATGGACTACCTCGTCAGCAACGAGGGCATCACCAGTTTCAAGCTGTTCATGGCGTACCCGGGGGTCTTCTACTCCGACGACGGCCAGATCCTGCGGGCGATGCAGAAGGCGCGCGACAACGGCGCCATGATCATGATGCACGCGGAGAACGGCCCGGCCATCGACGTGCTGGTCAAGCAGGCCCTGGAGCGCGGCGAGACCGACCCGATCTACCACGGCATCACCCGGCCGCAGGAGCTGGAGGCGGAGGCGACCAGCCGGGCGATCTGGCTGGCCAGCGTCGCCGCCGACTGCCCGCTCTACATCGTGCACCTCTCCGCGTCGAAGGCCCTGGAGCAGGTCAAGCACGCCCGCGACCTGGGCCGCAACGTCTTCGCCGAGACCTGCCCGCAATACCTCTACCTCACGCTGGAGGACCAGCTCGGCGCGCCGGGCTTCGAGGGCGCCAAGTGGGTCTGCTCCACCCCGCTGCGCAGCGGTAAGGAGAGCCACCGCGACGACCTCTGGACGGGCCTGCGCACCAACGACCTCTCGGTGGTCTCCACCGACCACTGCCCGTTCTGCATGAAGGACCAGAAGGAGCTGGGCATCGGCGACTTCTCCAAGATCCCGAACGGCATCGGCAGCGTCGAGCACCGCGTCGACCTGCTCTACCAGGGCGTCGTCGACGGCAAGCTGTCGCTGGCCCGCTGGGTGGAGACGATCGCGACCACCCCGGCCCGGATGTTCGGCCTCTACCCGAAGAAGGGCGTCATCCAGCCCGGCTCGGACGCCGACATCGTGCTCTACGACCCGAACGGGCGCACCCGGATCAGCGTCGAGACGCACCACATGAACATGGACCACTCCGCCTGGGAGGGCTGGGAGATCGACGGCAAGGTCGACACCGTCATCTCCCGCGGCGAGGTGATCGCGTCCGGCGGCGAGTACACCGGGCGGGCCGGCCGGGGCCGGTACGTCAAGCGCGGCCTCAGCGACTACCTGCTCTGAAGGGAGGGCGTACATGGACATCGGTGTCGTGATGCAGAACGACCCGCCCGCCCTGGCCCTGGTCGAGTGGGCGAAGAAGGCCGAGGCGGCCGGCTTCAGTCACTTCTGGACGTTCGACTCGCACGTGCTCTGGCAGGAGCCGTACGTGGTCTACTCGGCGATCCTCGGCGCGACCGAGCGGATCGTGGTCGGGCCGATGGTGACCAACCCGGGCACCCGGGACTGGACGGTCACCGCCTCGACCTTCGCCACCCTCAACGAGATGTACGGCAACCGGACGGTCTGCGGCATCGGCCGGGGCGACTCGGCGCTGCGGGTCCTCGGGCTCACCCCGCAGACCCTCGGCCAGCTCCGCGAGAGCGTCCTGGCGATCAAGGGCCTCGGCAACGGCGAGAAGGTGACCGTTCGCGGTCAGGAGCTCCAGCTCGCCTGGGCATCGGAGAGCACCCTCGAGGTCTGGGTCGCGGCGTACGGTCCCAAGGCCCTGGCCCTGACCGGCGAGGTGGGCGACGGGTACATCCTGCAGCTCGCCGACCCGGACATCGCCGAGTGGATGATCAAGGCAGTCAGGGCGGCCGCGTCCAAGGCCGGAAGGGACCCGGACGCGATCAAGTTCTGCGTGGCCGCGCCCGCCTACGTCGGTGACGACCTGGATCATCAGCGCGACCAGACCCGCTGGTTCGGCGGCATGGTCGGCAACCACGTGGCCGACATCGTGGCCCGGTACGGCGAGTCCGGCGCGGTCCCGCAGGCGCTGACCGACTACATCAAGGCCCGGCAGAGCTACGACTACGCCGAGCACGGCCGGGCGGGCAACTCGCACACCACGTTCGTGCCGGACGAGATCGTCGACCGGTTCTGCGTGCTGGGCCCGGTGGAGAACCACGTCACGCGGCTGCGGGAGCTCCAGGAGCTGGGCGTCGACCAGTTCGGCGTCTACCTCCAGCACGACGGCAAGGACGAGACGCTCGCCGCGTACGGCGAGAAGATCATTCCGGCGTTCACATGAGGCGCGCGCTCGCGATCCCGACCGGGTTGATCCTGGCCGCCGCGGCCTGGGAGGGCTACAAGGCGGCCGGGAACCCTGAGGGGACGGTCCTCTTCGGTGTACGGGTGCTCCCGCGCGCCGACGACCTCTCCATGCCGCACCTGTGGACCATCGCCGAGCGGCTGGCGAAGCCCGAGCTGACCGGGGGCGACCCGGTGTGGCAGGTGGTGCTGCACGCGTGCCTGTTCACGCTCGGCATCACCGCCGCCGGGTTCGCCGCCGGCACCCTGGTCGGGCTGCTGCTGGCCGTTCTCATGCAGCGGTTCCGGATCGTCGAGCGCGGTCTCCTGCCGTACGTCATCCTCTCCCAGACCGTGCCGCTGGTGGCGCTCGCGCCGCTGGTGGCCGGCTGGGGAGGCAGCATCATGGCGCCCTGGATGTCGGTCGCCGTGATCGCCTCCTACCTGGCGTTCTTCCCGGTCGCGGTGGGGATGCTGCGCGGGCTCCAGTCGCCGTCCGCCGGCGGTGTGGAGCTGATGCGCAGCTATGCCGCGGGGTGGTGGCGCACGCTGGTGAAGCTCCGTTTCCCGGCGGCGCTGCCCTACCTCTTCCCGGCGCTGCGCTTGGGCGGCGCGGCGGCGGTGGTCGGCGCGGTGGTCGGCGAGATCTCCACCGGCACCCGGGGCGGCATCGGCCGCCTGATCATCGAGTACTCCCGGGAGGCCACCTCGGATCCCGCCAAGGTCTACACAGCGATGCTCGGTGCCGCCCTGCTCGGCCTGGTCGTCGCCGGCCTGGTCGCCCTTCTGGAGTTGCCGTTGATGCGGCACCGCAAGCACGTGGAGGTCGTCACCCTATGAGCTCGGTGGTCGTCGACAAGGTCACCAAAGTCTTCAACCAGGGCAGGCCCGACGAGGTGCTCGCCCTCGACAACGTCGATCTGACCGTGGGCGACGGCGAGTTCGTCTCGCTGATCGGGCCCTCCGGCTGCGGCAAGAGCACGCTGTTGCGCCTGGTCGCCGACCTGATCGCGCCGACCACCGGCACCGTCACGGTGGCCGGCAAGGACGCCGGGAACGCGCGCAAGGATCAGGCGTACGGCATCGCGTTCCAGCAGGCCGGGCTCTTCGAGTGGCGGACCGTCCGGCGCAACGTGGAGCTCCCCCTCGAGCTGCGCGGCGTCTCCCGCTCCGAGCGCAAGGCCCGCGCCGAGCAGATGCTCCAGCTGGTCGGGCTCGCCGACTTCGCCGGTCACTACCCCGGCCAGCTCTCCGGTGGCATGCAGCAGCGCGTCGCGATCGCCCGCGCCCTCGCCGTCCAGCCGCCGCTGCTGCTGATGGACGAGCCGTTCGGCGCGCTCGACGAGATGACCCGGGAGCGCCTGCAGTCCGAGCTGCTCGGCATCTGCACGGCCACGAAGACCAGCGTCATCTTCGTGACCCACTCCATCTCCGAGGCGGTCTTCCTCTCCGACCGGGTGGTGGTGATGTCGGCGCGGCCCGGCCGGATCACCGCCGACGTCGCGGTCACGCTCCCGTCCCGGGACGACGCCGGCCGGCAGTCGCCGGCCTTCTTCGAGAAGATCACCGAGGTGCGTCAAGCTCTTCGCGGCACGCCCGCGCCGATCACGGCGGAGGCCTGATTCCCTTGCGTACGCTCGGACGCGCCCTGCCCCCCATCGTCTTCGGCGTCCTCGCGCTCGTCGCCTGGGAGCTCACCGTCCGGCTGGGACGGATCGCCCCGTTCATCCTCCCGGCCCCCTCGGCGATCTGGCAGCAGATCGTCGAGCAGCGCGGCTACATCTGGTCGGCGGCCCTGGCCAGCGGGACGAACGCGCTCCTCGGCCTGATCGGCGGCAGCCTGCTCGCGGTCGTCGCGGCGCTCGCGGCCAGCCGGTTCCGGGCCCTGGACGCGATCTCCGCCCCGTTCGCCGCGCTGGTCAACACGCTGCCGATCATCGCGCTCGCGCCGATCCTGAACAACATGTTCGAGTCGACCAGCAGCCTGCCGCGCCGGCTGGTCACCGCGATCGTGGTCTTCTTCCCGGTCTTCCTGAACACGCTGCGCGGGCTGCGCGAGGTGAACCCGGTGCACCGGGAGCTGATGCACACCTACGCTGCCGGCGGCTGGACGTTCGCGGTCAAGGTACGGCTCCCCGGCGCGCTCGCCCACCTCTTCACCGGGCTGCGGCAGGCCTCCTCGCTCGCGGTGATCGCCGCGGTGGTGGCCGAGTACTTCGGCGGGCTGCAGGACGGGCTGGGCGCCCGGATCACCTCGGCGGCGGCCTTCACGGCGTACCCGAGAGCCTGGGCCTTCGTGACCGGCGCCTGCCTCCTCGGCCTCACCTTCTATCTGGTCACGCTCCTGCTGGAACGCCTCGCGATGCCGTGGCGCAACCGGCTCATCGCTTAGCTCGCTCCTCTGTTTCCCACCCCCCTTCACCAGCCAGGAGGACACGATGCGACGTACCCGGATATTTGCCTCTATCGTCACCACTTCCGCCCTTCTCCTCACCGCCGCCTGCGGCACCGCCGACGGCACCGGCTCGGCCACGCCGACCACGAGCGGCGGCCTCACCCCGATCAAGCTGCAGCTGCAGTGGTTCTTCCAGGCCCAGTTCGCCGGCTACATCGCCGCCGTCGACCAGGGCTTCTACAAAGAGCAGGGCCTGGACGTGACGCTGCTGGAGGGCGGCACCGACATCGTCCCGCAGACCGTGCTCGCCACCGGCAAGGCCGACTACGCGGTCGCCTGGGTGCCCAAGGCGCTCGCCTCCCGCGAACAGGGCGCCGGGATCACCGACGTCGGGCAGATCTTCGCGCGCTCCGGCACGTACCAGGTGGCCTGGAAGGACAGCGGCATCACGAAGGCCGCCGACCTCAAGGGCAAGAAGGTCGGCAACTGGGGCTACGGCAACGAGTTCGAGCTCTTCGCCGGGATGACCAAGGCCGGTCTCGACCCGGGCAAGGACGTCACCCTGGTCCAGCAGCAGTTCGACATGCAGGCGCTGCTCAAGCGGGAGATCGACGCCGCCCAGGCGATGAGCTACAACGAGTACGCCCAGCTCCTGGAGGCGAAGAACCCGAAGACCGGCAAGCTCTACACCCCGGACGACTTCTCGATCATCGACTGGAAGACCGAGGGGTCGTCGATGCTGCAGGACGCGGTCTGGGCGAACACCGAGAAGCTGAACGACCCGGCGTACCAGCAGCAGACGGTGAGGTTCCTGACCGCCACGATCAAGGGCTGGGCGTACTGCCGGGACAACGCGCAGAAGTGCGTCGACCTGGTCGTCGCCAAGGGCTCGAAGCTCGGCAAGAGCCACCAGCTCTGGCAGATGAACGAGGTCAACAAGCTGGTCTGGCCGTCCACCGGCGGCATCGGCGTGGTGGACGACGCGGCCTGGAAGCAGACCGTGGAGATCTCGCAGACCACCAAGAACCAGACCGGCGAGACGGTGCTGACCAAGGCCCCCGAGGGCCTGGCCTACACCAACGACTACATCAACCAGGCCCTGGAGCAGGCCAAGACCGCCGGCGTCGACGTCACCGGCAGCAGCTTCCAGCCCGCCACGGTCACCCTCGAAGAGGGCGGCGCGTGAGGTTCTAGATCGGCATGAGGCGGACCGCCAGGGCGACCGTGGTCAGGTCGCCCTGGCGCAGCTTCTCCGCCGCGTCCCGCTCGCCGAGGTGCTCCAGCCGGACCGCGTGCTGGGCGATCAGGCCGTCCTCGCCGTTCAGCAGGCGGCGGGCGATGTTCGACTGCGCCGGGCTCAGCTCCGCGTACGCGCAGCGGTCCAGCGCCGCGATGGTCCCCTCGTCCAGGGTGCCGCTCATCGCCCGCTCGGTGACGATCTTCAGCAGCCAGTTCGGCCACCAGTTGTACCGCCCCACGATCGAGCCGGAGGCGAGCGCCGCGGCCGGGTCCTGACCGGCGGCGAGCATCTTCACCGCGATCGTGGTGTCGAACCGCTCCATCCGCAGCGCCCCGACGAAGACCCGCAGGATGGTCTGCGTCTTGACGTACGCCTCGGCACCGTACGCGGCCTCGCCGATCCGCCCGTTCATCAGGTCCAGCAGCGCCTGCGCCTCGCCGGCCGAGAAGTCGCCGCCGGAACGCTCGACCAGCCGGGCGACCGTCTCCTCGAGCCGCTCGACCGACCGGCCCGCCCGCACCGCCAGCTCCTCGCTGGCCGGTTTGTTCAGGCTCCGGACCACTACCTCCAGGGCGATCTCCGCCTCCCGCCGCAGCAGCGGCGACGCGATCTTCGCGGTGAGGAGGTCGCCCAACTCCTCGGTGAGGTACGCGAGGTCGAAGCGCTCGGACTTCTCCGGGAACTGCGCCCACCACGATGCGGGGTGCCGGGGCTGGTCAACTGTCACATGACCAAGCGTGCCGCACCGGATTTGCAACGGCAAGCGACCGAGGGGCTACTCTCAGTGGCCTTGTTCACGAGGCTTTTTGGTAAGGCCGGACACGTCCAACAGACCGTTCTTGATCAGGGTCCGGCTGAGTGGACGAGTCAGCTCGGCGAGCCGGAGACAGCCCTTCTCCCCCAGCGTCGCGTACGCCGGCTCGGCCAGCCGGTCGGTGGTCGCCTCCAGCTCGGCCTTGAACCGGGCGCCCTCCTCGCTGAGCCGGTCGCCGTCGATCAGCCCGCGCTCGCGCAGCCCCTCGGTGGCCGCGTCCCACGCCTCGCCGCTCCAGCCCCGGGTGTACCGCAGGAACCGGTAGGTGCCCTCGTCGCCGGCCGCCGCGGCGTGCAGCACGATCGCCTCCAGGCCGCCGACCCCGGCCTCGACCAGCGCCGCGACGTGCCCGTCGCCGCGGAACTCGCGCAGCAGCGTCTGGGCGTGGAAGAGCACCAGGTGCGGCTCCTCCGGCCAGGCCAGCTCGGCGTACGCGGCGAAGAGCGGCCGGCCCTGCGGGATGGTGGTCGCGTGCAGCGCCGCCGTCCGGGCCAGCTCGGCCGCCTCGGCGACCTCCGGGCCGGCCAGGGTCGCGGCGCCCAGGCCCCGGGTCAGCGCGGCGGTCACCGTGGTCAGCCGGTCGGCGAGCATCCGCTCCGGGGTCACCGTCTCCCACGCCGCGGGCAGCGCCTGCGCCACCAGCGCCGGGTTGAAGTTGTAGAAGGTGGCGGTCACCAGGCTCGGGCCGACCGCGCCGAAGACCGCGCCACGGGAGGCGAAGTAGCCCTTGACCGGGCTGATCCCGGCCCGGACATGCGCCTCGGCGGCCTCCGGGACCAGGTAGATCATCGCGTGCAGCGGCTCGGTGGCGCGCCAGGCCAGGCGGGACGGGCTCTCGGTCAGGGTTCCCACGGCAGCTCCTCGGCCTCGGTGACGACGGGTGTGGCCGCGGAGTGCTCCGGCGCGGCCAGTTCGGACACCGTATGCCACTTCCCGCCCCGGCGGGCGGCCTCGCGGACCACCATGTGCACCGGCAGCGGCGGGGGCGGGAACGGGCCGGCACCCCAGCGCACCCAGATCGCCAGCCGGCCGGCCGCCGCCTCGGCGAGCAGCTTGTCGACCGTGCGCTGCCGGTCCGTCCGGTCCACCTCGATCGCGATCGGGACGGCGCCGGGGCGGGCGCAGGCCACGTCGAGCACCGAGTTGCCGCGCAGCGGGGGCGGCAACGGGAAGACGCTGGGCGCGCGGCGGTAGACCCGCCAGCGGCGGGCCACCGCCCAGTCGGCGACCGACTCGACGATCCGCGCCGCGGCGCCGGCCTCGCTGAGCTCGGTGAAGGTCAGATACTCCAGCCACTCGGCGAGCGACGCCGCGGTCGCCGAGCCGTCGTCCACGGTGTCCATCACTCGTACCTTAAGCCCTGATCTGAAGTAGGCCTTTGATCTGATCCTCACGCGGCCAGGCCGAGGCGGCGCTGCGCGGCGAGCAGGGCGGTGATGTCCTCCGGCGGCACCGGACGGCCGAAGTGGTAGCCCTGGCCGACCGTGTAGCCGAGCCGGGCCAGCCGCTCGGCCTGCTCCCCGCTCTCGATCCCCTCGGCCACCGTGTCCAGGCCGAACGCCCCGGCCAGCTGGACCACCGCGCGGGCCACCGCCTGCCGGGCCTCGGCCGCCGGGGTGTTCGGCTCGTCCAGCTCGATGCCGTCCACGAAGGACTTGTCCAGCTTGACGATGGCGGCCGGGAAGGTGTGCAGCAGGCTCAGCGAGGACTCGCCGGTGCCGAAGTCGTCCAGCGCGAGGCGGACGCCCATGTCGTGGATCTCGTGCAGCACCCGAAGCACCTGGGTGCCGCGCAGCACCGCGGACTCGGTCAGCTCCAGCACCAGGTGCTCGGCGGGCAGTCCGGAGTCGGCGAGCGCGGCCCGCACGTCGGCGACGAAGTCCGGGTCGTGCAGCTGGCGGACCGAGACGTTGGGGCCGGCCTTCTGCAGCACCTCGGGGCCGAACTCGGCGAGCCAGGCGGCGGCCTGCCGGGTGGTCTCGCGCAGCACGAACCGGCCCAGCGGCACGATCAGCCCGGTCCGCTCGGCGGCCGGGATGAACTCGGCCGGGGAGATCAGCCCCCGCTCCGGGTGCTCCCAGCGGACCAGCGCCTCGACACCGATCACCCGCCGGTCGGCGAGGTCGACCAGGGGCTGGTAGAAGACCCGGAACTCGCCCGCGTCCAGGGCCCGGCGCAGGTCGCCGCCGAGCAGCGCGTCGGCCTGGGCGGGCCGCTCCATCCCCTCGGCGTACCGGACCCAGTTGGCCTTGCCGCGCTGCTTCGCGGTGTACATCGCGGCGTCGGCACGGCGCAGCAGCTGGCTCGCCGGGGTGCCGGCCGCCGCCGCGGCGATGCCCGCGCTGGCGTGCACCAGCAGCCGGTGGGCGCCGATCGGGGCGGCGATCGCGGTCATGATCCGCGCGGCCACCTCCTCGTCCCGCCCGGGCGCGGTGATCAGCACCGCGAACTCATCGCCGGCCAGCCGGGCGGGCTGGCCGGCGTCACCGGCCGCCGCGCGCAGCGTCCGGGCGAACGCGGTCAGCAGTTCGTCACCGACGTCGTGGCCGAGCGAGTCGTTGATCGCGTTGAAGTCGTCCAGGTCGACCAGGAGGACCGTGGTGTCGCCGGTCGCCAGGGCCGCGTCCAGCCGCTCCCGGAAGAGCCGCCGGTTGGCCAGGCCGGTGAGCGTGTCGTGCCCGGCCTCGTGGAGCAGCCGGGCCTCGGAGGCCTCCCGCTCGCGCAGCAGCCGGGCGTTGTCCCGGTTGATCACCAGCTGGCGGACCGAGACCAGCGTCATCACCAGGGCCGCGGCGCTCACCACGATCCGGCCCTCGGCGAGACCGTCGCTCAGGTCGTTGTGCCCGAAGAGCACCTGGGCCAGGGGGACGTCGACCGCGATCACCGCGAGGTAGGGCAGCCAGACGCCGGTGCGGCGCGGCGGGGTGGCGGACGCGTACCGCTGGCGCAGCACGGCGAGCGCGAGCAGCAGCGGTGCCAGCGGCATGAAGACCGCCTGAGCCGGGACCGCGCCGTCGGCGCTGTGCGCGACGGCGAGCCAGGCCACCCCGGCGGCGGTCAGGCCGGTCATCGCGACCAGCCGGACCGAGATCCGGTCCACCGGGCCACCCGCGATGTACGTGACCTTGGTGATCGCACCGGCCGCGAAGACGAAGGCGAGCAGCACGACGGCGAGCACCGAGGTGCTCCACGGCTCCGGCGAGGTGATCATGGGGACCAGGCCGAAGTGCCAGAGCAGCGTGGCGCAGCCGAGGAACGCGATCGACCGGTCCAGCCACTGTTTGCCGCGTTCGTACCAGGTGGAGACGCCGAGCGGGACCATCGCCACGGCGACCATGGCGAGCAGCAGGCCCACGCCGGCCAGGGCGGCGGCGGAGACCGGCATCGGCGGGAGCACCGGGTCGGTGCGGAACGCCGCGCCGGCCAGGACCGCGTAGCCGGCGGCCATCAGCGCGCCGGCCACCTCGAGCGTCCGCCAGAAGCGGCGGCCGACCGGGTCGAGCGGCGCGTCGCGGAGCAGCGCGTGCAGGGCCGCGACCGCGCCGAGCAGGCCGAGCGGCATGAAGAGGTAGCCGACCGCGGCCGGGCCGGCGCCGGTGACCAGCCAGCACGCGTACCAGACGACGCCGAGCAGGGAGATCAGGCCGGTGAACGCCGCGTGGCGCCACGGTCGTCTCATGACACCCACTCCCGGGAACGTTGCTTGTCGGCGTACATCCGGAGGTCCGCGACGTGCATCAGGTTGTCCGGGTCGTCCGCCGGACCGGCCGCGACCCCCACGCTGGCGCCCACCGTGAGCGTCCGCCCGCCGATCTCCGCCGGCCGGGCCAGGTCGGCTCGCAATTCTCCGGCAATCCGGTGCGCGCCGTCCAGACCCGCCCCGGCCAGCACCGCGAACTCGTCGCCGCCGAGACGGGCGGCCAGATCGTCCGGGCCGGTCCGGGCGCGCAGCCGGTCGGCGACGTGACGCAGCACCGCGTCACCCGTCGCGTGGCCGTACGTGTCATTGATCTGCTTGAATCCATTGAGGTCGACGAGGAGAACCGCGACCTCGCCGGTGGTCGTGACGATCCGGTCGGTGAAGAGTCGCCGGTTGGCCAGACCGGTCAGCTCGTCGTGCCCGGCCTGGTACCGCAGCCGCTCACGGAGCTCCCGGGACTCGGTGACGTCCCGCGCATTGACGACCACACCGCCGATGCCCGGCTCGTCCGTACGGTTGACCGCCACCGCCGACTGCCAGCGCCACGAACCGTCCGCGTGCCGCACCCGCGCCTCGAACTTCAGGCACGCGCCCGCCTCCACCCAGAGGTCCCCCAGCATCGGGACGAGCCGCTCGGCGTCCTCCGGGTGGATCAGCTCGAGCAGCCGCCGGCCCAGGTAGTCCTCGACGGTCCGGCCGAGGATCCGCTCCACCGCCGGGTTGATGTAGGTGATCACCCCGATCGGCGCGACGATGTAGGTGATGTCCGAGGAGTGCCGCAGCAGCGCGTCCACCCGGCCCAGGCTCTCGTCCAGGCGGTCGAGCAGCACCCCGTTCTCGGCGAGCACCACCAGCTGACGGGCCACCACCAGGGCGACGTTGAGGAGCAGGCCGATCAGGGCGCCCCAGGCGGAGAGCCCGAGGCCCTCGGTGGCCAGCACGATCACCAGGGCGGCGGCGGAGATCACGGTTCCGGCGTACGGCAGGGCCCGGCAGACCGGCCCGGCCGAGTACCAGCGGGCGGGTTCCCGGCGACCGCCCGCCAGCAGCAGGTGGATCCGCGGCGCCGCCACCATCAGCAGGCAGGGGAGCAGGATCAGCAGGATCGGGAGCACCGTGCCCCGGACGCTGCCGCTGGGCAGCAGCGCGTTGCCGAGCGCCTGCAGCGCCGAGGAGAGGATCACCGGCGCGGCGGCGGCCTGGACGATCGGGCTGTTCTCGCTCGACCCGAGCTTCACGGCGACGAAGACCGCGCAGAGCAGCACCCCGCAGCCGACGATCGCGGTGAAGTACGCGGAGACCCCCACCGCACCGTGGTGCGGCCGGGTCATCAGACACCAGGTCACCACGCCCGCCGCACTGAGCACGATCGCCGCGTCCAGCAGGAACCGGATCCGCTCCCCGCGCGCCCAGGGCCCGTTCGGGTGGAACGCCGCGGCACCGAGGACGAGCGCCGCGCCCAGCACCCCGGCGACCATCTGCACCGGCTGCAACACCCGCACGTCGGCACCCGGGTCGCGGAGCACGCTGACGAGCTGCGTCCCGTCGCCGGTCGCGAAGATCAGGCCGGCCGCGGACATCGCCCACCAGAACCGGCGCCCGGCGGCGTCCGCGGCGAGCCCCCGGTAGACGCGGTGCGAGAGCGCGAAGACGGCCAGGTCGGCGAGGAACACGACCAGCCAGCAGAGCACCAGCTGCGCGCGGGCGGTGCCCAGGCCCAGGCCGTACGTGACGACCAGACCGAGACTGATCAGCGTGAGCGGGAGCAGCACCCGGTCCTTAACCAGTGCAGGCATGACGTGAACCCCCGATTCGCTGTACACCGGTTGTTCGACCGCCGCCGTGGCCTCTTTAAGGTTCCGCAACTCGCGCTTCTTCCACCCGGGCACCGCCCGCCCATACATTCGCACTCATGAATCTCATCGCACGGATCGCCGGGTGCCTGCTTCTGACCGGTTCCGCCCTCGCCGGGGGCACGCCCGCGCACGCCGCGGTGAGCCGGGCCGACCTGGCGCTGCGCTGGGCGCCGATCCACTACCAGGACGTCGACGTGACCGGCTCGCACGCCCTGGCCGGCGCCGCCGACATGATCACCAGGGTCGACTTCGACGGGGACCTGAACGGCCGGAACAACTGGGACGACGCCGGGCAGGACACCACGGCGTACGCGTACTACTCGGTGGTCGAGACGGCCACCCACTACTACCTCGTGTACTTCTTCTTCCACCCGCGTGACTGGGTGGACCACCCGTTCTTCGAGACCGAGCACGAGAACGACGGCGAGGGCCTGCTGGAGATCGTCGAGAAGGACGGTTCGGCGTACGGCGCCCTCCGGGCCGCGGTGACCGTGGCGCACAGCGACTTCTACTCGTACCTGCCGGCCGGGAGCAGCTGGAGCGCGGGCGGCGAGACCGTGGACGGGACGCTGCAGACCATGTCCTCGCCGCACGACGACTTCGCGCACCCGGTGACCGCGCAGGAGGCCAAGGGGCACGGGCTGAAGGCGTACCCGCAGTACACCATCGACGGCGACGGCGTCGTCTACTACCCGTCGACCACGGCCGAGGCACCGGAGAGCGCGAACGACCGGGACGTGCGGTACCGGCTGATCGACCTGTTCGCCCCGGGCGGACTCTGGGCGGAGCGGGCGAACAGCACGCTCTACGCCGCGCTCGGCACCTTCGCCGGGGACACCACCGGCGGCTGCGGCACCGGCACCTGGGGCTGCACCACGAACTCGGCGAACGCGCCGTGGGGCTGGGACGACGGCGACGACGCACCGGCCCGCGGCGAGATCGCCACCGACCCGGCGGCACTGGCCGCCGCGTACTTCACCGTCCCGGGCACGCTCTCCCTCGATTACACCGACAACGGCTACGCCGTCGCCGCCGCCGCGCTCAGGAAGGCCGCCGAGACACTGCCCAGGACCATCGACTGATCAGAGGTTGATCCGGTGGGACCCGGCGGCCGTGTTACTCACCGTGAGTTCCTTCACGACCCGTCGAGCCTCCCGGTTGACACGCGGGGCCGACTGGGCGAATGTTCCGGTCATGCACGAAGTCTGGCCGGCCCCGGGTGTCCTCCTGACCTCGCGGTACCGCCTCGTCTCGCTCCTGGAGACCGGTGGCATGGCGCAGGTCTGGCAGGCCACCGACGAGCTGCTGGACCGCCCGGTCGCGGTCAAGCTCCCGGCCGGCGACACCCAGGCCGCCCACCTGGCCTGGCGGGAGGCGCGGCTCGCGGCCAAGCTCTCGCACCCCGGCATCGCGGCCGTGCACGACTACCGCGAGGCGGTCCGGACGGACGGCTCGGTCGCGCCGTTCGTGGTGATGGAGCTGCTCGACGGCGAGACGGTGGCGGCCCGGCTCTGCGACGGCCCGCTCCCCTGGCCCGCGGCGGCGGCCGTCGGCGCGGCGGTGGCCGGTGCCCTCGCGGCGGCCCACGCCGCCGGGGTGGTGCACCGCGATATCAAGCCCGGCAACGTGATGCTCTGCAAGGGCGGCGTGAAGCTGCTCGACTTCGGCATCAGCGCGGCCGCGGGCGAGCCGGACGAGGACGACACCGGTGCCACCTTCGGCACGCCGGCGTACGCGGCCCCCGAACGCCTCGACGGCATGCCCGCCGAACCCGCCACCGACCTGTACGGCCTCGGCGTGCTGCTCTTCGAGATGGTCGCGGGCGTCCCGCCGTACGACGTGAACACCTGGGAGGAGCTGGCCGCCGCCCGGGTGATCGGCCCGACGCCGCTGCCCGCCGGGGTGCCGGTGGCCCTGCGGCAGCTGATCGCCCGCTGCCTCGCCGACGACCCGGCCCGCCGCCCGGTCGCCGCCGAGGTGTGGAAGGTGCTCGCCGAGCTCACCCCCGGCGAGGAGGCCGGCGCGCCGACCGTGCCGCTGCCGGGCGCCCGCCCCACCGGCACGTCCCGGGTGCCGACGCTGGGCCAGCCCCGCCGGGTGAGCAAGGTACGCCCGTTCCTGGTCGGCATCGGGCTGGGCACGGTCGCGATCGCGTTCCTGGCCGCGGTGAACCTGGTCTCCCAGCCGGACGAGTCCGCGCTGCGCACCCCGGTGGCGACGATACCCACCGCGAACCCGCTGACCACGGTGGACCGGGATCCGGTCGACCCGACCACCGAGGCGACCACGTCCTCGCCGAGCCCGTCGCCGACCGCGACGGTGACCGTGACCGCCACACCGACCGCGGAGCTGACCGCCCAGACCAGGACGGTGCTGACCGTGGACGCGGCGCTGCGCCGGGTCCGGACCGCGGTCGACCAGGGCGCGGCGAGCGGCGACATCCGGTCGGACGTGGCGCTGGACTTCCAGAACATCCTCCGCCAGCTGGCCCTGACCGAGGACACCGCCGACATCACCGGCCAGGTCGCCCTGCTCCAGCAGAAGGTCCGTCAGCGCGTGGACGAGGGCGGCATCGCCGAGGGCACCGCCGACCTGCTCCAGGCCCGCCTGACCGATCTGAGCCAGGCAGCCGGCGCCTGAGCGCCGGCCGCGGCGGAGACGTCCTACGCCGACCCGCGCAGAATCAGCCGGGTCGGCAGGACGGTCTCCCGCTCCACCGGTTCCTCACCGTCCAGTTTGGCCAGCAGGAGGCGGACCATCTCCTGCCCCATCTGCTCGACCGGCTGGTACACGCTGGTCAGCGGCGGCTGGGTGTGCCGCGCCACCACCGAGTCGTCGAACCCGATCACCGCGACGTCCTCCGGCACCCGCCGCCCGGACCGCCGCAGCACCTGCAGCGCCCCCGCGGCCATCATGTCCGACGCCGCGAAGACCGCGTCCAGCTGCGGATGGTTGGTGAGCAGCCACTCCATCGCCATCGCGCCGCTGATCTCGCCGAAGTCGCCCGAGGCCGCCGGCCCGTCGCCGACCACGTCCCGGTAACCCTGGTACCGCCCCAGGCCCGGCGCGGTGTCCATCGGCCCGGTGATCGTCGCGATGTACCGCCGCCCCTGCTCCACGAGGTACGAGACCGCGGCCCGGGCACCACCCCGGTTGTCCGCGTCCACGAAGCTGATCGGCCCCGGGTGGGCGGGCCGCCCGGCACGCACGGTCGGCACCCCGCGCTCCTCCAGCACCGCCGGCAGCGGGTCGTCGCCGTGCACCGAGAGCAGCAGCGCGCCGTCCACGTGCTGCCGGGTCAGGTAGCCCTCCAGCTGCCGCCGCTCCTCGGGCGCCTGCGCGATCATCAGGACCATCTGCAGGTTCCGCGCGACCAGCACGGAGGAGACCGACTGCACGATCCGCCCGAAGAACGGCTCGGCGAAGAACCGCTCCCCGGACTCGAAGACGACCAGCGCGATCGAGTCGGTACGCTGTGTCACCAGCGCCCGCGCGGCCCGGTTCGGCACGTACCCCAGCTCGTCGATCGCGGTCTGCACCGCCTCGCGGGCCCGGGGGCTCACCTGCGCCGACCCGTTGACCACCCGGGAGACCGTGCCGCGGCCGACACCGGCTCTGGCCGCGACCTCCTCCAGCGTGGGCCGCCCCGCAGAGCGGTTGCTGTGCTGATCCCTCATCGCCAGCCGTCCTTTCCGCGTAACCGGCTGGAGACAAGGTACAACCGCCACACCGCCGGGAGCGCCGATTGTAATAGCCGGATCCACGACCCCGGGAGCGCTCTCATCCGACTGACCGCGGACACCGCCCGGTCCGGTAGATCAGATCCGCCTGCCGGGGCCGCCGAACCTATCTCTATGCTGTGCGGATGGCGGTCACCTTGGCAGATGTCGCCCGGCTGGCCGGGGTCTCCCCCGCCACCGTGTCGCGCGTCATCAACGACAGCGCCAAGAAGGTCGCACCGGAGCTCCGAGAGCGCGTCCTGGCCGCCGTCGCCCAGCTCCACTACGTGCCGAACGCGCACGCGCAGAACGTCGCCCGCCCCCGCAAGTCCGCGGTCGGCGTGATCGTGCACGACGTCTCGGACCCCTACTTCGCCGAGATCACCCGCGGTCTCCAGCGCCAGGCGGGCGCGCAGGACCGGCTGCTGGTGATCTGCAACAGCTACCGGGAACCGGAGCGCGAGCTGGCGTACGTCGCCCTGCTCCGCGCCCAGCAGGTGCACGCGCTGATCCTGGCCGGCTCCGGCTACCACGACGACGCGTTCACCGCCCGTCTCAACGCCGAGCTCGGCGCGTACCAGCAGGCCGGTGGCCGGGTCGCGGTGATCGGCCGGCACGAGCTGGTCGGCAGCGCGGTCCTCCCGGCGAACGAGCAGGGCGCGTACGACCTGGGCTGCCGGGTCTTCCACCAGGGACACCGCCGGGTCGGCGTGATAGCCGGCCCCCGCCTGCTCACCACCACGACCGACCGGCTGACCGGCATCCGGCGTGCCGCCACCGAGCTGGGCGTCCGGCTCGACCACGTCGTGCACGCCGACTTCACCCGCGACGGCGGCGCGCTGGCCACCGCCGAACTGCTCGACACGGTCCCCGACCTCACCGCCATCATGGCCCTCAACGACTCGATGGCCGTCGGTGCCCTGGCGACCCTCCGCGACCGCGGCATCCCGGCTCCCGATCAGATCTCGGTGACCGGTTTCGACGACATGCCGATCGCCCGCGACGTCACGCCGGCCCTGACCACGGTCCGTCTCCCCCTCGTCGACATGGGCGACCGCGCCATGGCCCTCGCCCTCGACGACGACCCGGGCCCCCTCTCCGAACGCGCCCCGGCCACCGTCGTCTGGCGCTCCAGCTGCACCCCGCCTTCCTGACCCCACTTCTCCGGTACGCTCGCCGGCCCACCCGCCGCGCTCAAAAGGCGGCCACCGCCGGGCCGCGCGACCCGATCACCTCCCGGCCCCCTGCCGCGCCCCACCGTCCTGGCTGGTGCTCAGGGGTGGCTCGCTCCGCTCGACACACCCCTGAGCACCAGCCAAAACCGCGACCGGCGCGCCCGGCCAGGCCGTGCACCGCGGGCCGGAGACGGCGAACGGGCTGGTGTTCCGGGATCGAGGACTGCTTCCCAGCCGCACGCCGCACCCACCCCCGTCGGCTCCCTCGCCGCCGGCTTCCTCGGCGCCACCGCCTCACCC